>CAVJCD010000311.1:0-2035 GCA_963648005.1 Tannerellaceae bacterium | reverse complement strand
GCCAAAGGCCGTCCAAATAGGTCAGTCCGCCACGATAGCCATCAAGCAACGCATTCATCCCTCCGGCCATATAACCACCATACAACTTACTGTTGTAATGTATCGGCTTATTGATAGCGCGGTGATAGTCCACCTTCTTTTCTGATGGCGTCCCCTGCATCTTGCCGTCACGGAAGATGGCAGCCTTGATATAAGCGGAGTCTTTCACCAAGATTGCACCTTTGTAGCGCGCCGATGAAGCAGTTGGCTCAGTACCATCCGTTGTATAGCGTATCTCTACCGGACATTTTTCAGCATCTATGCACACAGATATTTGCTTCTTGATGGTATCAACCGACAAGGCTATATCCAATTCGTCGGAAAGGGTGAATGCATTGATACCCATACGTTGCAACACTGGGATGTGGGCATTCATACGCGGCTTGAAATCACTCCATTCACGTTTCTTCTGAGGAGTCCAACCTATCTCTGCCACAGCCAATGCACGTGGGAACATCATATATTCCAGGTATTTCTCATCGGCAATAAATTCAGTCCAAGTATTTGCCTGAACTCCCACAATGTGCCGTCCTTCATCCTCGGTCAACGAATCAACCGGCACAGGATTGTAACTATACACCCTCCTTATTGGAGTGTAACCACCTATTGCAAACGGCTGTGTTTTCGGGTCGGCTTGATAGAAGTCGAAATACATATAAGCAGAAGGCGTCATTACCACATCATGCCCCATACGGGCAGCCTTAATGCCACCATTCTCTCCTCGCCAAGACATGACAGTGGCCTCCGGAGCAAGTCCTCCTTCCAATATCTCGTCCCAACCAATCAGTTTGCGTCCTTTGGCAATCAGGTGTTCTTCTGCCTTGTGTATCATATAACTCTGCAATTCGTCCACACTCTCCATGCCTTTCTTCTTCATCAAAGCCTGACATTTGGGACAGGTCTTCCACGAGCGTTTACTGGCTTCATCACCCCCCACATGGATGTATTCGGAAGGGAAAAGTTCCGCTATCTCGTCGAGCACGTCCTCCATAAAAGCTATAGATTTCGGATTGCCAACACAAAATTCGCTATGTTTATAAGGCTGCCCAGTGCAACTTAGTTCCGGATAAGCGACAAAAACCTCATCGGAATGACCAGGAAACTCAATTTCCGGCACCACATTTATATGCTTCGTGGCAGCATAGGCAACTATCTCACGCATATCCTCCTTGGTATAGTAACCGCCGTATGCACCAGCCGTCCCTTCTGGAAGATATTTGTGGTCTTTGCTAGCCCCCCATTCCTTCCAATCTGACAAATTACGATATGCTGTCTCTGTGGTCAACTTCGGATACTTGTCTATCTGAAGACGCCACCCACCACCATCCGTAAGATGCATATGCAAGTTGTTAAGCTTATAGTATGACATCGCATCCAACAACTTGAAGACCTCTTCCTTCGGGAAGAAATGGCGAGACACATCCAAGTGTAATCCGCGATACTTCAAGCGGGGCTCGTCTTGTATGGATACATACGGAAGTCCGTTGGGTGTAAACAACTGTCGTATCGTTTGCTCTCCATAGAAAACACCCGTTTCGGTTGACGCCTTAAGGTCAATACCTTTATCTGATATAGTAAGTTGGTATCCTTCCGGGTTACCCCCCATTGATGGGTCTACCTCAAAACGGACATTCGCCGGTTTATCCTTGGAGAAGACAGCAACACTGTCCACACTAAGAAAGCCATCAGATACTACAAGTTGTGCCGGTAGCGGAATTAAATTCAGGCGTACCGCTTCCTTAGGAGAACAAGCCGTAAGGAACAAATAACATGTGGCGGCAATACCTGCAGCCACCGGGTGCAATTGCTTTGACAAAAACATCATACTCTATTTCTTTATATTTATTCTTGATTCAGTAAACGTGCAAAAAAGGGGGAACATCATAAGAAATCCCCCTTATATGAAAAGAAAGCCGCACCGCAGATATGAACAAACTCCTTAAGACAGGATTTGAGTGCTTTGCCGCCTTTGTAATCCGCCGTGCTATGCATACCC
>CAVJCD010000310.1:0-2044 GCA_963648005.1 Tannerellaceae bacterium | reverse complement strand
TTCACCTCTATCGTCCGTTCTCGGCAAAGCATTTCCTTGCTGCCGTGCCTAAGACTGCAAAGCGTATTGCAGTGCTCGACAGAACAAAAGAGCCGGGTGCAAACGGCGAGCCCTTGTATTTAGACGTAAAAGACTGCTTCTATGGAGTGGAGAACGCTCCGGTTATCGTTGGCGGTCGCTACGGATTGGGCTCTAAGGATACTACTCCTGCTCAGATTCTTTCCGTTTACGAGAACCTTTCGTTGCCAATGCCTAAGAACGGGTTTACTATTGGCATCGTAGACGATGTTACTTTCACCTCTCTTCCCAAGAAAGAAGAGATTGCTTTGGGTGGTGAAGGAATGTTTGAGGCTAAGTTCTATGGTTTGGGTGCCGACGGTACGGTTGGTGCAAACAAGAACTCCGTAAAAATCATTGGTGACAACACCGATAAATACTGCCAGGCTTACTTCTCTTACGACTCGAAAAAGTCGGGTGGTTTCACTTGCTCTCACCTTCGTTTTGGTGACCATCCTATTCGTTCAACTTATTTGGTAAACACCCCGAACTTCGTTGCATGCCACGTTCAGGCTTACCTTCGTATGTATGACGTAACTCGCGGCTTGCGTGAGAATGGCACATTCCTGTTGAACACGGTATGGAACGGCGAAGAGCTGGCTAAGCACCTGCCGAATAAGGTAAAGCGTTATTTCGCTCAGAAAAACATCACCGTTTATTATATCAATGCTACTCAGATTGCTTTGGAGATTGGTTTGGGTAACCGTACTAACACCATTCTCCAGTCTGCTTTCTTCCGTATTACTGGCGTAATCCCTGTAGACTTGGCCATCGAGCAGATGAAGAAGTTCATCGTGAAGTCTTATGGCAAGAAGGGCGAAGATGTGGTTAACAAGAACTACGCAGCCGTTGACCGTGGTGGCGAATACAAGCAGCTTACCATCGACCCGTCGTGGGCTAACCTGCCGGACGATGAGGTTGCAGCAAACAACGACCCCGAATTTATCAACGATGTGGTTCGTCCTATCAATGCTCAGGACGGTGACCTTTTGAAGGTGTCTGCCTTTAAGGGTATCGAAGACGGTACCTGGCATCCGGGTACAGCCAAATATGAGAAGCGCGGTGTGGCTGCCTTCGTTCCGGTTTGGACGGCTGACAACTGTATCCAGTGCAACAAGTGTTCGTATGTTTGCCCTCACGCTGCTATCCGTCCGTTCGTATTGGACGCTGCCGAGCAGGCTGCTGCTCCGTTCAAGGATACTGTACCTGCCATGGGCAAGCAGTTCGCGGGTATGCAGTTCCGTATGCAGGTCGACGTTCTCGACTGCCTTGGTTGCGGCAACTGTGTGGATGTATGTCCGGGTAATCCCAAGAAGGGTGGCAAGGCTCTTCAGATGGTTGCTCTCGATACTCAGCTCTCTGAGGCTGACGCATGGCAATACTGCGTGGAGAGGGTATCAAGCAAGCAGGATTTGGTTGATATCAAGGCCAACGTAAAGAACTCTCAGTTCGCTACTCCGTTGTTTGAGTTCTCGGGCGCTTGCTCGGGTTGCGGCGAAACTCCGTATGTTAAGTTGATTTCTCAATTGTTTGGCGACCGTGAGATGGTAGCCAACGCAACGGGTTGTTCTTCTATCTACTCCGGTTCTGTTCCCTCCACTCCGTATACAGTAAACGAGAAGGGACATGGCCCTGCTTGGGCTAACTCTCTGTTCGAGGACTTCTGCGAGTTTGGTCTCGGTATGGAGCTTGCCGGCGAGAAGATGCGTGCTCGTATCGTGAATGTAATGAACGATGCTCTTGCAGCCGACTGCACTCCTGAGAACGTGAAGGGCTTGTTCACCGAATGGATTGAGAACATGAACAATGCCGACAAGACTAAGGAGTTGGCTTCTAAGATTATTCCTATCGTTGAAGCCAATAAGGACAAATGTAACCACTGCAAGCAGATTACCGCTTTGCAGCAGTATCTGGTTAAACGCAGCCAGTGGATTATCGGTGGCGACGGCGCATCATACGATATCGGTTACGGTGGTCTCGACCACGT
>CAVJCD010000309.1:1612-2048 GCA_963648005.1 Tannerellaceae bacterium | reverse complement strand
CGGTTATCCTTTATACTCATTCCTTCCCCTTTCCATAAGTCAGAGTTATTGATTTAAGAGCCATTCGGCACTAACAAAAGACGAAAAAAGGCACAAGCAATCAGAGTCAATCCTCTTGCTTGTGCCCCAATAAATAAAAGAATGTTTTATCTCAATCGCTCGAGCGAACGAACCAAAGCTTCATCTGCACCAATGTTACGGATTGCCAAATAATCCAATATCAAAGCAATCACAGGGAAAGAAAGCGCTATTCTAAGATTCAAGCCGGAATATGCCAAATCTCCCTTCAACGTCCAAGCAAAGAAGGCAAATATACCATAGAACCCCAACATCAAGATAGCATTGAATACACACAGACGTATCTGCAATATTCTTTTTTTGAATAGGAAGATTGTAATCAGTGCCAACAATGAGATAACCGCAGCCAAAACAAAAA
>CAVJCD010000309.1:0-1602 GCA_963648005.1 Tannerellaceae bacterium | reverse complement strand
CTAACACCTACAGCTTTGAATGTACAATATTCACCTTCCACCAGCATTACGGCAAGAGGCAAAAACATCACGGCGGCCATAAGCCCCACAATAATCAACAAATAAACGGTTTGTATCCTTTGCAACATATCAATGGATATTACCGATTAACTAAATGCTCTTTTCTTTGGAAGGATTCCTATAGTAGATTTTTCCATCTTCGTATTCTTGCGCAGCAATCAGAGTTGGCTTCGGAAGCTTCTCATAATAACGAGATATCTCAATTTGTTCTCTGTTTTCGAAAACCTCTTCCAAATTGTCATTATATGAGGCAAACTCTTGAAGTTTCTTCTCAAGGTCTTGCTTCATTTCCACGCTGATTTGATTGGCACGCTTGCTGATAATCATCACTGTTTCATATACATTTCCCGTATCGGCAGACAATTTCATCATGTCACGGGTAATCGTATTCGAAGGAGCGTTAGATTTTCTGTAATCCATCTTATTTTATCATTAAATAATTTCTCAATATGTGTCTTTTATTCTCTTGTTGGCATAATCGTAGAACTTCTGTGCTTGTTTTACATATTTACCTTCCGGGTATTCGTTCATGTAAGTGTAGTACTCGTCTACAACCTCTCGATAACGACCCTGCAACTTTTCTTCCACACTATTCACTGCTTGTTCATATTTCGACCTTAGCACATAATACATAAACTCCTCACGATACTGCGAATAAGGATAGTTCTTCAGCGCGTTTTCTGCAGTAATCACAGCCGACAAATAGTTGTTTTCACGCATATAAGTACCCAAATTGTAATACAACCTTACAGCCAACAATTCCTTATATGCCAACTTTTCTTGAAGTTCAAACATGGCATTTTGGGCTATCGGGGCACGTTCGCTCTGTGGATAATACTCCAAATAGAGCTGTAGCTGATTAATCGCCTCATACGTTTGCTTTTGGTCCAACCGTGGGTCAGGCGAGTCTAAATATAAGCCATACCCAGAGTAGTAACGAGACAATTCCGCATACTCTCCCTTTGGATAGGTGGTGTAATACGTATTAAAGTACTCTGACGCTGTTTGATAATCTTTCTGCCCATAATAGCTTTGTGCCAATAAGTACAAGGATTCTTCTGCGTGAGCAGTACCTTTAAAGATTGTAACCAACTCATCTAACAGAGACGCAGACTTATTATATTGCTTCGCATTGAAATATTTCTTTGCATACGAATATTTCAGTTCATAGTCCGTACTCTTCTGTATTTTATTGTATTCTCCACAAGAAGACAACAAAATCGCAATCATCATCAATAAAAACGCAACCTTCTTCATTCGCACACTTTTGAGTCGGCAAATTTATATCATTTTTTGAGAAAACTATCGAAAAGCACGACGTTAATATTTACAACCTATACAAATCGTTGGCTGCGATAAGTTCCAGTTTATTGGTCTTCAACACCTCTGCACACTTCTCAACATTGTCGGGACGGATAATCACATTGGCAGCCTCTCCTTGCGAGAAAGCATACATATACTCAACAAAAATACCTGCCGCGGTAATTATATCCATAGCCTTAGCCAACGCACCCGGCTGATTGGGACAATGCAGGCATACAA
>CAVJCD010000308.1:0-2114 GCA_963648005.1 Tannerellaceae bacterium | reverse complement strand
GTACACTACGCGGTTTACGCCTTTCACCTTGTTGATTATTTCGTTGGATACCTTTGCCAAGAACTCGTAAGGCAGCTGAGCCCAATCGGCTGTCATGGCATCGGTAGAGGTTACGGCACGAAGAGCAACAGTGCTCTCGTAGGTGCGCTCATCACCCATCACACCAACCGAGCGGATGGGAAGAAGTATTACACCGGCCTGCCATACCTTGTCGTAGAGACCCCATTCGCGCATAAGCGACATATAGATATCATCGGCATCCTGCAGGATACGTACCTTCTCGGGAGTGATGTCGCCCAAGATACGGATACCAAGACCTGGACCGGGGAACGGGTGACGTTTAATCAGATGTGGCTGCATGCCAAGCTCGATACCCACACGACGAACCTCGTCTTTGAAGAGCAAACGAAGGGGTTCAACCAACTTCAGCTTCATGGTGTCGGGCAGACCGCCTACATTATGATGGCTCTTGATAACTGTACCGGTGATGGACAGCGACTCTATGACATCAGGATAGATTGTACCTTGCCCCAACCATTTTATGTCTTTCAGCTTACGTGCCTCTTCGTCGAACACATCGATGAATCCTTTGCCAATAATCTTACGTTTCTTCTCAGGCTCGGTTACGCCAGCCAAGGCTCCATAGAACTTGTCTTTGGCATTCACCCCGATAACGTTGAGCCCGAGGTGCTCGTAGTCTCTCATTACGTTTTCGAACTCATTCTTACGCAAGAGACCATGGTCAACGAAGATACAAGTCAGGTTTTTGCCGATGGCTTTGTTGAGCAATACTGCCGTGACGGAAGAGTCGACACCGCCGGAGAGGGCAAGGATGACCTTATCGTTACCCAGTTTCTCTTTCAGTTGGGCAACCGTTGATTCGATGAACGAAGCCGGTGTCCAGTCTTTGGCGCACCCACAAATGGTGAGGAAGTTGTCCAACAGTTTAACGCCGTCGGTTGTGTGGAACACTTCCGGATGGAACTGAACGCCCCATGTCTGTTCGCCTTCCACATGATAGGCGGCAGCCTTCACATCGTTTGTGCTGGCAATAATCTTGAAGTTATTGGGCAACGTGGTGATGGTATCTCCGTGCGACATCCATATCTGCGACCCGGTGTTGATACCTTTCAATAGAGGGTCGTTTTTGTCGATATACGAAAGGTTCGCACGCCCGTATTCGCGTGAGTTGGCGGGTTCCACTTTTCCGCCTGATGTGTAAGCCAAGAATTGAGCTCCGTAGCAGATGCCCAACACCGGATACTTGTCACGTATTTCGCTCAAGTCTGCCTTGAAGGCACTCTCATCGTAAACAGAGTAGGGACTTCCTGAAAGGATAACACCTTTTACGTCTGTTGCATCGTGAGGAAATTTGTTGTAGGGAACAATCTCGCAATACATATTCAGTTCTCTGACCCTGCGGCCAATCAACTGTGTTGTTTGCGAGCCGAAATCAAGAATAATAAGTTTCTCGTGCATGCCGTGTTATTATTTTAATAATGCAGCAAAGGTAATGATTAATTTAGAAAATCGTAGAGAGGGGGAAACCACTGGGGGAGAATAAAGCATTGCTTATACATTTTTGGAGAGCGGTAACTATGGAATGCATTGTCGTTTTTTGCGAGTAATACCGATATTTATGTTGTAAAACATAAAAAATACATACCTTTGCACGCCTTTACCAAAGAAAGGAAGACTGTTTAATAATATAATATGGCTTGGTTCAATGATTTACTGTGGGGTGAGGGAATAGGACACTCCATCCTCTTGCTATCATTCGTCATAGCAGTGGGTATTCAGTTGGGAAAGATTAAAGTTTTTGGTGTATCGCTTGGAATCACGTTGGTTTTGTTTGTTGGAATAGTGATGGGGCATTTCGGTTTTACGATGAACCACGATGTGTTACGCTTCTTCAAAGAATTCGGTTTGATTTTGTTTGTCTACTCCGTAGGTATGCAGGTTGGTCCGGGTTTCTTTTCTTCCTTCAAAGAGGGGGGAATCACATTAAATATGTTGGCTTGTGGCATCGTGTTCTTGGGCGTGGCTGTAGCTGTTGTGCTGCATTTCGTTACCGGAATAGAGATGTCTACCGTGGTTGGTATCCTCTCCGGTGC
>CAVJCD010000307.1:0-2126 GCA_963648005.1 Tannerellaceae bacterium | reverse complement strand
AAACCTTGGATGCTCGGTGCCTCGCATCGCGCTTCCGCCGCTCTTGCCTAATTGAGCCCCTCTAGATAGGGCCCCGCCTTTTGCGGGGAGAGCACGTTCACCTCTCGCTTCTTGCCTTACGAGGGGATGGGCGCAACACAAGGCAATAAGCTTCTAGCTTGGCTGGGCAAAGAAGTCGAAAACCTCACAGCCGCCTCCAAAGAACGTTGGTTCTCGTCGCCCTTTGGAGTAAAAGGCGAGGACTAAACTGTAGACGCCTCGGTGGGATGCTCTTCGGACCAGGGTTCGATTCCCTGCGACTCCACCAGACAATCGATTGCGGGCATCGATACGCCCGAGAAAGGAATACCATGGAAGAGAAAGAAAAGGAAAGACTTAAGAGCGCCGTGAAGCGCCTTGAGAAACTCATCGACATGGACGCGCCAAAGGAGATTATCCTCGGTGAGCTTAGCCTCATGCGCGGCATCGTCGACATCGACCGCGCAGACAGCATGGAATGACGCCATCGCGGCGGAGACGCTTGCATCGCGGCAGGAATGTTGTATAATAATGCAGACCTCTCCGCTGAGCCTGATGCTAGGAGGCGGAGAGCCGGCGCGTGAAATCAGGCACGGCGGCCGGCGGTGCGCAGGGGCGGCGAACTGCGCCGGCGAAGGTACCCGCCAAAAAAGCCTTCGCACGCAAACGTCTGGGACGCGTTCTAAAACAAGTCCCATCAATCCCAATGAGAACCGGCATCCACTTGTACAGGGCGGCGTGCCGGAGAGCCTAAGCCGAAGTGACGGAGGGGAAAAACAAGTCTCTGGCCCCGTAAAGTTGCCATGTCTAGGAAATACCGGAATAAACGTATCATGGTCCGGGTAAATGTCAGGATGGCGAAGGGATTGGCGGAGTACCGGGAATGCACCGCCTCAACAAAACGAACAGGGGTGTCGGCACCCATCCCGAAACAAGGTGCCTAGACCCTCCATTAGCTCAATTGGTCAGAGCGTGCGACTTATAATCGCAAGGTTCCCGGTTCAAGCCCAGGATGGAGGACCATGACAATCAAACGCCCGGCTCACCGGGCGTTTTTCTTTGCCGCATAGTTGTATAATATCGAAGCGGGGTGGAGAAGAGGTATCTCGTCGGGCCCATAACCCGGAGGCCGCAGGTTCAAGTCCTGCCCCCGCAACCAGACGGAGGAATACCCAAGCGGCTTAAGGGGCCGGTCTTGAAAACCGATAGTGGGGCCTTGCCCCAGCTGGGGTTCGAATCCCCATTCCTCCGCCAATATTCATCATCAATGGAGAAACCAATGCAGATTGAGCAACGCAAGGATTACACGGGCTGGAAGGTTTGGAAGCAGTACGGATGGGAGGCTGACGACGGCGAGTGGGCCGAATTCTACGTCAACGGGAAGGTCCCGGAGCGCCTCCTGCGCGAACTCGTCGAGAACGAGTATCTGATAGTGGAGTCGAGCGATGGTTCGCACACCACCTACTGCTACGAGAAGGGCGGGTTCAGGAAATTCACCGGCCAATCGATAAAGCTGGCGTCGTTCGAGGAGCCGAAGGAGCTTCTTGAGGACGCATCCGGGAAAAGGAAGAGGCAGAGGAAATACTCGAGGGGCAAGACGGCGTGCATCGCGCCGAGGAACGTCGAGCAGTCATGCGCGATAGACATGCTCAAGGACAGAGGCAAGACGGTGAAGCTCATAACCGGCACCTGGGGCACGGGGAAATCGATGCTGCTGGTCACCGCCGCGCTCGAGGCGCTGAAGAACGGCGAGTTCGATAGGATAATCTGGATTCGCAACAACGTCGACGTGAAGGGCACGAAGGATTTGGGCGCCTTGCCCGGGGAGGTCATAGACAAGCTCCTCCCTTATCTGGGCCCGTTCATCGACCACGCCGGTGAAGCCTCCGTGAAGACCATGATTGAGCGCGAGACGCTCGTGGTCGAGCCCCTGCAGTCACTGAGGGGCAGGAACTTCTCCAACGCGATAATAATGTGCTCCGAGGCGGAGAACCTCACGAGGGAGCACATCCAGCTGATAATCGCCCGCGCGGCCGAGGGCTCGGAGGTGTGGCTCGACGCCGACAACCGGCCGAGGGACAAGGCCGAGTTCGAGCGCTCTAAGGGCG
>CAVJCD010000306.1:0-2128 GCA_963648005.1 Tannerellaceae bacterium | reverse complement strand
CCCTGCGGAAGCCCCCTTCATGGCAAGGGCATCGGTGAAGCACAGTCCCCCGAAGCCCATCTCTTCTTTCAAGAGACGGGTGGTGATGGCGCGTGAGAGTGAGGATGCAAGGCCCTTTGTCTCGTCCAGCGAAGGTACATGGAGATGCCCTACCATGATGCCGGCAAAGCCCTCACGTATGTATCTCGAGAAGGGATAGAGCTCCACGCTGTCGAGGCGTGCCCTTGCGTGGCGCACAACGGGGAGGGTGTGGTGAGAGTCTTCCGACGTGTCGCCATGCCCCGGGAAATGCTTTGCCACGGAGATGATGCCTGCTTCCTCCAGTCCCCGGGCATAAGCCACACCCTTGTCTGCCACGGCACGCGGGTCTTCACCAAACGAACGCAGACCAATCACAGGGTTGTCGGTGTTGCTGTTCACGTCCAGGTCGGGGGCAAAGTTGATTTGTATCCCCATCTCCTTGCACTGCCGTGCCACCTCACGTCCGTATTCCCTTATCAGCGAGTCGCCTGTTATGGCTCCCAGCATCATGTTCTTTGGAAAGCGTGTTGTGCCGTTGAGCCGCATGGACAGTCCCCACTCGCCGTCGAGGGCAACAAACAGAGGCACGCGCGAGGCCTTGCGCAGTCGGTTGGTCACCTCTGCCTGGGTCTCCGGGTTGCCCTTCTGGAAAAGTATGCCACCGATTTTCATCTCCTCCACATAGCGCATCAGCTGCTGCATATTGCGATTGTCGGTCTTGGGCTGTGCCATGACCATGAAGAGCTGACCTATCCTCTCGTCGCTGCTCATGGTGTTGAACACCGAGTCTGCCCAATGGTTCATCTTCTCTGCCTCGGCAGCGCGGTACATCTCTGGCAAGGTCTGCGCCACGGCAGTCTGTAGCCACAGGGCGCCGAGCAGTGTCGTTACTATATTTCTTATCTGCATTTTTTCTTGATTTTACGGTAAACATAAATGAAGGCTGGGATGAGGAACAAATCTGCCGCTATCCATGCCGACACGTCGCCAAAGCATATTGCCCAGAAGGCAAACACCGGCATGGCGAAATTGAAAAGCAGGGGAAGCGCTGCCCCTGATGTCATTTCCTTTGAAGTTCCAATAAAAATGAATACCCAAAACCTTTCACCGCAAAGGTAACCATTTGCACTAAAAACGGGTTGGAGGTATAGTCAAAAACGCCGAAATGTATATTTTTGCGAAGTGGAAGGCGCCGGAGTGCGCCTGCGCATGTAAAAACATATCAAAACCCATAAATACCATGAAAACAAAGTTCCTTCTTTTGTCACTCTTAGTGATGTTTGTTTTGCCCCTCGAGGCAGCAGTTGTTGATACCATAAAGGTCCATAGCGACGTGATGAACAAGGATGTTCAGGCGGTTGTAGTCTTCCCCGGGAAGGGCAAGACCACTGCTCCGGTTATTTATCTCCTTCACGGCTTTGGCGGAAATGCCAAGACATGGCTTGAGTTCAAACCCAATCTGCCTGAGATAGCAGACCTGCTCGGCGTGGCTTTTGTATGCCCCGACGGCAGCAACAGCTGGTATTGGGACAGCCCCGTTGACCCTTCCATCCGCTACGAGACCTTTGTATCCGGCGAACTCATTGCCTATATCGATGCCCACTACCCAACGGTGAAAGACCGTAGTGGCCGTGCCATCACGGGACTGAGCATGGGAGGACACGGCGCCATGTGGCTCTCGATGCGCCATAAGGATGTGTTTGGCGCAGCCGGAACAACGAGTGGGGGTGTCGACATTCGTCCCTTCCCCAACAACTGGGATATGAGCCGTCTTCTTGGTAGCGAGAGCGAGAACCGCGAGGTGTGGGAATCACATACGGCAATCAACCAGATTGACCGCCTGAGGAATGGTGACCTGGCATTGATTATCGACTGCGGCTACAGCGATTTCTTCTTCGAGGTAAACAACGAGTTCCACAAGAAACTGCTGAAGTATAAAATTGACCACGATTTCCTTGTTCGTCCGGGCGTACACAACGGAGAGTATTGGAACAACTCCATAGACTATCAGATTCTTTTCTTCAAGAAGTTTGTCGACAAGAAGAAGAAATGAATCTGCTTCTTTGAAATCATTCAAAGAAGCTGTGGCATCTTCGCAGCGTTTCTG
>CAVJCD010000305.1:0-2158 GCA_963648005.1 Tannerellaceae bacterium | reverse complement strand
AGTGCAAAGTTATGTAACCCCACAATAAATACAATTAAAAAAACAAAAAAAAGACACATCGTAAGGATAAAAAAAATACACCCCCATTATCCTATTACGCAGATGAGCATTCAAGCACCTAACAATCAATGTCCGCACATCTCTTATGAAGGAGATTGAGAGTGTCTCGCAACAACTGTTTTTGTGTTGTTACCCCACTTTATTTTATTTTTTTCTTGCTTTCCCAAAGCAAGGAGGCATACTTTTGAAACACATTTTAAACAGTATTATCCGATGCAAAAAGAGGTTGTATCATGATTAGGTTTTTCGATGCTTTTTCGCCCCTCTCAGACGGAAACCGTTTCTGCCGGGCGCACAAAAAAAGCTGTGCCTATTCGACACAGCTTCTTACCTCAATTATTCGGGCGTCAGTTACGAAAAACCAGCGAACTGCCTTCACGGTCAATTACTATCGGACGCTCCTTGTCGATTTTCATTCCAAGAATCTCCTTCGAGAGTTCGTTGAGCACATACTTCTGTATAGCACGTTTCACGGGACGTGCACCAAACTGAGCGTCGTAGCCAACATCCGCAATGAAATCAACGGCTGCATCGGTAAAATTCAGAGCAACGCCATTGCTCTCCATCGTCTTCTTCACGCCGTTGAGCTGCAATGTTACAATCTTTCGAATCTCATCCTCGTTCAACGGAGTAAACATGATGACTTCATCAATACGGTTCAAGAATTCCGGACGGATTGACTTCTTCAACAGCTCCAAAACTTTTATACGGGTTTCGTCGATTACCTTCTCGCGGTTCCCCGGCGTAATTTTCTCGAAGCTCTCGCGAATCAACGACGACCCCATATTGCTGGTCATGATGATAATTGTGTTCTTGAAGTTCACAACCCTTCCCTTATTGTCGGTCAGACGGCCATCGTCCAATACCTGCAAGAGGATATTGAAAACATCCGGATGCGCCTTCTCAATCTCATCGAACAAAACAACCGAATAAGGTTTACGGCGTATGGCTTCTGTCAGTTGACCACCTTCATCGTAGCCTACATATCCCGGAGGTGCACCTATCAAACGCGTCGCGCTGAACTTCTCTTGATACTCGCTCATATCAATACGTGTCATGCTGTTCTCGTCGTCGAACAAATATTCAGCCAACGCCTTGGCAAGTTCCGTCTTACCCACACCGGTTGTACCCAGGAAGATGAACGAACCAATAGGTCGTTTCGGGTCTTGCAACCCGGCACGGCTACGACGTACAGCATCAGCAATGGCTGTGATGGCCTCGTCTTGCCCAATCACTCGTGTATGCAGCTCGTCCTCCAAACGGAGCAGCTTCTCACGCTCGCTCTGCATCATCTTGTTGACAGGTATGCCGGTCCAACGCGACACCACATCGGCAATGTCTTCGCTGTCGACCTCCTCTTTAATCATCGCAGCCCCTCCCTGCATGGAGTGCAACTTGGCTTGAATCTCTTTGATTTCTTCTTCCTTGGCCTTCAGCTTTCCGTAACGAATCTCGGCTACCTTACCGTAGTCACCCTCGCGCTCTGCCTTGTCGGCTTCAAACTTCAGGTTCTCGATGTCAATCTTGTTCTGCTGAATCTTGTTGATTTGCTCTTTCTCGCTTTCCCATTGTGCCTTCTGCTTTTTCTCATCTTCCTTGAGGTTGGCAATCTCCTCGTTCAGCTGTTCAAGCTTTGCAGTGTCGTTCTCTCGTTTGATGGCCTCGCGCTCAATCTCCAGTTGTTTGATACGACGCGAAACCTCATCGAGCGATTCGGGCACCGAGTCAACCTGCATACGCAGACGGGCAGCAGCCTCATCCATAAGGTCGATGGCCTTATCCGGAAGGAAACGGTCGGTAATGTAGCGCGACGAAAGTTGCACGGCAGCAATGATGGCGTCGTCTTTGATACGCACCTTATGGTGGTTCTCATATTTTTCCTTCAAACCACGCAGGATTGATATCGTATCCAACTCGTCAGGCTCGTCCACCATCACAATCTGGAAACGACGCTCAAGAGCCTTGTCTTTTTCGAAGTATTTCTGATACTCATCCAATGTGGTTGCACCAATGGCACGCAGCTCGCCACGCGCCAGGGCAGGCTTCAAGATATTGGCGGCATCCATTGCCCCGTCACTCTTACCGGCACCCACCAAGG
>CAVJCD010000304.1:0-2168 GCA_963648005.1 Tannerellaceae bacterium | reverse complement strand
GTATCCATATCGTACGAATCTATTTCCAATATCCTTCGCCAAGAGGCCGAAGCAGTCCTCAATATCCCAGTAAATGCCGGTTACGAAGACGCTGTGGCTCTTATAGTGAAGTATGTTCACGAACTCGGCGGAAACCTCATCACCAGCGGTATGGGGAAGGCCGGACAAATAGCTATGAACATAGCCACCACGTTCTGCTCAACCGGAACGCCCGCCTTCTTTCTTCATCCCAGCGAAGCGCAGCATGGTGACCTTGGCATAGTTCGAGGAAACGACATAATGCTTCTCGTATCTAACTCCGGTAAAACCCGCGAACTATTGGAATTGGTAAACCTTACACGCGGACTGGTGCCCAATATGAAGTTTATAGTTATCACCGGCAACCCTGAAAGTCCATTGGCAAAAGATGCTGACGTATGCCTCTCTACCGGTGCACCTGCTGAAGTATGCCCGCTCGGTCTCACCCCTACTACCTCCACCACCGTCATGACCGTTATCGGAGATATCCTGGTAGTGGGCACAATGAAAATCATCAACTTCAGCAATAAAGATTATGCCAAGCGGCATCACGGCGGTTATCTTGGTTCAAAGAGCCGCGAACAAAGCAGAAACGAATAGGGTTTAATTTAATAATATATGAGAAAAGTTATTGGCATTGGAGAAACCGTTCTTGATATAATTTTCAAAAACAACATGCCACATACCGCCGTACCCGGCGGCTCGGTATTCAATGGATTGGTATCATTGGGGCGCCTTGGTGTTCCAGTCTCTTTCATAAGCGAGGTAGGAAACGACCGGGTAGGCGACATCATAAGTGATTTCATGAAGGATAACAATATTTCTACCGAGCTGGTAGACCGTTTTCCCGATGGAAAAAGCCCTGTATCCCTAGCTTTCCTCGACAACGACAACAATGCTAATTATATATTCTATAAGGACTATCCCAAACAGCGATTGGAAGTACCTCTGCCCATTATAAACCAAGATGACATACTTATCTTCGGCTCTTATTATTCACTCAACCCCGCCCTAAGGGAGAGAATGGTTGAGTTTTTGGATTACGCCAAGGAACGCAAGGCTATAATATATTACGACCCCAATTTCAGGAAGGCACATGCACACGAGGCAATCTACCTAACCCCTACAATATTGGAGAATTTGGAATATGCAGATATAGTGCGTGGTTCTGACGAAGACTTCTTCAATATTTTCGGGAAAACAGAAGCAGGTGATATCTATACCAACCACATAAAATTCTACTGCGAACAATTCATATCTACACACGGAGCCAGTGGGGTTAATCTGTATACAGAAAAACTCTCCGAGCACTTCGATGCCACTCCTATCAATGCCGTAAGTACCATAGGTGCAGGCGACAACTTCAATGCCGGTATAATCTACGGACTGCTCAAATACAACGTAGGTTATGACGATATTCCATCCCTCAAACGTGATATCTGGGAAAAGATTATTCGTTGTGGCATGGATTTGGCAACGGAAGTGTGCCAAAGTTACGACAACTACATCTCCAAAGAATTTGCCACTTCGTATAGCAAGTAGTCTTAAATATCATTAACATCCGTGTGATTAAATGTTTGCACTTATTACCTTTGCAAGGTATGTATGTTAAGATGATGCTATTTGTAAGAATAATCTCTCTATTTGCTTGCGCTGTGTTCTTCGTCGGATGTTCTTCTTCCGACAATGTAGATATAAGAGCAGTCTGCCTACGCGATGATATCGGCAATTACATTCTGAAATGGGAAACTGAGCCACAAATAGACGGTGTGCTTAAGATGTATGTGTCCGACAATCCTGAAATATTCAACAGTTCTCACCCCATTGGATATGCAAATATCAAAGAAGGTATTACCACATATGTAACCCACGACAATATGTCGCGCAAGTATTTTAGATTGTCTTTTAATGATAAATATTTCAAGACAATTGGTGCACGCTCTGTGAATATGGATAGTGTACAAAACTTACGGGATATAGGTGGTTATAACACACATAATCGTCAAACCACCCGTTGGGGAAAAGTTTTCCGTTCCGGACAACTTAGTTCATTGAGTGAATGGGATTCAATCCGATTGGATAATCTGCATATCAAAACCATAATAGATTTACGGGGAGATGATGAGTTGTTGAATAATCCGTTGCACTAT
>CAVJCD010000303.1:0-2174 GCA_963648005.1 Tannerellaceae bacterium | reverse complement strand
GAGAGCAAGCAATAAAGGATTTTGCCGATACCATAGAGAGAGCGTTTGCGGATGCAAAGAAAGCACAGCGGCTTATGGAGAACGGAGTCTCGTCCGTCATGGATGCAATGAAAGCTAATGCGACCATTGCGCCTGTTGTTGAAATAAACAGCTCTAACTGGAAAGAGGCAATTAAAACGCCTATCGGTACTGTCAAAATAGGGGAACACCAAAAGGCTAAGTTGTTTATAAATGGTAGAGAACAACAATATGGTATGCTTCTTGAAACATTGTCTAATCCGGATATAGTGCTTGAAGAAAAAGATAAGGAGCAAAATCCGCTCCATGAGCGTCCTTTTTCATATCTGTTTATAAAGACATTTCGAAAGAAAGATGGTTCGGATTATGTTCATTTCGAGAACGTGACCGTATCGCAACATGGGATGGAGGTTTCTATAAGTTCTCATATTATTCGTAAGAACCAATTGGAAAAAAAGTTGAAGAGTGATAGGTTACTTTATAAAGCGACTGCACTCGATGCACCTGCCATTACATCCGCAGAGCAACCTATCGTTAGTGGCAGCAAATCTTCTGCTACAAATGTAAGCAACAATTCCGAGACAGCCAACACCGTACCCACATCAAATGAGCAGAACGGAATAAGGTATTCGCTTCGCACCAAGTCTGAGCCAAAGAAGACTCAGCGAGTGTATAAGTTGATGCGTCTTGATGAGGACGGAAAACTATATCCCTTGTTCATCGGAAGCGCAGAAAGTGTGGAACTTGGCAAGTGGTATGATGCCGACAGTCCTGCTCTGAAGGACTTGAAGAGCCTTCCTTCGGGTGTTCATCTTGTTAACAACGAAACGGGTGAAGTTATCAGCCTTGAGCAGTTTAAGTCTGACCGCGAAGCCGAAGGCAACAAGTATTTCGACCGCATGGGAAACAAACCAAACGTGGCTGCCGTCAATTGGGCAACCGATAATGGTTACCGTTGGATATGTATAGAGGAGAAGAAGGGTGCTCAGAAACGCTACGATGGCGAATCACGTTCGTACTACAACTATGGTATCAATGGTTCGGGAGCCGTTTCCATATTTGCCATGCGCCCGGGATGGCACGCAGGTTCTCTGCCTACCATGCGTCAAATCGGTAAGGGTAGCGCGAAGAATCTACGCGACAACTCATTTGTGTGGGTTGAGGGCGAAGTGTCTGCCGACATTGACTACAACGGGGAAGCCCAACGCAACGCCGACCGCGACATTCCCGACCATATCCCGACTGACGGATATTACCTTAAGGCAACGAATGCCAATGCTAAGGCAAGCCAAGCCGACAAGATGGGTTGGTATGTGGCGGGAGCATTCAAGCCCAACCGCGTCATCAGTGACATCGAAGCTCGCAATATCATAGATGAATGGAACGCTTCGCACCCCAATGAAGAAGATGTTCTCTACGATTGGGAACGCGAAGGTGGCAAGCCGTTCGGCGAAGAAGATGCAGCAAAGGTGAACAAGGGCAAGAAATTCTCTTTGCGTGAGCAGAAGGCAGAGGGACGGCAGAGGTTGAGCAATGACACCCGTATGGTCAGCCCATCCGACATGACGGCAGAGGAAAAGACGGAACGCGGTAATGCCCTTGCTAAAGCCAAAGCCGTTGATGTGGAAGCCAATCAAATTGTAAAGTCTGAAGGCAAATCTGCACGTATGGTGGCTGAAGAATGGTGGGAAAGAAATGTTGGAGAACCTTTGTTCTTCGACACCGAAATCGGAAAGGTTGAGATAAACAAAAACTCCATTGGTTCTTCACTTGCCCACCGCTACGGACAAGCCAAGTTGGATGCCATCACTTCGTTGAAGGACGGATTTGAAAATGCTGTGTATTTGGGTAGTCTTGAAGATTTTATCCGTGCAAATAAAAGCGTGCAACACCATTACTTTGCTTACCCTATAAACTATGAGGGTAAACGAAACTATGTTTTTTGCCGTGCCATGCAAGATAACAACAAGAATAGATTGTATGTGCATGAGGTGTTTGTTGCGGACAATCTAAACGAAAAGGGCAACACCCTTCAAACCGCAGCGCAGAAGCCTCACGGAGGTATTGCCCTCTACAAGAGCATTCTTGCGAATGTCTTGGATGCCGCAAATGTAAGCAACAATTCCGAGACTGCAAGCGAGGGTGGAGAGTTGTTT
>CAVJCD010000302.1:0-2175 GCA_963648005.1 Tannerellaceae bacterium | reverse complement strand
CGAAGCCACTTGATTTACAGTCAAGCCCATTTGACCACTTTGGTATCTTCCCATTTCAGCCAAGAACCTCACGGCGGTTGGCTGATTCAGATATACTTCTTGATTTACAAAGTTGTGAATAAATATACATCCTAATCTAAATCATTAACCAATATGAGCGCAAGGAAGGATTCGAACCTTCATCCTCTTGTTTTGCCCGTTAAACCACTTGCGCAACTTCCGAAAAACATTACCCAGCTCGGAAAACACTCGCCAGCATACGTTCTGGAGGTTCAACTTCATGTAGGCGTCCCCACAAACTTATTAAGTCAACCTGTCTTCGTTTCCTTGTACTTTGGACTTGTTGATAGTCTGGATGGATTCGGACCACCGACCCCTGCGTTACAAGCGCAGCGCTCTACCTCTGAGCTACAAACTATTCCTTTTAGGGGCAGGAGCAGGAGTCGAACCTGCGTATAGGTTATTTTGCGTCAACTCAAACCTGCGTAACCTCTCCGCCATCCCGCCCGATACACTTTTTTCTTTTCTCACCAACTAAAAATCGCCCACTTGTTGCGGAGCTTGGAATTGAACCAAGAACTACAGGTAATGGGCCTGTCGAGATACCTTTTCTCCACTCCACGATATACATTAAAGAATAGCGCTATGTTTTATTAAGGTTTGCAAAACGCCAACTTTTTTAATGTACAGCAGCCATCCAGCTCGAAAGAACATGTAAACAAGCTGGATGGCTGCAAAACGTATCGTGAATTTTTAATCTATATTGGCCACCACCTTAGAAAAGCTTGCCCAGCTTTTATTGTCTTCGACAGATTCAACGAGGTATGCGATATGTTGCAATTCCTGAAGGTCGGATTCAAGCTCTATCACATACTCTTCCTGTTGCTCAATGATTTCTGACTTTTCCCGTATAAGCTCCCGGTCAGGTAACGATTTCAATGTTTTTCTAGCAGACGTAATATACCGCTTGGTCCGGTTAATTTCATTGCGTTGGGTTTTTAGTACATGCTGCATATCACTCACCGTAATCTCGGAATAAGCGCATTTTTCACCCGCGTAAGCAACGGCAAGCTCTTCGCGCATTGTTTGATATACGTTGCTGCTACGACTATACGCCATCAACGGCATTGGTTCTTTTGGTGCTTCAGCCCCCTCTTGGATGGGCTGGAGATAAAATGTCAGGTAACTACTCATTTTTACTAATCTTCTATAGGGTCTGGTACTACTTTTTTAGGTCTCATAAATGCTTCAAAATGATTCAAGAACTGTCTCATTCTAAGCAACGCTATTGTGGGCGAGTGCTTGTCCCATTTATCCGCTTTCTCCTTTTGCGGCACACAAAACAGCTTCCAGTCTTTCATTTCGTAGTGGTTGCTAATTTGCCCGGTTGGCAGTATTGCCATTACGATAAAGTACTTGCCGTCAAAGCAAGGCGTTCCATCGCTATGGCATAGCGACTTGTGGACCTTGTATGGATTGCCTGGAAGCATGGCCAGCAGATTGAAAAAACCGGCGTTGTAAGCCATGCGGTATCCATATAGTTCTCCAAAGGAATGATAGCCGTCCGATATGTAATCCTCGGTTCTAAACAGATTGTGTATACGTTCTATAAATTTCATATAATTGATTTGGGTGTTGATGAGGAGGTGTGGGAGTCGAACCCAATATTAAAAATGCTTGCGCAAGAATAAATCTATAAAAAGACGCGATGTTAATAGTATATTAAACGACTTTTGCCCCGTGTCGCTTGTAACGGCACCCCCTAATTTTTTTTACTGCTTGCTTTTAATTTGTCATAGCCCTCCTTCTTTTTGGGTGTTATTAATAATATAGGCACAGCCTTCTAAGAAAGCTCTGTTCAATTCATCCCAGCTCGCTTGCGGTTTCTTAAACGTGCAGGTAAGGGCAGCATATTCCGCAGCCGCTTTCTCTAATGTTTCTTTTGTCCACATAAATAATCACTTATTTCTCTTTCTTTTATGGTTCTGTAAGTACTGCCCGTATTTCTTTGGGCTATGGTTGCGCATAGCAGATAACTTTTGTAAGTCCTCAACGCTATACGGCATACGTTCGTATTCGCTTTCCATTATTCCTCGCCTCCTTCATTGGTGCCAAATGGAGTGCCGTCGGCGAATTTAAGACCGCCAAGCGCTTCTTCATACGAGTAGTATCTTC
>CAVJCD010000301.1:0-2176 GCA_963648005.1 Tannerellaceae bacterium | reverse complement strand
CCAAGACCATCGCATCTGGCGACGAGGTACAGGTGGCAGCACCTGCAGGAGTTGTGGTAGTAGCTGTAGAAGGTGAAGCTGCAACGAAGGCAATCGTTAAGTAATAAGAAGATTCATAATCAATAAATTTAATCACTGGCTGCGCGGAAGGGGGCGAGGAGTCGCCCCCCTTCCAAGTAACCCGCGATGGGCGAAAAAGTGGTCAAATAATATTGTTACTAAAAACTCAGCTGTCTTTCCCTCTGTGAAGAGAGAGAGATGGAACCAAACAAAGCCCCGAGGCACTCAAGCCCTGGGGCTTTCGTTTTGTAATATCATTTTGTCATGAAAAACTATGGGCTTTGTTCTTGAAACCGGCAATTTTGGATAAAATATTCGGTTTTTTTTAAGTTTTTGTTGTTAGTTTGAAAAAGCACTATACCTTTGCCACACGGTTTCGTGGCGAGTAGTGTTTCGCTGTATACAAACCGCAATAGAAATATTGAAAACATTTTTACGGAGATTATTCTTGGTTGAGAAATCGGCAAAATTTTGAACAACATCAGAATAAGAACTGTGAATGTTTGCGTAGTATACGCGCAGGGCGTCCACCCCCGTTTGGGGGTGGGCGCATCTGTTTTACGTATAGATTCGCGGGCCATAAGTTCTGTCATTGATGTTTCAGGTGTTTACCGGTAGTGTCAATTGAGTAATGGATGTTTGGTAACCGCGTTTTTTTATGCCTTGTTCATAACTAAGGGTTCGCGGTTGGGGATACTTCCAACCTTCGTAGGAATATTGGTTTTGGGATTATAAAACCTAATATTAATATTAAAACTTAGAATTATGAACAAAAGGATTTCTACTTTGATGGGATGCTTGGCATTGGGAGCGATGGTTTCCGTAAGTGCCTGGGCAGACCTGAATGATTACCGCACGTTTGCGACGAAATCCGTTTCGTGTACTTCTACAGGCAATGCTGAAACTCCAGCAGTGTATCACAGCAATGTAGATGGGAAGGATACCGTGAACGGAAAGTTTTGGTCGCAAGACGTGTATCAGATTAATGGAGACTTGCTTTACCAGTTGCAGGTTAAGAGGGAGTTTCAGTTTAAATCTGAAACTGAGGAGGAAGCTTTGGTACTTGTACAGGAGAGAAACTTCAAGACCGGCAAGATTTATTTGAAGGCTGTAAAGATGAGCGAAGCTCCTTTGAATGCTTCTTTGTGGACAATCAAGTACACCAAGGAAGACGGCGTTAGCGGTGGCAAGTTTACCTTTATAAATAAGGAGACAGGCTATCCGTTGACTTTCGACTGCAGCATGGTTGATAGCTTGGCGGCTAATGACAGTAACGGGAAACTCGTTGAGCTTAGCGGATGCAACGAGGAATGGAGCTGGTATACAATCAACGAATCCAGCACGGCATTCGGTTACGCTCCGATATATTCTTATGTGCACAACCAGTCTACCGACAAGGTGATGGCTTTGGCATACACCGATGCAGAAGATGTTTTTGGTGATAATGGAATGAACCTCGATGGAAACCTTATCACATCTGTTGTCTACAACGCTAAGGACGCAGGTGATGGTTTGAAAGATGTTGCCAGCATCGTAGAATTGAAGCCGGTGGTTGCTAACCCGGTTGTTCTTACGGCAGGGGATTTCAACTCTCGCATGGATGCAGACTTCCACTCAAAGAACTTCAAGTTCAAACTCAGCCCCGATGGTCTTATCGGCAGCGAACCGTTTGCAGAAGTCTTCACGGCAGAAAACGATGGTTTGGGTCTTGGTAAAACTGAAGAGCAGACTCAGAATTCGCAGTTGGCTTCATCTAAGGTAGCTAACCTTCTCTTAGGTTATGGTGGTGGTCATGGCGGTCATGGTGATGGCTATGGTCATGGCGGTTATGGCCGTCCGGGTTATGGTGGCGGCAACCCGTATTATGGTGGCTTGAGAGATTGGTATTGGGATGGCTATAGCTGGTGGTATTGGTGTGGTCGTCATTGGCATAGATGGCAAAGCCAAGACAAGCCTAACACAGACCAAAAGCCAGACCAAGGCACAGAGGAAGATAAAGACCAAGGCACAGAGACCGATAAGGACAAAGACCAAGGCACAGAGACCGATAAGGACAAGGACCAAGGCACAGAGACCGATAAGGACAAGGATCAAGGCACAGAGACCGATAAGGACA
>CAVJCD010000300.1:0-2179 GCA_963648005.1 Tannerellaceae bacterium | reverse complement strand
ACACGACATTTGGCAACTTCCCAAGTGGTGGATTTGCGTGACAAACTATACATGATTGATTGTGGCGAGGGCGCTCAATTGCAAATGCGCCGTATGCGTGTTAAATTCAGTCGCCTGAATCATATCTTTATCTCTCATATGCACGGCGACCATTGCTTTGGGTTGCCGGGACTAATCTCCACATTGGGATTGCTCGGGCGTATCGGCGAGCTGGTGATACATGCCCCTAAAGAGATAGAAGATTATATGCGCCCGGTTTTGGATACCTTCTGCAAAGGAATGCCGTATGAGGTCCGTTTCAATCATATAGATACCCGTAGCCATTCACTGATTATGGAAGACCGCTCCCTCTCGGTTTATTCCATCCCCTTGAAGCACCGAGTGCCGACTTGTGGCTTCTTGTTTGCCGAGAAACCCAAAGAAGCACATATCATCCGCGAAATGATTGATTTCTACCAAATCCCCATTCACTCCATAAAGGATATCAAACAAGGGAAAGACTACGTCACACCGGAGGGGGAAGTTGTCCCCAATGCCCGCCTGACCCGCCCGGCAACTCCTCCCAAACGCTATGCCTATTGTTCAGACACGGCCTACAATCCGGCTATGATTCCCATAATTGAAGGAGTAGACCTCCTCTATCACGAAGCCACATTCGCCGAATGCGACAAAGCGCGCGCCAAAGAGACGTTCCATTCCACTGCCCGGCAAGCAGCGGAAATTGCACAAAAAGCAAACGTGAAACGGCTGGTCATCGGTCACTATTCCGCTCGCTATGACGAGCTGACCGAACTATATGACGAAGCAAAGGAACTGTTTCCTGCGACTATTTTGGGAAACGAGGGAATGGTATTGTCTGTATAGTAAGCTATTCTTGGAAAGAATGCTGAAACGGACATTCTCTTATATTCGAAATTATTTATACATTTGCGTGAATTTGAGATTAGAATATGAGAACATTGTTTGTTGTCATTCTGTTGGGCGGCTTCTATGCCGGTAGTCCGCTTGCTGTTAGTGCACAGCGGGCGGTTACCGTTGTACCTGCCGTAAAGCAGACCATGGCAATAAGCCGTGACTCAATAGAAATCAATACCTACGATAACAAGATTGTTGTCCGTAATGCCCCAATCAATAGCCGATTGGAAATATATAGCCTTGTAGGCATTAGAGTCAAAGAAATTGATATGAAACAATCGGACGGGGAG
Organism: Tannerellaceae bacterium; assembly: GCA_963648005.1. GTDB lineage: Bacteria > Bacteroidota > Bacteroidia > Bacteroidales > Tannerellaceae > Parabacteroides. Next base: position 974 of record CAVJCD010000300.1, on the reverse strand, counting down.
TACATCGTAAACATTGCCAAAGGTTACTACATTGTACGAATTGGTGAGACCGTCCGCAAAATAGCTATCCGATAGTTTCTACCACTATATATATGCCGTACGCCAAATCAAAAGGCATAATCCAAACTCACTCCAAACACCTTATTGCTTCGACTATAAATGTTTGTTCCGGGAAGTCCGGTGCCGCAGTAATTGTCTGACTGTTTCTCATAGTCGTGGTAGGTCGTCCACATATATCCTACGTTTAGAGCCATCTTTTCGCTCAACATCACTTTGGCCCCAAATCCCAATGTATAGGAATCGCAAGAGAAACTGATATCGGTTTGATATTCGTCCGACAAACCGTAGTCTGTAATTTGAGCACCACAACTAACCGTCAATCGTTTGATGATGTCCCATTCAATTCCCAACAAATATTCGTTGGTTCCTCTTTCCAGCAGTTTCTGCTTGTCTCCGGCCATCTCAGCGTTTTTGTCATCAAAGAAGTGATATTCGATGGAGGCCTTCAACATGGGTAAAAACTGATATGAGGCAGCTACGGACAACAATGAAGGGATGTCGCTCGGTGTGTTCACGCCGTGTTTGTAAGCTCCAACCAATGACTCTGCACTCTCAGGATATTCCAACCTCTTTGTGTTGTTCTCGATGTTTAAGTTTGTCTTGAACTCATATTTGGCTCCAAAGTTGAATTTGCCGTATTTGGCATCAATACCGATGACCGGAGTCAAACCCCAACCTGTTTGGTCGCAATCCAACGCAAGTGTCATCAGTTCTGTTCCACCCAAATTCTGTTTCAACTGTGCATTCAGATACCCTTCGTAGCTCCCCGAAAAATAGTTCATTCGTCCGCCGACAAAGGCAGAAAACCAATCCGTGATTTGGTATCCCAAACCAAGTTGCAAGGAATAGATGAACTGCTTACCATCCATCGCACTGCTGATGGCGCACATCTCAGGAGTGACGATAGGGCTTTT
>CAVJCD010000299.1:0-2183 GCA_963648005.1 Tannerellaceae bacterium | reverse complement strand
ACGTAAGTATTATCAACTTACTCCAAAGGGAGAAGAATTCCTGGGAGAGTTGGAAAACTCGTGGCAGGAATTAAACGACACAATAAATCATATCAAGAACAATTAAAAATCGGAATAAAATGAAGAAAACAATCACAATCAATCTAGGAGGGACAATCTTCAATATAGATGAAGATGCGTACCAACTATTAGACAACTACCTTTCCAATTTGCGTGTGCATTTTCGAAATGAGGAAGGGACGGACGAGATTATTAATGATTTTGAATCACGTATCTCTGAATTGTTCGGTGAAAGGCTTCGTTTGGGATATGAAGTAATAACAATCGAGCACGTGGAAAGTGTAATCAATCGAATGGGGAAGCCGGAGGAACTCTTCGAGGATGAGGAGAAGACTAAAGAAGGTGAGAATACCCAAAAACGCGTTTTTCAGGAACAAGTTATTGAAGGTAAGAAGAAACTGATGCGAGACCCGGACAATCGCATACTTGGAGGGGTTGCTGCGGGGATTGCTGCATATAAGGGTTGGGATGTAACTGCTGTCAGGTTGGTTATGATTCTATTACTGTTTGTCCCGGTCACTTATTGGATGTTTTTGTTGTATATCATTCTATGGATGGTAATGCCGCAAGCACAAACTGCGACTGACCGATTAATTATGCGAGGGGAAAACATCACACTGGAGACAATAGGGCAAACAGTTACCGATGGTTTCGAGAAAGTATCACATAATGTAGACGATTACATCAAATCCGGTAAGCCTAGAAACTTCTTACAAAAGACAGCTGATTTGATTGTTTCGGTATTTGGTTTTTTGCTGAAATTTGGAGCTGTTCTGATTGGCATTATCTTACTTCCCATTCTTTTGCTTGTCGTTTTTATTCTATTCGTCGTAGGCATTGCTCTTATTGCTGGAGGAACAAGCGTTATATACAGTCTTTTCCCAGCCGGGTGTGTTTTGATGGATGGAATGCCAACTTACATGACAGCAATTGGTTGTATTGATATGATTTTGTTGATAGGTATTCCAGTGGTTGCCTTGTTCTATATTGTATGTGGACATTTCTTCAATTTGAAGCCAATGGCAACACCTGTGAAATGGACATTGTTGGTTTTGTGGTTAATCTCCGTAGCCGGAGGCGTTATTTATCTTGTAAACGTTGGATTGCCTATACTTTCTGGCGTATGACAAACAATGAGGATACTATAGATTTAGGAATCGATTTTTTATTTGAACAGACAGTTGCCAAACACCACAAAGCAACTGTCTGTTTTGTTATCGAATAGTTACAACTATTTGAATACTTTTCTGATTGATGCGGCAACTTCAGCTAATTCCTCTTCGCTCATCACCTTTTTACCTTTGTCGAAATACATGTCTGATTCCTTGGTGATAGGTATTAAGTGGATATGAGCATGAGGAACCTCTAATCCCATTACTGCCATACCAATACGCTTACAAGCAATTGCTGCTTCTTGGGCACGTGCTACACGTTTGGCAAAAGCCATCATCCGTCCCAATACAGCATCATCCAAATCAAAGATGTAGTTTGTCTCTTGCTTGGGAATAACCAATGTGTGTCCTTTTGCTACCGGATTAATGTCTAAAAAAGCAAAGAATTCTTCGTCTTCTGCAATCTTGTGGCAAGGAATCTCGCCTGCCACTATTCTACTGAATATTGTTGCCATATCTTATCTGCTTTTGTTTAAATTGATATTTCCATAATCTCAAAGGTCATGATGCCCGATGGAACCTTAATCTCCACCACGTCGCCGACTTTCTTTCCCATCAACCCCTTGGCAATCGGAGTGCTGACAGCAATCTTGCCTTCTTTTAGGTTTGCTTCAGAGTCGGAAACCAACGTGTAGACCATTTCTGCATTGTTTTTCGTGTTTCGAATTTTCACCTTGTTCAGAATCTGAACCTCACCCGTCTGAATGCGTGATTCATCAATTAGGCGTGCATTAGATATGAGACTTTTGAGTTGAGCAAGTTTCGTCTCCATAATGCCTTGTGCTTCTTTAGCAGCGTCATATTCTGCGTTCTCAGACAAGTCTCCCTTGTCGCGTGCTTCAGCAATTTGGGCAGAAATCTCAGGACGTTTCACGGTTTCCAAATAGTTGATTTCAGCTAAAATCTTGTTGTAGCCGTCTTCTGTCATGTAAGTAACAGCCATATTAAAAC
>CAVJCD010000298.1:0-2189 GCA_963648005.1 Tannerellaceae bacterium | reverse complement strand
GTTTAGAGATGAATAAAAAACAATTATAACTTTAATAATATCATGGGAAGAAATTTGATTCATAGTAATGAGTTGCATCTTATTGATAAGAATGAGATACACAATGCAACAAAGAAAATGGTAGAGTCTTTAAACTTGGCAGCCGGTTCAACCGGAGGCTTTGATATCTACCGAGTAGTAGAGACCTATTTTATCGATTTGGATAAGCGGAGAGAAATAAATAGTTTGGTCGGTATTGACGAGTAGGCAATAATCTCTAAAAAAACAAAAGAGGGAAGGTGCTTTTTCAAAGAGAGCCTTCCCTCTTTTTGTGGTATGCTTGGTCAATAGTTTTGAAAGTACTCATACCCGTTTTTTGAAGTTGGCATACCTTTCCCCAAAAAGATATGTCTTTCTAAAACAGATGCTGATTGTCCGGGGGGGAGGGCTATCTACCTCTTTCTATGAAAATCTGTGTGGCTTTTTTCGAGGGGCCGAAAACAGAAGTAGGGAAATAAACGCCAGTGACCAAAACGTTTACCCCCTACTTCAAGATTAGTAACAATTAATCTTTGGAGAAATGATTTCTTATTTGCCTGAAAGCTTTTCCTTCAAAGCGGCCAATTCTTCAATGTCGCCAAGCGTGGTCTTTTCAACCGGGCCTGTCAACAGCGAAGTCGAATCCTCGTGCTTGTTGTTTCTGCGTGAATTTGACTTCTTGTCCGAAGCAGAACCATCTTTCTTGTTGCCTCTTTGTTCGTCTTCGAACACACGGCTGTGAGAAAGAATGATTCGTTTCGTGTCCTTATTGAATTCAATGACCTTGAACGGAAGCTTCTCGTCGATAACGGCTTGTGAACCGTCTTCCTTTACCAAATGCTTCGGTGTTGCGAAACCTTCTACACCATAAGGCAACGAAATAACAGCGCCTTTGTCAAGCATCTCGATAATTGTTCCTTCGTGAACAGAACCTACTGTGAAGATTGTTTCGAATACATCCCATGGGTTCTCTTCCAATTGTTTGTGACCCAAACTCAAGCGACGGTTTTCTTTATCGATTTCCAAAACCTGTACTTCGATATCTGCACCAATCTGCGTGAATTCGCTCGGGTGTTTGATTTTCTTTGTCCAAGAAAGGTCGGAGATATGAATCAAACCATCTACGCCCTCTTCAATTTCAACAAATACACCAAAGTTGGTGAAGTTGCGAACTTTTGCCATATGACGTGAACCGATAGGGAAGCGTGTTTCGATATCTTCCCATGGATCTGCTTTCAGCTGTTTGATGCCAAGTGACATCTTACGCTCGTCGCGGTCTAATGTCAAGATGACGGCTTCAACTTCATCGCCTACCTTCATGAAGTCCTGAGCAGAACGCAAGTGCTGAGTCCAACTCATTTCTGATACGTGGATCAATCCTTCTACGCCCGGAGCAATTTCAACGAATGCGCCATAGTCTGCCATAACAACCACTTTGCCTTTTACCTTGTCTCCAACTTTCAAGTTCGGGTCCAAAGCATCCCATGGATGCGGTGTCAGTTGCTTCAAGCCTAATGCAATACGTTTCTTCTCGTCGTCGAAGTCGAGGATAACCACGTTGATTTTCTGGTCAAGCTGCACGATTTCGTCCGGATGGGTAACACGACCCCAAGAAAGGTCTGTGATGTGAATCAAACCATCCACACCACCGAGGTCGATGAATACGCCGTAAGAAGTGATGTTCTTGACAGTTCCTTCCAAAACCTGTCCCTTTTCCAGTTTCGAGATAATTTCTTTCTTCTGTGCTTCAAGTTCGGCTTCAATCAGAGCCTTGTGTGATACAACAATGTTCTTGAATTCCTGATTGATTTTGACAATCTTGAATTCCATTGTCTTTCCTACGAATACATCGTAGTCGCGAATCGGTTTAACGTCAATCTGTGAACCCGGCAAGAATGCTTCAATACCGAATACGTCAACAATCATACCACCCTTCGTGCGGCATTTAACGTAACCCTTTATGATTTCGTCTTTCTCAAGCGCTTCGTTGACACGATCCCAAGAACGTGTAGCACGCGCCTTTTTGTGTGAAAGGATTAATTGTCCTTTTTTGTCTTCTTGGTTCTCAATGTAAACTTCTACTTCGTCGCCCACCTTCAAATCAGGGTTGTAGCGAAATTCAGTCATCGGAACGACACCATCCGATTTGAAACCGATGTTAACCACTACCT
>CAVJCD010000297.1:904-2191 GCA_963648005.1 Tannerellaceae bacterium | reverse complement strand
GCATAACCGTAGGTCAGGCTCAGAACAACGGCGATGCAAAGATAAAGCAGCAGATAAATGCCGTGGCTTCGAAGATGAAGACCATGCAATGTGACTTTGTGCAGACAAAATACATGAAGATGCTCAACGACAAGATGGTGTCTTACGGCAAGATGTATTATCAGCAGAGCGACAAGCTTCGCTGGGAATACACCAAGCCATACACTTACACCTTTATCCTCAACGGTTCGAAGGTGCTGCTCAACAAGGGCAAGCGTAGCGATGTGATAAATGTGAACCAAAGCAAGTTCTTCAAGGAGATTGCACGCATAATGATGAACTCCGTAGTGGGCAAATGCTTGACCGACGACAAGGATTTCAAGGTGAGCATCTCCACCACGGCAGCAGAGTGGGTGGCCACGCTCGTGCCGCAACGCAAGGACATGAAGCAGATGTTCCAGAAGATTGTGTTGCATTTCAGCCGTTCGCAGATGATGGTATCGTCCGTGGAACTTATTGAAAAGAAAGGCGACCGCACGGTAATCCAGTTGAAGAACGTAAAGACAAACTCCCCGATAAATGCAAAGATGTTCTCTGTTGATTAGTCTTCTGCTGGCAGTCGTGCTGTCTGCTTCAGCCCAAAGTCTGTATCCTTCGTCAGCAGGCGAGAGGGTAAAGTGCTCGGCTATGATAGAAATGCCGAAGGGCTACGTGAGCGGCGTGTGCATAATGTACAACGACGGTCAGGACGTGAAGGGCAGCATCTTCAACGAGTTTGGAATCTCAGCCATCGACTTCTCCTACAATATCGCAAAAGACAAGGTAAAGCTGCTCAACGTGATGAGCATGCTCAACAAATGGTATATCAAGAAGCTCTTGAAGAGCGATTTGCGCAAGTTGCTCCATCAGTTGCAGCAGGGCAACGGCACGTATCGCAACGGGAAATACAAGATAGAATATAAATTTACTACGCTTACCGATGATTCTGAAGAATGAACTATATACTGTGACGGGCAGCAGCATAACTGATGCCATAGCCGAATACCACCTTGAGATGAATGCCAGCCACTTCATCTATAAGGCACATTTTCCCGGTCAGCCGATAACGCCCGGTGTGTGTATCGTGCAGATAGCAAAGGAGTTGCTTGAAGACTACGTTCAGAAACCGTTGCAGATAGAGAAGATAAAGAACGTGAAGTTCCTCTCAGTCGTCACTCCCGAGGAAACCACCTCGGTAACGTATCAGTTGGCAAAGGTGGCAGTCGACGAGGAGAGCCGCACGGTCAAGGTGCAGGCCATGGTGTCTGC
>CAVJCD010000297.1:0-751 GCA_963648005.1 Tannerellaceae bacterium | reverse complement strand
TCGTGTGCAGTTATGAGGACTGACCCCCTTGCAGTTCATAAAAGTATAATACGTGGTTTATGTCGAAAGAAGACATCGAAATATTAAAGAAACGCCTTCACAACAGAGGCATCTGTGTGGTAATCCCAACATACAATAATGTGGGGACGATAGCCGCCGTTGTGGAAAGCGCCAAGCAATATTGCCTTGACGTTATTGTCGTGGACGACGGTTGTACCGACGGCACGTCGGAAAAGCTCCGGCAGACCGACGGCATAACCCTTGTGAGCCACACGCGCAACAAAGGCAAGGGCACGGCGCTCAAGTCGGCCTTCCGCGAGGCGTTGCGCCAAGGTTTCAGCTATGCCATAACGATGGACGCCGACGCCCAGCATTATGCGTCGGACATTCCAGCCTTTCTGAAGGCAAATATGGAGCATCCCGGCGCTTTGATAGTGGGCAGCAGACAGCTTGAGGGCGTGGAACGTTCCAAGGGAAGCGACTTCGCCAACAAGTTTTCCAACTTCTGGTTTTACATCCAGACCGGAAGAAAGCTCGACGACACACAGACCGGCTACCGCCTTTACCCGTTGAAAAAGCTGCATGGGCTCGGTATGCTCACCTCACGCTATGAGGCAGAGCTGGAGCTGCTCGTCTTCGCATCGTGGCACGGCACACGCCTCGTGCCTATCGACGTCGACGTCTACTATCCGCCTATCGAGGAGCGGGTCAGCCATTTCCGCCCCGGCAAGGACTTTGCGCGCATCAGCGT
>CAVJCD010000296.1:0-2192 GCA_963648005.1 Tannerellaceae bacterium | reverse complement strand
GGCCACTGCCTTTAAATAATGTGGGTCGTCTCCTTCTATGCCGCGAACAAAAGCCGCTCCCATCTTAGCTGTCAGATACGGGTCTTCGCCATAGCTCTCTTGACCACGTCCCCAACGAGGGTCGCGAAAGATATTGATGTTTGGACTCCAATAAGTCAGTCCACGATATATTGTACCGGTCTTTCCTGCTTTTAAATCTTCGTTGAAGAGGGCACGACCTTCCGAAGAAACAATATCTCCGACCATCTGCAATGCCTCCGTGTCAAAGGTGGCAGCCATACCAATGGCTTGTGGAAAAGATGTCATTTTTTCCTGGGTGCGAGCCACGCCGTGCAACCCTTCGTTCCACCAGTTGTATGCAGGTAAGCCCAAACGAGGCACTGCCGGAGCAGCATTCTTCATCAGTTGTACTTTCTCTTCCAGTGTTAGACGGGAAATGACATCTTGAATGCGTTCTTCCAGTGGCAGGTTGGGGTTTCGAAACGGATACTCATAGGTTTGAGCCTTGGCACCGCCCCATACGAGAGCAGCCAAGAGTACGATGCTTTTCAATTTTTTCATGGTATATAATCTGTTTTGCTCGCAAAAATACGAAAAGATATGTAACAGCCCATTGAGGGGAAACGAAAATGCCACCATACATTCTTCCCTTGTTACGTGGTTTAGGTCATTGCCCCCGGTAAGGAGCAAAGAGATATGAAACGCTACAAATACCGAGCAAAAATCCATACCTTTGCGCTTAGAATAATCATTTTAACAGATAGAAGTCGGTTAGCTCCGACGGTAAAGAAGAAGTAAACGATATATGCAGAAGCCGTCAATACCCAAGGGTACGAGAGATTTTTCGCCGGAAGAAATGGCGAAACGTAATTATATATTCAACACCATTCGTGACGTGTATCACCTCTATGGGTTCCAGCAGATAGAAACCCCTGCTATGGAAAATTTGTCAACCTTGATGGGTAAGTATGGCGAAGAGGGCGATAAGTTGCTTTTCAAGATACTGAACTCGGGAAACTGTTTTTCAGGGATTACCGACGAGGAGTTGTTGGAACGTAACGCTGTAAGGTTTGGCACGAAGGCTTGCGAGAAAGGACTGCGCTATGATTTGACTGTCCCCTTTGCCCGCTATGTGGTGCAACACCGCAATGAAATAACATTCCCCTTCAAGCGCTATCAGATACAGCCTGTATGGCGTGCTGACCGTCCGCAGAAGGGTCGTTATCGTGAGTTCTACCAATGTGATGGCGATGTGGTGGGTTCCGACTCGTTGATTAATGAGGTTGAACTTATCCAGATTATGGATGAGGTGTTCCACCGTTTTGGTGTTCGCGTATGTATTAAAATGAATAACCGTAAGATTCTATCCGGTATTGCCGAGATTATAGGCGAGGCAGACAAGATTGTTGACATAACCGTGGCAATCGACAAGATGGATAAGATAGGCTTGGACAACGTGAACGAGGAACTTCGTTCGAAAGGTCTTACGGAAGATGCCATCGCCTGTTTGCAACCTATTATAATGTTGAAAGGTTCCAATAGAGAGAAACTGGCGGTGCTGAAGGAACAGTTGGCAACATCGGAAGTGGCAATGAAGGGTATCGAGGAGATGTCCTTTATCCTCGACCGCATTGAACAATTGGAGATGCGTGCCGAACTGGAATTGGACCTCACGTTGGCACGTGGACTGAACTACTACACCGGGGCTATCTTTGAGGTGAAGGCTCTGGACGTGCAAATAGGGAGCATCACCGGTGGTGGTCGGTATGACAATTTGACCGGGGTGTTTGGTATGGATGGCGTATCGGGCGTAGGTATATCTTTCGGCGCAGACCGTATATTCGACGTGCTTAACCAGTTGAACCTTTACCCTGAAGACTCTTTAAAGACAACGCAACTGATGTTTGTCAACTTCGGGGCTACGGAAGAGAGCTACCTGCTTCCAATCATCTCAAAGGTGCGTGCAGCCGGAATTCGTACGGAGTTGTTCCCCGAGGCTGCCAAAATGAAGAAACAGATGGGCTATGCCGACGCAAAGAAAATTCCGTTTGTTGCCATTGTGGGCGAAACGGAGATGAATGAAGGCAAGATTAATCTGAAGAATATGCTTACGGGCGAACAAACGCTTGTCACCCCGGAAGAGCTCATAACCCGCTTCTGAGGGCATGCTGGGTCATACTGTCAGTAGACGC
>CAVJCD010000295.1:0-2228 GCA_963648005.1 Tannerellaceae bacterium | reverse complement strand
GGGAGCTATCGACGACCAAGTGCACTTCCGTGAACCGGGCTTGACGCATAAAGGAGATATTGCCAGCGAGAGCCGTGCGGCTGTGGCAGGCGGGGTTACCAGTTTTATGGACATGCCCAATACCAAGCCGCAGACAACCACTATTGATGCGTTGAGATGGAAACTACAGCGTGGTGCGGAAACATCCCTGGCAAACTATTCGTTTTTCTTCGGTGGTACAAACGACAATATGGACGAGGTTAGGGGGCTGGACCGTAGCCGTGTACCCGGATTGAAGCTCTTTCTTGGTTCGTCTACCGGAAATATGTTGGTTGATAGGAAAGAAAGCTTGGAGCGATTCTTCGGTGAAGCGGATATGCTGATTGCCATTCATGCGGAAAAGGAAGAAATCATCAAACGAAACAAAGCCTATTATACAGCAAAATATGGGGAGGACCTCGACATCTCTTTCCATAGCAAGATACGAAGCGAGGAAGCTTGTTATGCCAGTTCATCCGAAGCCGTTGAGCTTGCCACGCGGCTTAATGCGCGTTTGCATATCTTGCATATATCAACGGCAAAGGAACTTACTCTGCTAAGCAACGCAGTGCCTTTGAGCGAAAAGAGGATTACCGGCGAAGCCTGTGTGCACCATCTTTGGTTTTGTGATGACGATTATACCAAGTATGGCAACCGAATAAAATGGAACCCTTCCATCAAGACAAGAGCAGACCGCGAGGCTTTACGTTCTGCAGTCTGTGAAAACAGAATAGATGTTGTGGCAACCGACCATGCTCCTCATCTGCTTAAGGAGAAGGAGGGTAGTTGCTTGACGGCGGCTTCGGGCGGACCCCTGGTGCAACATTCGTTGGTGTGTATGCTTGAATTGGTGTTGGAAGGCTGTTTTACATACGAGAAAGTGGTGGAAAAGATGGCTCATGCACCGGCAGATATGTTTCATATCGACCGTAGAGGTTATATTCGCCCGGGTTATTATGCCGACCTCGTTATAGTTGACCCCAAGAAAAGCCGAATGGTGACGCCGGAGAACATATTGTATAAGTGTGGATGGTCGCCGTTTGAAGGCGCTACGTTCCATCATAGCGTAACCCATACCTTTGTTAACGGACAATTGGTATACAACAACGGCGTCATTAATGATGATGTACGGGGAATGGAGTTGCGTTATCTCTGATTTAAACCTCTTTTGCTATGATAAGGAATGCTCGCCCGGACGATGCATGGGCCATCGCTTCAATATATAATGACTATATCCTAAACACTACAATCTCGTTTGAGACGGAGACTCTGACTGAAGAGGAGATGCGGGAGCGCCTTGAGTGTATTGCTGCCGAATATCCGTACTTTGTCTTCGAAGATGGTGGTAATGTTGTGGCCTTCTGCTACGCACACCGATGGAAAGAACGGTGTGCCTATTCGCAGACGTTGGAGACAACCGTATACGTTGCTCCTTCGCATGTTCATCGCGGCATCGGGCGACAGATGATGACGAAACTCATTGCCGAATGCCGTCAATGCGGCTTCCATGTCCTCGTGGCTTGCATAACAGCAGAAAACGTGGTGAGTATCAAGATGCATGAAGCTATGGGCTTTAGGCAAGTATCGCTCTTCGAGCAGGTTGGACGGAAGTTTGGCCGTTGGCTTGATGTCGTGGACTTGGAGCTGCTACTGTGATTATTATTATTATTAATCCATATACAAAAATGAAGAATCTTGAGATAACGATTCCATATATCTCCCTATCTATCGAGGAATTGGCGGAGGATGACGCGGCTCTTGTTGAGCGTGCCCGAGCCATGTGCAGCAGTTCGTATGCTCCCTATTCTCACTTTCGCGTGGGGGCAGCCGTGCGGCTTGAAGACGGCAGCGTGGTGAGCGGTTGTAATCAAGAAAATGCGGCCTATCCATCGGGTATTTGTGCAGAACGCTGCACGATGTTTTATGCCAATGCCTCATACCCCAACGTAGCTCCTGTGAGCATCGCCATTGCTGCATGCGACGAGTCGGGAGAGTTTACCAAACAACCCATCACCCCTTGTGGCGCTTGTCGCCAAGTCTTGATTGAGACGCAGAACAGATACGGCAAGCCCCTTCGCGTTATTCTTTTTGGCACGGAGCAGACTCTTGTTATCCCGTCCGTCAGCTTGCTCCTTCCATTTCAGTTTGATGCCACCGCCTTGTGATAACTATCATCATCATATTCCTTTTGACCAAAACGGCCAATAAAC
>CAVJCD010000294.1:0-2247 GCA_963648005.1 Tannerellaceae bacterium | reverse complement strand
GTCCTCAAATCCATCTGCGTCGTCGGGTGTGTGCCCTCACATACCGTATCCTTGGTGGTCAGACCAATTATCATCATCTCGCCAAGGATGGAGGCCTGCGGTCCAAGGGTGGGCTTCCCAACGTTCTCCGGCAGGCTCTCGCTTACGATAGCCAGCTTCTCGGATACAATCTGGCGGGCACGATAGATGTCCGTTCCCCAATCAAACTCGACCCATACCACCGAGAATCCGGTAGTGGAAGAAGAACGTACGCGGCGCACATCCATCGCTCCGTTTACCGCTGTCTCCACAGGGAAGGTAACCAAGCGCTCTACCTCCTCGGGGGCCATGCCGTTTGCCTCGGTCATGATAACCACCGTGGGTGCATTCAAGTCGGGAAACACGTCCACATCCGTATGAAAGGCAGTGTAGGTTCCCCCTATCATCAATAGCAATGCACAGATTAAGACAACCAATCTGTTATGCAATGAGTAGTATATAATCTTGTTAAGCATACCTTGAGGATTGGTTGAGGGTTAATGATGGTGGGTGTGAGCCGGGATGGCATTGCTTGCAGAGGCGAGTTTGATTTGGTAAGCACCTTGCGTTACCACTTCGTCGCCCGTTTTCAATCCGGAGAGTATCTCTACCTCACAGCCGTTGTTGGTACCTGTTGTCACTTCCTGCTTCTTATAGCCGTCCTCATCGAGGCGGATGTATACGGAGTAGATGCCTTGTTCCTCTATCAATGAGGAGACGGGCACACTCAGCACGCCCTCCTTCGGGGCAGTGAGCAGATAAATTTCAACGAATGAGCCGGGGATGATGCTTCCCTTATTGTCGAACTCGAAAGTGATGGGTACGTAGAACGAATCGTTGTCCGATGCCTTTCCATACGAGAGCAAACGCCCGTGGAGGTCCGACAACTTATACACTTGCTCATCGTATGGCGTGCGGAAATTGGCGGACTGAACAGAGGGAAGATACTTGTAATACTTCTCCGACACCTCGGCACGGAGCACCAAGCGGCTGTTCTTGGAAATGGTCATCAGGGGTTGTCCCACCGTGACATAATCGCCTTCCTTCACCTTGATATCCTTCAAGTATCCGTTCATGGGCGACAGCACCGACACTCCGTTCTCGGTCTGCCGGCCGGCGATGGCATCGTAGGCTGCCTTGGCGTTCTCGTAGTTCAGACGTGCCTGTTCGAAGTCTTTTGCCGAAACAATCTTGTCGTCGATGAGCTGCTTCATACGTTCGTATTCTTTTTTGGCAGTCTCGTAGGCATACTCCACGCGGGATGCGGTGTTACCGTCCGGGAGGGCATTGGAGGCGAGGTTCAATACCCTCTGTCCCTTCTTCACCGGAGTGCCGTCTACCATCGATGCGCCAGAGAACGACACGATGCCCGAAGCCGTTGCAACCACTGTTGTCTCATCCCCTTGGGCTGCCAATACGTTGCCGCTGGTCTTTATAACATCGGTGAATGGAGCCGGTTGCATAGTCTTTGTCTCCAGCCCTACGGCTTTGGCCTGTGCTTCTTTGAAAATAATTTCGTTGGCATGTGCACCTTCATGTTCGTGCTCGTGCTCGTGTTCGTGAGCCTCTTCGTGTTCGTGTGCCTCGTGGTCATGGTCTTCGTGATGGGTTGCTCCGCCACAACCGACAAATATGTAGGCACACAAAACCCACAATAAATATATCTTTTTCATTGCTTTGTTTTGGTTATAAATGTATGTGAGAAATAGTGCGACCCACCACAAGGGGTGGTACATCGCTGGGGGTGGCGAACCATTCGTCCGTCATAACATTTATAACCGGGGAGGAGCACGCAGTCCGCCTACACTTGCGACCCACGTGTCGTGTAAAGACTCTATGTAGAAAGCCCGCTCGCGAATGAACGACTGCTCCTTCAGAGACGGAACAATGGGGTTGATGTAGCTGAACAGAATGTATAAGGGAACGAACAGGTGGTTTGCGTCTCCGTCTGTTGCTTGCGACAAGAGAGAAGTGAAGAGAGCTAGGTTGTGTCCGTTGCACCCGCAATCGTGCGAGTCGGGATTGTGATGGCTATGCTCGGTCAAGGCTTTGAAACAAGGCATGCCATTGCTGTGATGATGGTGAGGCACAACTACCGAGAGTAGCATGATGAAACCTGCCACCAACATGATGTAACGGATTGTTTGTTTCTTGTCTCTCATAACCTGCGCGGCAAAGGTAGAACGTTTCTTTTTCAATACAAAGACAATTTTTGGTGTACCTAAGAAG
>CAVJCD010000293.1:0-2247 GCA_963648005.1 Tannerellaceae bacterium | reverse complement strand
TGTATGATTGTTAAGATTGAACTCGGCATCGAATAAACTATGCTTTGTCTTTATTTTGTTTTGACGATTACTAAGATTTCTTGGCTCACCAGAATATCTAAAGATGGCATCTGCAATATAGTATCCCAAATTGACAGGAACTGCGTTTCCAATCATTTGCTCGATATTCGTTTTTGTTCCTTCAAAATCAAAATCCTCTGGAAACGTTTGTATCATGCTTCTCTCCAACGATGTCAAAGGACGTATACCTTCAAGTGATTTTACAGGGTCACCAGGATGCAGCGTGTAGCCTTTAGGCATAGGTCTATTTACACCACGGATAGTTGCACTAGGTTCTGATGTGCTAAATATTCCTCGGCGTGCATAACTGCGCGGATGTCTGTAATAATATTTTATGGGTAATTTATCTCCGAAATATTCCGCTACACTCATTTCGTGGTCTGACAAATTTTCCAAGAGGACAGCTTTCATAAAGTCATCTTCAGTCCCTAATTTGCCAATCATTACGAAGCGTTTTCTTTTCTGCGGAACCCCACATAAAGCTGCGTTAAGTACTGTATATGTGAGACCATATCCAGCAGCTTTGAAGATTTTGAGCGCTTCTTGGAGTTTTTGAGTCTTCAAGATACGCTCTACATTTTCCATAACAAACCATTTGGGCCTAATCTCTGAAATGATTTTTGCATAACAAACGGTAAGGTCTCCACGTCCATTGTCTTCGTCACGTTTACCAGCAGACGAAAAGTCCTGACACGGAGGACCGCCTATAATCATATCTGGTTCATATGGACGGATTGCCTTGACGGAATCGTCTATATTCATTAAATCAGCGCGTATTGCAGGATGAGAAAAATTGTTCCGGTAAACAGTCAATGCGTCAATCCAGTTGTCGAAAGCTGCAACGACATCCATTCCTGCCTTTTCGAAGCCAAGGCTTAATCCACCGCAACCGCAAAACAAATCTACTACTTTCATTTATACAAACAATTCAGGGTGACTAACAAGATAAGCATCAAATCTTCTTTCCGGGCGTAAAAGCTTCTGGCCATCACCCAATATTATGTTCTTGATTTCAAATTTGCTAATGCGTGGATTTTCCAGTTCAGAACACTTCAAGAACGGATTTGTCAACTTTCCGCTGATAGCAAAAGCCTTATCCGTTTTATACTTGTAGGAAAGACTGTTGACAATGTCTGTATAATTGAACTTGCCAAACTGAGTGAAATCCCAAAGCATCTTATACAACCAGATGATTGTACGCTGGTTGCGAGAGATGTCATCATCTGATGTCGTCTCACGAAGAGCCATTTGAATGACAGACAAGTTTGACCATACAAAGACATCAAGGCAATTTTCCTCAAGGTCGGTAAGTTTACGGTCTGTCTTCCATATTGGTTGCATAATCAAAGGCACCTATTTATTAGCCAGGTCGCTCGAAACTGCAAGTATGGCTTCTTTTATCTCATTGTAGTGAGGAACCACTTGACGTATTTCGCTCCAATCCTTTATTTCTTGTCCTATGGTGTTAAGAATATCATGCAATTTATTCTTGCCTATAGGAGAATCATAGCAAGCACATATGCTACAAGCAACAAATAGAATTGTCGGAGAACGTACGACGATCTCGCTTCCATAGTCTGCATCGGGCAAATCCTTTGTCGTATTGTCGGGAAGAGTCGTGAGTTTGACTTCCAATCCACTTATCGGACTTTGGGTTGTCCTGTTAATCATCACCAAATCTATCTTTTCCTTCTTGCTGGCTGTATAGTATTGTTCATAGGGATAATAGCCTGCTTCGTAATCGTAGTAGGCTTCATCGCTAAGTGGGTCTATCCCCAATAGTTTTGAAGATGAGATGTGTTTATGAATAACTTCATTGTTTTTGTTTGTACAAATGAATATAGGGTCAATACCTTTGCTTCCCATATATGCAACTAGAGAAGCAGGAAAAGAACTGTTGAATTGGTTCTTGCCCCACGAGTCTTCATGTCGGTAGTCTCTACTTGAATATTTTTGTCCAAACAATCCCGGGTCCACACCTTCGATAAATTGTATGGTCTGTTTCGTCTTTTTTGCCATAGAGCAATTATTTATTGGGTTCTACGATTAAGTCTGCTATTTTTACGTTTCGACATTTGGCAATTTCCGTAAGCGTTTTGAGGTCTGGTTGGACACTATTACTACACCATTTAATTATTGTACAGGTTGATTTTCCTAATTCTCCAGCTAACCATTTCCCGGTTTTTC
>CAVJCD010000292.1:0-2248 GCA_963648005.1 Tannerellaceae bacterium | reverse complement strand
TGGTTATAGAGGCTGACGGAATTCTACCCCCCCCACTTTGGGCGGAAGCCCCAAAGCTTGTGGCGAGCACCAATGCGCCCACCATCAAAGAAGATAACTTCTTTTTCATAAGCAATAAATTTAATTTAATAATAATGTAACAAAATACTCTCAATAGGTAATCCTTGGCCCCGTGTGGAACAACAAAGTCTCTACTCATCACGGAACCCGCGGCAAATTTAACACCCTTTTCCATTTCTTCGCGTACATTTCGGGGAAAAGGGTTCGTTTTTTTTCAAACCCCAAGGTTTCCCCCACCAGACCCCCGGGTTTACAGGGCAAAAAAACTCCCGCAACCGGAAGCACCGGTTACGGGAGTCATAAGTTATGGCAGGGAAGAATCCTTATTTTTTCATTGCTTCTTCGATGGCAACGGCAACGGCAACGGTGGCACCCACCATCGGGTTGTTACCCATGCCAAGGAAGCCCATCATCTCAACGTGAGCAGGCACAGAAGAGGAGCCGGCGAACTGAGCGTCGCTGTGCATACGACCCATAGTGTCTGTCATACCGTAGGAAGCGGGACCTGCAGCCATGTTGTCGGGGTGAAGGGTACGGCCCGTACCACCACCGGAGGCAACAGAGAAGTACTTGCGTCCGTTTTCGAGGCACTCTTTCTTGTAGGTACCTGCTACGGGGTGCTGGAAACGTGTCGGGTTGGTTGAGTTACCCGTGATGGATACGTCGACACCCTCGGCGCGCATTACGGCAACACCTTCGCGAACGTCGTCGCAACCATAGCACTTAACCTTGGCACGGAGGCCTGTTGAGTACGGCGTTTCCTTCACAACCTTCAGCTCGCCTGTAGCATAGTCGAACTGAGTCTGCACGTATGTAAACCCGTTGATACGAGAGATAATCATGGCAGCATCCTTGCCCAGTCCGTTGAGGATAACGCGCAGGGGCTGTTTGCGCACCTTGTTGGCCATTTCGGCAATCTTGATGGCACCTTCGGCAGCGGCGAACGACTCGTGACCTGCCAGGAAGGCGAAGCACTGGGTCTCCTCGCGGAGCAGACGGGCACCGAGGTTACCGTGGCCCAATCCCACCTTACGGTCGTCGGCAACAGAGCCGGCAATACAGAATGCCTGAAGGCCGATACCAATAGCCTCGGCAGCGTCGGCAGCATTTTTGCAACCTTTCTTGATGGCGATGGCTGCACCTACAACGTAAGCCCAAGCAGCGTTCTCGAAACAGATAGGTTGAGTTTCCTTACACATAGTATAAGGGTCGATACCCTTGGCGTCGCAGATAGCCTTTGCATCCTCGATGCCGTTGATACCATATTCTTTTAGAACCGCGTTGATATGTTCGATACGGCGGTCGTAACTTTCAAATAAAGCCATATTAATTTTACTTTTTGAGATTTTTACTTACCAGAAATAAAGATATTAGGAAGTTGAAAACCAGCACGCCTCCGCAGCACGCCACGTAGAAAGCCATCCACGGGCGGTCGGCCTTCAGAGTGAAGTAGGCAATGGTTGTTGCCACGACGGTAATAACCACCAAAGCCATGAGGATGCGCGAGAGGGTTTTCTTATTCATTACGAGGGTCGATATATTTTACAGCTTCTTTGAAGCGACCGTAAGAACCTTTAGCTTTCTCAAGAGCCTCGTTTGCGTCGATGCCCTTCTTTACCATTTCCATGAATTTGCCAAGGTGAACAAACTCGTAGCCGATAACCTGGTCGTCGGCATCCAAAGCCATGCGTGTGCAATAGCCTTCAGCCATTTCCAAGTAACGTGTGCCTTTAGCATAAGTACCGAACATGGTACCAACCTGACTGCGCAGACCCTTACCGAGGTCTTCCAATCCGGCGCCAACGGGCAGACCGTCTTCCGAGAAAGCCGACTGGGTACGTCCGTAAGCAATCTGGAGGAACAGCTCGCGCATTGCCGTGTTGATGGCATCGCAAACGAGGTCGGTGTTCAATGCTTCCAAAAGAGTTTTGCCCGGAAGAATCTCGGATGCCATGGCAGCAGAGTGGGTCATACCGGAGCAACCGATTGTCTCAACCAGCGCCTCCTGGATGATTCCTTCCTTAACGTTCAGTGTCAGTTTACATGCACCTTGCTGGGGAGCACACCAACCGATACCATGAGTCAAACCCGAGATGTCAGTAATCTGAGTAGATCTAACCCATTTCCCTTCTTCAGGAATCGGAGCACAAGGATGGTTGGCTCCTTTCTTTACAACACACATGTGTTG
>CAVJCD010000291.1:0-2291 GCA_963648005.1 Tannerellaceae bacterium | reverse complement strand
AGTCCATGCCGTGCCGAAGCTCGGGGTTTAGCAGGTAGTGGGCAATCATGGTGTCGAACAACGGACCCTTTACCTGGATGCCGTACTTGCGGAGCACCATGATGTCGAACTTGATGTTTTGACCAATCTTCGTCGACTTCGAATTTTGTAGGGCAGGGGCAAAGGTGGCAACAATCTTCGTCGCTTCCTCCCGGTCCTTGGGTATGGGAACATACCATGCCTTATTTTCCTTCACGGCAAACGAAATTCCTACAAGTTCAGCGCTCAAGGGGTCGAGCCCGTCGGTTTCCGTGTCAAATGCGAAAAATTCCTGAACCTCCAAAAACCGCCCCAACGAGGCTATATCTTCTTCTAAAACAAGTGTCTTGTAGTCGTGAGGGGTGCTGCTCAAGTCCGCGAGAGTGGAATATTTTGGAGCAGCCGCCTCCTCGGACGCAAATAAATCGAAGAGGAAGCCTTGAGCGGGAGCTTTTGTTTGGGTTGTTTTCTTGTCTTCTCCCGAAAGACGATTGATGAATCCGCGAAACTCCAAAAGGGTGCAGATTTCCGTGAGCCGCGTCTTGTCTGCTTCCTTCCTTCTACATTCTTCGGCATCGAAGCTTATGGGAGCATCCGTCCGTATCGTTGCCAAGAATTTTGAGAAACGGATTTGCTCGGCGTTCTCCGTCACCTTCTTTTGAAGGGCACCCTTCAGCTTATCGGTGTTGCAGAGCAGGTTTTCTATGGAGCCAAACTCGGCGAGCAACTTCTGTGCCGTCTTCTCCCCAACGCCAGGGCATCCCGGGATGTTGTCGGAGCTGTCGCCCATCAGCCCAAGCAAGTCAATGACCTGACTGACCTTAGTCAACGAGTATTTGTCCAACACCTCCTTTACACCCATTACCTCATAGTCACCACCGAACTTGGGGCGATACATGAATACGTGCTCCGTTACCAGTTGCCCATAATCCTTGTCCGGCGTCATCATATAAACATCGAAGCCTTCCTTCTCGGCTTGATGAGCAATAGTGCCAATCACATCGTCGGCCTCATAGCCACTTACCTCGAGCAACGGGATGCGGTAGGCCTCTACAATATCCTTGATGATGGGAACGGACTGCCGTATTACCTCCGGCGTCTCTTCGCGCTGTGCCTTATAGTCTTCGTATGCCTCGTGACGAAACGTTGGCCCCGAAGGGTCGAAGCAGACGGCAACGTGCGTAGGGCTCTCGCGCTTAAGAACATCCTCCATGCTGTTGATAAACCCGAAGATGGCAGAAGTGTTCATACCTTTCGAATTGATTCGCGGATTCTTGAGAAAGGCGTAATACGAGCGGTAGATTAACGCGTACGCATCTATGAGGAGTAGCTTCATTTCTTTAAGTTTTAGGGTGACTAAGGACGGTAAAAGTACGAAAAAACTCGCCTACTGAATACTTTTTGCTACTTTTGCGCATCTTTGAATGGCATTATGGAAGATAGTCGAAAGAAAATAGAAGCGCCGGTCGCGGAGGAATTCAAACGTTTTAATGAGGAGTTTGCGGCTTCGCTTCGTAGTGAAACCTTTCGGCTGCAAGCGGCAATAGAGAAGATATTGCACACAACCGGCAAACATATCCGCCCTCTGTTGGTGTTGTTGACGGCAAAAGCTTGCGGAAAGGTGTCCGACCATACCATAAATTCGGCTGTTTTCCTTGAACTCCTACATACGGCAACTCTCATTCATGATGATGTGATAGACGAGACAAAGCAACGCCGTGGAGTGCCTTCCCTGAATGCTATATTCGACAATCGTGTGTCGGTCCTTGTGGGCGATTATGTGCTCTCGGCAGCCTTGATTCGCTCTATCCAAACGGGCAGCCTCCAAATCATAAATATAGTGTCCAATCTTGGGCGCGACCTCTCGGAGGGCGAAATCAAACAGTTGGAAACTGCCGAGGAGACGGTGCTCGACGAGAACTGCTACATGCAGGTGATTAAGAAGAAGACGGCAGCCTTGCTTTCCTCGTGCATGGAAATTGGCGCAATCTCGGCGGAAGCCCCTAAGGAGATGGTTCGCATCTGTAGTCAGGCGGGCGAGAACTTGGGCTATTGCTTCCAAATCAAGGATGATATTTTCGACTACTACAAAGAAGCAAATATCGGAAAGCCCACCGGCAACGACATCCGTGAAGGAAAGGTTACCCTGCCTTTGTTGTATGCCCTAAGAAAGGGTAGGGGCGAGGACGTGGCTTCTTTTCTTCAGATAATTCACGACAAAGATTTCTCTCAGGCGAATGTTGATGCGTTGATAGAGTTCGCCAAGGAGAATG
>CAVJCD010000290.1:0-2375 GCA_963648005.1 Tannerellaceae bacterium | reverse complement strand
TTAAGATTGTCTCTGTAGGGCCCAACCGTGAGCAGACAATCGTTCGATATACAGAAGAATAATCAATTGGAAAATTATGAGCATTTATTGGATTATATTCATTGGCATTGCTGTTCTTAGTTGGCTGGTGTCCTCCAGTCTGAAGAGCAAGTTTGAGAAGTATTCTGCTGTGCCTATGCCCGGTGGATTGACCGGAAAGGATGTGGCTGAGAAGATGTTGCACGATAATGGTATTTATGATGTGAGGGTGACTTCTACTCGGGGGCATCTTACCGACCATTATAATCCTGCAAACAAGACGGTGAATCTTAGCGAGTCGGTGTATAATAGCAACAGTATTGCTGCTGCAGCCGTTGCAGCCCATGAGTGTGGTCATGCTGTGCAGCATGCTCGGGCTTATGCTCCGTTGAAGCTGAGGTCGGCATTGGTGCCGGTTGTAAGTTTTGCTTCGAACATCATGACGTGGGTGCTGTTGGGTGGTATGCTTCTTATCAATCAGTTCCCGCAGTTGTTGTTGTTCGGCATTATTCTGTTTGCTTCAACCACGTTGTTTAGTTTCGTTACTTTGCCGGTTGAGATTAATGCCAGCCGTCGTGCGTTGGTTTGGTTGAGTGGCGCAGGTATAACAAATGTCAACACGCATGGAATGGCTGAAGATGCGCTTCGTGCGGCTGCGTATACCTATGTTGTGGCCGCCTTGGGTTCGCTTGCAACACTGTTATACTACATAATGATTTTCGTGGGTGGAAGAAGCCGCGATTGATTGAAAGACCTAAGTATCGATGATAAAAAACGGGTAACCTTCGAAGTGAGGGTTACCCGTTTTTATTCCATATAGATACCGCAAAGGAAACTCTATGTCAATTTATTGGTTGCCGTATCGGGAAATACGACAGAGGGCTTGAATGTTTTGGCTTCTTCGAAATCCATCATGGCATACGACATGACGATGATGATATCTCCGGGTTGTGCCTTTCGGGCGGCAGCACCGTTTAGGCAAACCATACCCGAGCCTCGTTCACCCTTGATGATATAAGTCTCGAAACGTTCTCCGTTATTGTTGTTTACAATAGTTACCTTTTCGTTCGGAATTAGATTCGCGGCATCCAACAAATCTTCATCGATAGTGATGCTACCGATATAATTCAGATTTGCCTCCGTGACCGTCACTCTGTGAATCTTTGATTTGACTACCTCTATAAACATCTTCCACTTAATTTCGATACCCCAATATGCCTCTCAAACAAGATAGGGGACTTTTGACTTTAAAAGACCTGTCTTTTGAGTTCAAAACATATATCTTTTGACCTTAAAAGACCTGTCTTTTGAACTGAAAAGATATATGCTTTTTTTTTGACTGATGTGTTTCCTGTCTGTCGATTATTTGTATCTCACATTGTCAATCAGCCTGACCTCACCGCAATAAACAGTGATACACCCCACTACATAATCGGCATCCGACCAGTCCTTGATTGATTCCATTGTGTATCCGTTTACGATTTCGTAGTATTCCACACGCATGACGGGGTCTGCGTTGACAGTGTTTACCACAAAACTTATTACTTCCTGTACGCTTTTTTCTTTCGCAAAGTTAACGCTTTCCATCAACGTGTGAGCAATCAATGGGGCTCTCTCGCGTTGTTGAGGCGTCAGGCGGACATTACGACTGCTTAGTGCCAACCCATCGGCTTCACGAAGTATTGGACAGGCATTAATCTTTACAGGGAGATTCAACTGTTTGACCATCGCGCGTATCACGGCGATTTGCTGAAAATCCTTCTCTCCAAAATATGCATTCTCCGGCTCTACGGCATAAAACAATTTACTGACAATCTGAGCAACTCCGTTGAAATGCCCCGGACGGCGAGCGCCTTCCATGACAGCAGACACTGTTCCGAAATCAAATGTTCGCGTGTCCGGCTCGGGATACATCTCGGATTCTGATGGCGCAAACACGTAATCACAACCGGCGGATTCCAACAACGTACAGTCGTTGTCTAATGTGCGCGGATAAGTGGCAAGGTCGTTTTTGTCGTTAAATTGGGTCGGGTTTACAAAAATGCTGACAACACAGATGTCATTTTCGGCAACACAACGCTTAACCAAACTTAGGTGTCCGTTGTGCAGAGCTCCCATTGTGGGGACAAAACCTATTCTTTTGTTATGTTGTCTTTCTTCTGCAAGATAATGCTTTAAGTCTTGGATACTGTTTACTATTTTCATCTTTTTTAGATGCTTATTGACGGTGCAAAGCAAATAAATAAATACCGTAAATGAAAGAATTTTATTATCTTTGTGGCATCTTTAATAAAACCAGTTTACAGAATGGATGCAAAAAGAGTCTTGTTTATAACCCAAGAGGTGACGCCCTACCT
>CAVJCD010000289.1:0-2385 GCA_963648005.1 Tannerellaceae bacterium | reverse complement strand
CCTTTTCGTCAAAAGGTATAAACCTTTCGGGCAAAAGGTTTATACCTCCCGAAAATTCAGTCCCTCAACAAAATCGATTTTCCACCCTTAGGTTTTCCTGCCGCAAAAGTCATCTTCTCCGTTTTTAATGTCTATCTTTACGGGGTGAATATGGATTTGCCCCATAAGGGAGGAATCCACACCTTGCTCAAGACAAGAAAAAAAACACTATATAATGACTAACAAATGGAATTTACAGCCCCCTACAAAAGAAGAGATACATAAGAGAGACACCCTGGCGGCCGAAATCGGATTCAGCCCGGCAGTTTGTCTCCTTCTTGTTAGAAGAGGGATAACGTCAGCCGAAGAAGCTGAGAAGTTCTTTAAACCAAGTTTGAGTAATCTGCACGACCCGTTTCTCATGCCTGACATGGATAAGGCAGTGAAGCGGCTGGAGAGGGCTCTCGGAAACAAGGAGAAAATCCTTATATACGGCGATTACGACGTGGACGGCACAACGGCAGTGGCGCTTGTCTACAAGTATCTGAGGCATTTTACTCCATCGTTGGATTACTACATTCCGGACCGCTACGACGAGGGTTACGGTATTTCTTATAAGGGGATTGATTATGCCTTTGACCATGGCTTCACCTTGGTCATTTCGCTTGACTGCGGAATCAAGGCTATCGACAAGGTTGAGTATGCCAAGAGTAAAGGCATCGACTTTATTATCTGCGACCATCACATGCCCGACGACACGCTGCCCGACGCGGTGGCTGTGCTTGATGCCAAGCGGAAGGATTCGGTTTATCCCTACGAGCATCTCTCGGGCTGCGGCGTGGGCTTCAAGTTTATGCAAGCCTTTGCCGAGAGTAACAGCTTCCCCTTCTCCGACTTGGAGGGGCTTTTGGAGCTGACAGCCGTCAGCATCGCTTCCGATATTGTGCCCATCACCGGCGAGAACCGCATCATGGCATATCACGGACTTAAGCAACTTAACAGCAATCCGAGCTTTGGACTGAAAGGTATCATCGACATCTGCGGACTGACGGGGAAAGAGATTACCTCCGGCGATATCGTCTTCAAGATAGGACCGCGCATCAATGCTTCCGGAAGGATGATGAACGGACGGGAGGCTGTTGAGCTGTTGTTGGCAAAAGATGTGGAGTCGGCACGCGAAAAGAGCGAGAGTATCAACCAATACAACGACGAACGCCGTGAGCTGGACAAGAAGATAACCGATGAGGCAAGTGCCATTATCGACGGCTTTGCGGATATGGAAGACAGGAAAGCCATTGTGGTATACAACCGCGAATGGCACAAAGGGGTGATTGGTATCGTGGCGTCCCGCCTGACGGAGAAATACTATCGTCCGGCAGTTGTGTTGACCCGTTCGTCGGAACTGATTACCGGCTCTGCCCGCTCTGTCACGGGATTCGATATCTACAAAGCCATTGAGGGCTGTCGCGACCTGCTGGAAAACTTCGGCGGGCATACCTATGCGGCTGGTCTTTCGTTAAAGGAAGAGAACCTGGAGGCTTTCACCGAGAGATTCCAGAAGCTGGCTGCCGAAGAGATTATCCCCGAGCAGATGACCCCGCAGATAGACGTGGACGAGGTGTTGAGCCTGAAAGACGTCAATATGAAACTCCTGAATGAACTGAAACGTATGAATCCCTTCGGTCCTGACAACCAAAAGCCGGTGTTCTGCTCGCTAAACGTGAAAGACTGCGGAACAAGCCGACTGGTGGGGAGGGACTTGGAACACGTTAAGCTGGATGTTGTGGACGATTCAACAAGCACCCCTACCCATGGCATTGCCTTCGGGATGCGTCAGCACGGCAAAGACATCATTGAGGACAGGAAGCCTTTCAATATCTGCTACACTGTGGAGGAGAATACCTACAACGGTAACACATCTCTCCAAATCTTGGTTAAGGACATAAAGGTTGAGCCCATATAACCAAAGCCTCTGTGGATATCTACCATGACATATTAAGAAAGTATTGGGGATATCAGGATTTCCGTCCGCTGCAGGAAGAGATAATCCATTCCGTCTGTGAAGGCAAAGACACGCTTGGACTGATGCCTACAGGCGGCGGCAAGTCCATTACCTTCCAGGTGCCGGCTATGACCATGGATGGCATCTGTCTTGTTGTGACTCCCTTGATTGCTTTGATGAAAGACCAGGTGGATAACCTTCGCAAGGTGGGCATCAAGGCAACGGCAGTCTATTCCGGCATGGCGCAACACGAAATCGTCACCCAGCTTGAGAACTGCATCTTTGGCGACTACAAGTTCTTGTATGTCTCCCCCGAGAGATTGAAGACCGACCTCTTTAGAATCAAGCTTCAGGTAATGAAGGTCTGCCTATTGGTGGTTGACGAGAGCCATTGCATCTCGCAG
>CAVJCD010000288.1:0-2401 GCA_963648005.1 Tannerellaceae bacterium | reverse complement strand
TCCCGATGGAGATGTCAATTTCTTGGAAATAGGGTCGATTGTCTCCGCCGCTTGCCTGGCCCACGACATGGGCAATCCGCCGTTTGGGCATTCGGGCGAAAGAGCCATCTCCACCTATTTCTTGGAAGGCAACGGAAGCAGGTTGGAAGAAACGATACGCCAAGAAGGCGGCCGCTGGGAAGACTTCCTCCACTTCGAAGGGAATGCCAACGCCATGCGCCTCTTGACCCACCAATTCAAGGGCCGCAGAAAGGGCGGCTTTGCCATAACATATAGCACGCTTGCCTCCATCGTAAAATATCCCTATTCCTCCGTATTCTCGGGCAAGAAGGGGAAGTTTGGATTCTTTCAGTCGGAAGAAGAGACCTATATGCGCATAGCTACCGAGCTGGGGATAATCCGCAACCCTGAGGATAACAACAAGTTTGTCCGCTACCCTTTGGTATACCTCGTGGAGGCAGCCGATGATATATGTTATCAGATTATGGACATAGAAGACGCATACAAGCTGCATATCTTAACGAAGGAAGAGGCAATAGGACTGCTGCTCGGATTCTTCGAAGGGGGACGCCTGGAGCATGTCTCTCGCGTCATGAAGATGGTGGACGACACGAACGAGCAGATAGCCTATCTCCGTTCCTGCATTATCGGACTATTGGTGGACGAATGCTCGCGCGTCTTTCTCGAAAACGAAGAAGGGATACTCCACGGCACTTACAACACTCCACTGATAGAGAACATCAGCGAACGCCCAAAACAGGCTTATGCCACTTGCTCCGACACTGCGTATAAGAAAATCTATTGCGCCAAGGAGGTACTCGACATCGAGCTCGCCGGCTATCATATCTTCAGCCACCTTATCGACAGCCTTACGGAGGCAGTGATGAACCAAAGTCATGCATACAGCAAACTGCTGCTACGGCGCATCCCGGGGCAATACGACACCAACGCTCCCAGCACCTACGGCAAGATACAATGTGTGCTCGACTATATCTCGGGCATGACCGATGTGTATGCTCTGGACCTCTACCGCAAGATTACGGGTATGAGTCTGCCGGCAGTATGATGCCTCACCAAAGAGCGGGGATGGAATCCATGATATTGAATAGGGATTCTACTGTTTCTGCCCTCAGCATGGCGACACGTGTCTGACGGAAATCGGGGATGCCTTTAAACAGCGGTGTGGCTGCCAGGTGACGACGGATATGCAGGATGCCTCGCCGCTCGTCGAGCCTCTCCACACTTTGCAGGACCTGCTGCTTGAGAACATCCAGATACCACGCAAACGGTTCCTTCTTTAGGGTCTCTCCGGTGGTCAGGTAATGCTTCACCTCGCGGAATATCCAGGGGCGGCCTATACCCCCGCGACCAATCATCACGCCATCCACGCCGTAATCGTCGAAACGCTGCTTACAGATTTCTGCCGATGTAACGTCACCGTTGCCGATAATGGGGATGTGCATACGCGGGTTCTCTTTCACCTTGCCGATGAGTGTCCAGTCTGCCTCGCCGGTATACATCTGGGCTCGTGTGCGGCCATGGATGGAGAGGGCTGCAATGCCACAGTCCTGCAGTTGCTCGGCAAGGTCAACAATAATCCTATTGTCTGCATCCCATCCCAAGCGCGTCTTTACCGTTACTGGGATGTTGACGGCCTTCACTACGGCTTTTGTTATCTCTATCATCAGGGGGATGTTGCGAAGCATGCCGGCACCGGCACCTTTGCCTGCCACCTTCTTCACCGGGCAGCCAAAATTGATATCGAGAATGTCGGGGTGGGCGGCTTCGCATATCCGGGCAGCCTCCACCATGGCATCCACATCCTTCCCGTAGATTTGTATTGCCACCGGCCGTTCCTCGTCAGCAACGTTGAGCTTCTCCTGCGTTTTGTTGACACTGCGAATCAACGCGTCGCTCGACACGAATTCCGTATACACCATATCCGCGCCGAAACGTTTACACATCAAACGGAAAGAGATATCTGTCACATCTTCCATGGGTGCCAACAGCACCGGACGTTCGCCTAAATCTATTGTGCCTATCTTCATGCCTTCGTTTTGTATACCCCGCAAAAGTACGCCTTTTCCCCGAGGGATATCAGTTTTGTTCAAAAGGGATATCCCTTTTGCTTTTCTCTGCAGCGAATTTTCCCCGGGGGATTAATCGTTTCGACGAAAAGGATTAATCCCTCCGAATTCAAAAGAGCCGGTTCTTTTGACCAAAACAATCGGCTCTCCGTGTTTTTCGGTTCAGAAAACTCTATATTCGCACACTTATTATTTGTGTTATGATATTAAAAGGCGTGTTTGCCGGCAAGCCGGCTATGTTTCAGTTGTTGCTCCTGTTGTTTTTCTTTCTGTTTGGAGCCGCTTTCTCCTCCGTGGTCTGCTCAGGGATATTC
>CAVJCD010000287.1:0-2442 GCA_963648005.1 Tannerellaceae bacterium | reverse complement strand
AAACTCGCTTGCGGGCAATTCGCGTTTACATACGGGGCATACCTTTGTCTTTGGGATTTGTTTTTCTCCTTTGTCGAAAGCCTCCTTGTTCTTTTCGCAATACGCCCTTCCCTCCTCCGCTTGACAACTTTTACAGCAAGAGCGTAGACCATCTTTTCTTGTGCGGTCTCTATTAAACTCACTTGCGGGCAATTCGCGTTTACACTTGGAACACACCTTCGTTGTAGGGATTTGTTTTTCCCCTTTGTCGAAAGCCTCCTTGTTCTTTTCATAACGCCCCTTATCATACTCCACTTGACAACTTTTGCACCTAAAGGACAGACCATCTTTATTTGTGCAGTCTCTATAAAACTCGCTTGCGGGCAATTCGCGTTTACATACGGGGCATACCTTTGTCTTTGGGGATTGTGTTTTCCCTTTGACGGCTTTTTCCAAGCTTTCTTTTAAATACTCTCTATAGCAATCCTTACACCAAGGGGTCAGTCTGTCTTTAGAAAAGGGGTTGTATTGAAACTTGCTTGTAGGCAGCTCTCGTTTGCATCTGCCACATACTTTTGTTTCCATGGTTGAGGTGTTGTGGTTGGCGGGGACATTGCTTGTCCCCGTCTCCCGATTTAACTTTAGTTTTTCTTCAATCTGAGTGCAACGGCGAATCTTCGCCATATTTCGGCAAGCATTTCCCGAAGGGTTATCTTCGCCAAGAGTTTGGCTTTCTGCTTTTGCTTTTTCCGTTTCTTCTTGTAGTATTCCGCCATGCAGTCGTTACACCAAGACTGCAATCCGTCCGACTTTGAATTGTTCTGCCAAAACTCGCTTGGCGGCAGAGTGCGTCCGCACTTGCTACATACTTTTTCTTCCATGTTTGAAATAATTATTGGTTGTGAGTAAAGTTATTTTCCGGTGCTGCCGTAGCCGCCTTCGCCTCTATCGGTAGAGGATAGCCTCTTTGCCTCCACGAACTCAATCTCGGGATAGGGCATGATAATGAGTTGGGCTATCCTGACACCGACATCGTACGACCGAACCACAAAAGGCGCAACGGCGAAGGGTAAATCTTTTACATATCGGCTGGGTCTGTTGTATAATGTGGGTTTGAACTTTGCCATTATTTCCCCTCTATAGCCGCTGTCAATCACGCCTACGCAGTTGGAAAGAATCAAATCCTTCTTGCTGTTGGAAGACCTCGGGAACACAAAGCCGACATAACCCTTGGGTATCTCCACTGCTATTCCCGTGCCATAGACAACGTTCCCATCGCCGTCAATTTCTCTGCTTGTTGCCGTCAAGTCGAATCCGGCATCGGTTGGGTGCGCCTTGGTAGGCGTCACCGCATTCTCGGTTAGTTTCTTAAAGTGAATCTTCATTGTCTTCGTTATTATCTCCAAGCAGAACATTGCAAAGGTCTATTGCGTCCCCGTGTCGAAAGGTCGCATCGAACAGCCTATGACATTCGTCACGGAATGCACAGCCTTCGCAATCGGTCTGCTTGAAATGATTAATAATTTCTTGTTTCGTCATATTTCAATTGTGTCTTCCATTTTGAGTGCCCAAAGGATATGTTGCAACTCATGCACATATTGTATTGGGCAACGTCTTCCAACGTATACGTCAAACCTCCCGTTGTTGGGATAGACGTATAACTCTTCATCGGGGGAGCACCAAGACTTGTCACTACGCCCGTATGTCCATCCGTTCTTTCTTAGGATTCCCTCCGTTAGGGGGACAGGTTGAATGTGTTTGCGGTCTGCTTCTCTTTCCTCATCACTCATGGGGTGGCACGCGCCAAAGAAAAGTTCATCTATTTTCACGATAGACCCTTTTGCGTCAATCCAATCGCCTATCTTTAATTCAGTTACTTTCATATTGCATCTTCCTTGTATATGGTTTTTAATTTATTTTATGGTTCATCATATTTTCTAATATGCCCACATTTAGTACATTCATACCAAGAATATTCACCCATACCTACCACATGGAGTTTATAACTATGAATACAGAAGATGTGTTGCTTCAACACTCTTTTTATGAATAAAATGAAATCACCCAGCATAATCATCAGCAGTTCCTATTAACTTAGATGTCTCTTCGTTATAGAGAAGACATTGGTCGTACCCTACACCGCCTAATCCTACAAAATAGTAGCGTTCTGTGTTTACATAATGAGAAAACATATCAGCTACCCAAACACCATTTTTATTCCTAGCCACTATCTTATCAAACGGCTTAAAAATATAAGGAACTTTATAATTGCCCCAATCTCTTTCTTCTTTTGAAGGAAAGAGTAGGCACTCTCCATCATCTGCGCCATCTGAAAAGAATTGACCCAAATGAGTGAAAAAATAAGATTGTTTAGTGCCTTTAACAGCGATATAATCTTTATCTATACCAAGTAGAGTACACTCACCCGACAAAGGAGTGTAAAGTTTAGTTCCCCTTGGAGCA
>CAVJCD010000286.1:0-2463 GCA_963648005.1 Tannerellaceae bacterium | reverse complement strand
TGTGAAAACTAAACTGGAAGCACTGATAAACGTTGTATGTAACGACCCGAACGGTCCTGTCCGTCTTATAAAGGTAACCGCAGAAAAGTAGAATCAATATGGAACATCCCGAAAATGACGACCTATACAAAGGTTTGAAGGTAAACAAGGGTGTAGCCGATGTACCGGTGATAAACCCATATCTTAAAAAGAGACTTCAACGGAGAGAATACACCCCTTCCGAATATGTGGAGGGAATACTCAAAGGGGATATCACTATCCTCAGCCAAGCCGTCACGTTGGTTGAGAGCACCAAACACGAGCACCAACAGCTGGCACAGGAAATCATAGAGAAATGTCTCCCTTATGCCGGCAAATCCATCCGCGTTGGCATCACCGGAGTTCCCGGAGCCGGGAAAAGCACCTCCATTGATGTTTTCGGTACATATCTGATTGGGAAAGGACATAAATTGGCGGTGCTTGCAATCGACCCAAGTAGCGAACGGTCGAAAGGAAGTATCTTGGGCGACAAAACCCGTATGGAAAATCTGTCGCGCGAGAAGAACGCATTCATCCGCCCTTCTCCGTCCACCGGGTCATTGGGTGGCGTAGCCCGTAAAACACGTGAGACTATTGTCTTGTGCGAAGCTGCCGGGTTCGACACCGTCTTTGTGGAGACTGTCGGCGTAGGGCAAAGCGAAACAGCCGTTCATTCCATGGTGGATTTCTTCCTTCTCATCCAATTGGCCGGAACGGGCGATGAGTTGCAAGGCATCAAGCGCGGTGTCATGGAAATGGCAGACGGCATCATTATCAACAAAGCCGATGGCGACAATATTGAGAAAGCCAAATTGGCAGCCACTCAATTCAGAAACGCACTGCACCTGTTTCCGCCAACCGACTCGGGATGGTTTCCCAAAGTGTTGACGTATTCGGGCTACTATAATATCGGCATCCAAGAAATCTGGGATATGGTTGGCGAATACATCATATTCACTAAAAAGAACGGCTATTTCAATTTCAAACGAAATGAACAAGCAAAGTATTGGATGTATGAAAGTATAGACAGTACCTTGCGAGATACTTT
The DNA here is from genome assembly GCA_963648005.1 of Tannerellaceae bacterium. GTDB lineage: Bacteria > Bacteroidota > Bacteroidia > Bacteroidales > Tannerellaceae > Parabacteroides. Next base: position 1,397 of record CAVJCD010000286.1, on the reverse strand, counting down.
CTATCACAATCCTGCAGTGGAGAGTACGTTGTTTGATACCGAACAACAAGTGCTAAACAACCAAATCAGTTCTTTCGTTGCTGCCAAGAAGATGATGGATTTGTTTCTCGAAAACTTATCGGAAAAGAAATCCTAACACCTCCGACCATCCAATCAAGATGGTGGTTGGAATATTCTTTTCACGCGGCTTGTTGTTTATTATTTAAATCTTTCGTTACTTTGCGTCCGCTTTGCGTAATCTCTGGCGGGAAAGGTTACCCGTTATATTGCGTTTCGTTTTAAAATCACAATAAAAAGCTATAAAACAATGGATTTAATTAAGATTGCAGAAGAAGCATTTGCTACGAAGAAGGAGTATCCTTCGTTCAAGAGTGGTGACACTATTACTGTAGCTTACCGTATCAAAGAAGGAAACAAGGAACGTATCCAGTTGTACAGAGGCGTTGTTATCCGCATCTCCGGTCACGGCGACAAGAAACGTTTCACCGTTCGCAAAATGTCTGAGAATGTTGGTGTGGAAAGAATTTTCCCTATCGAATCACCGTTTATCGAGAGTATCACCGTAAACAAATTGGGTAAGGTTCGCCGTGCCAAATTGTATTACTTGCGCGCTCTTACCGGTAAGAAGGCAAGAATCAGAGAAAAGAGATTCTGATTTTTCAGAAGATTCGATTACAGATAAAGAGAGGGTGTGTCGTATGAAACCATTTACGGCGCACCTTCTTTTTTTTGTGCTCTGCTGCCCCCAAAACAGCATTCTTTCATTGGCAGGCGGGGTTACATGGGCTTTAGAACGAACGATTTGGACGGGATGCGAGGGATTTCTCTTTTTAAGAAGAAAGTTTTTCTATCGTTGCGACCATGTTCTGATACGGAGTGAAATATTTTTGTATCTTTGTAGTGGCTATGATGATATAAGAAGAGATGCTCCAGAGGTTGCGCTCTTTTGCACAAACACTAAAACTTTTGTTTTTGTCATAGAGTATTGTTGCACAAAGGCAAAAACTTTTGTATTTGTTAAAGAGTATTGTTGCACAAAGGCAAAAACTTTTGTATTTGTTAAAGAGTATTGTTGCACAAAGGCAAAAACTTTTGTATTTGTTAAAGAGTATTGTTGCACAAAGGCAAAAACTTTTGTATTTGTTAAAGAGTATTGTTGCACAAAGGCAAAAACTTTTGTATTTGTTAAAGAGTATTGTTGCACAAAGACTAAAACCTTTATATTTATTAAAGAAACCTATTGCACAAACACAAAACCTTTGTATTTATTAAAGAAACCTATTGCACAAAGGCAAAAACTTTTGTTTTTGTGTTTGTGCAAGTCTACACAGATATAAAAACAAAAGTTTTAGACATTGTGCAACTTTGCACTGAGGTTAGAATCAAAGTTTTAGGCA
>CAVJCD010000285.1:0-2470 GCA_963648005.1 Tannerellaceae bacterium | reverse complement strand
GACTTGGTTAGTCACTATCGCTACACGCGATTCATAATATATAACGATAAATATGATTTTAATCTCTTAGGCAAAGGAAATACCCAAGAGGAAGTAATGCGCAATTATTATAGGTCTAAGGATTAGTTACAAACAATTTAAATATAAGTATTATGCCACAAATGATTAACTATGGTGACGAACTTATTCGCATTTCACCCAAAGACAATAGGAAATTGGAGTATTCAAGAAATGATGGCGTTTCTTGGAACCACCGTTTTACCAGCAATAATGGTATTGGTAGATTTCTCGACTTGATGGACAACGGAAAAGAACTATTGGCCACGACTGACAAAGGATTATTCTACTCAAAGAGTAAAGGAGCATCGTGGAACGTTCGAAAACGCAATTGACGTAAAGGACCAATTTTTAGGAATTTGCGAAAAACCTCGCAAAGGCATAAGGAGTCGTAGGGCGGAAAGCCTTCTCTCATCAATTGGTTCACAAAACGAAGAGAGGCTACGAGCAAATACGCAGCCTCTCTTCGTTTCTTATATCATGCAAATGTTATCTACCTTGGCGTTTGCGTTCTGTTTCGTCGAGGATTATCTTACGCATACGCATATGGTTCGGGGTAATCTCCACGTATTCGTCGGCCTTGATATACTCCAGGGCATCTTCCAAACTGAATATCACGGGAGGAGCCAAGGATACTTTCTCATCTGAACCCGAAGCACGCATATTGGTCAGCTTCTTCGACTTCGTGACATTCACGACCAAGTCACCTTCCTTTGTATGCTCACCTACAACCTGACCGGCATAGACTTCTTCCTGTGGAGCAATGAAGAAACGTCCGCGCGACTGCAAGTTGTTCAAAGCATAAGCAAATGCCGTACCTGTCTCCATGGCAATGATGGAACCATTGTTGCGACGCTCAATCTCGCCCTTCCACGGCTGATATTCCAAGAAACGGTGCGCCATGATTGCCTCGCCGGCGGAAGCCGTCAGGACAGCATTGTTCAAACCAATTATGCCTCGTGAGGGGATTGTAAACTCAAGATGTATACGGTCGTTCTTGCTTTCCATCATTGTCATCTCGCCCTTGCGCTTGGTTACCATATCGATAATACGGCTGGAGGATTCTTCGGGAAGATTGATTGTCAGTTGTTCAACCGGCTCACATTTCACGCCGTCTATCTCCTTGATGATAACCTGCGGCTGCCCGACCTGTAGCTCATAACCCTCACGGCGCATTGTCTCAATCAATACCGACAAGTGCAATACACCACGACCGTATACCAACCATGAGTCGGCAGAGTCTGTAGGAACCACACGCATGGCAAGGTTCTTGTCCAACTCCTTCTGCAAACGTTCATAGATATGGCGTGAGGTCACGTACTTACCATCTTTACCGAAGAACGGAGAATTGTTGATTGTAAAGAGCATCGACATGGTAGGCTCGTCAATGGCAATTGTGGGCAGCGGCTCCGGTTCGTTGATATCGGCAATTGTCTCGCCAATCTCAAAGCCCTCTATTCCAACCAAAGCACAAATCTCTCCGGACTGAACAGAAGATACTTTTGTACGGCCCAATCCTTCGAATATGTCAACTTCCTTGATTTTGGACTTCACCATCGAGCCGTCGCGCTTACACAACATAACGTCCTGTCCTTCTTTCAACTCTCCACGATGAACACGTCCTACGGCGATACGGCCAACGTATTTGGAGTAATCGAGTGAGGTGATTAGCATCTGAGGGGTACCATCCAACACCTGGGGTTCCGGAATATATTCAATGATAGCGTCCAGCAGAGCCTGAATATCTTCCGTCGGCTTTCTCCAATCGGTAGACATCCATCCTTGCTTGGCAGAACCGTAGATTGTTGGGAAGTCCAATTGGTCTTCCGTAGCATCCAAACTGAACATCAAATCGAAAACCATCTCCTGTACCTCCGACGGACGGCAATTCAGTTTATCCACCTTATTGATAACCACAATGGGCTTCAATCCAAGCTGAATGGCTTTCTGAAGCACGAAACGGGTCTGCGGCATCGGTCCTTCAAACGCATCGACCAACAGCAGACAGCCGTCAGCCATATTCAATACGCGCTCCACCTCTCCTCCGAAATCAGCGTGCCCCGGAGTGTCTATTATGTTAATCTTGTAACCCTTATAGTTGATGGATACGTTCTTGGCCAGGATAGTAATTCCTCGTTCGCGTTCCAAATCATTATTGTCCATGAACTGGTCCGGTTCCGCCTGCCCTTCGCGGAAAAGCTTGCCGGCTAACAACATCTTATCCACAAGCGTCGTCTTGCCGTGGTCTACGTGTGCGATAATCGCAATGTTTCTAAGTTTTTGCATCGAAAACCAATTTATTGGCGGCAAAAGTACGACATTTTCACGATATAAATATGTCATTCTTATCTCAAAACGAGAAAAACGAGGCGGTGAGTATTGTATATTTCAAAGGAATACCTACCTTTGCGAC
>CAVJCD010000284.1:0-2486 GCA_963648005.1 Tannerellaceae bacterium | reverse complement strand
GTGGATGAGTTTGTGGAATATATCTCCAGCTATCCCAATGCCAACGGGGCTGAGGCAAAAGAAGCTCTCAGCGGTCGCACCAATATAGACAAATATGAATATGGTTATAATGCCACCTTGGTAACGCTTGCCAACATGGCGCTGAAACGTGCCACCAAAGATAGGCTGTCGTCAAGCAAAGAGACAAAAACATCTCTTCCTCTTCAGCAAATTTTCTATGGTGCGCCGGGGACGGGGAAGTCTTTTGAGATAGATGCGATAACGAAACAATACGATGTGATGCGTACGACGTTTCATCCCGATAGTGATTATTCCACATTTGTAGGTGCATACAAGCCTACAATAAAGAAAGTAAACTTAAGAGATGTGTCCGGACACTTGGTGAAAGAAGAAGGCACAACAAAACCAGTGACGGAAGAGCGCATCACATATAAGTTTGTTAAGCAAGCATTCCTAAAAGCATATCTTTCGGCGTGGAAGAAATATGCCGAAGCTGGTGAGGGCGATGCCAAGCCCCAATTCCTCGTTATTGAAGAAATCAATCGTGGTAACTGTGCCCAGATATTTGGTGACTTATTCCAGTTGCTCGACCGCCAAGACAATGGCTTTTCATCTTATGTCATAGAAGCCGATGCCGACTTGCAAAGAGAGATAGCCGAAGCGTTTGCCGAGGAGGGCAGTGAGTACAAATTGCCCGAAGGAGAGATGGATTTGGATGGCGTGATTGAGGATTACAAAGGCAACTTGGCGAGCGACGTACAAAGCGGTAGGGTCTTGTTATTACCCTGCAACCTCTACATTTGGGCAACGATGAACACCAGCGACCAGAGTTTGTTCCCCATCGACAGTGCTTTCAAACGTCGTTGGGACTGGCGTTACGTGAAGATAGCAAACGCCGGCAAGGGATATAAGATAAAATGCGGCGACGAGGTGTGCGACTGGTGGACTTTCATCTCAGCGATGAACGAAAAGATAGCCATAGAGACCAGCAGCGACGACAAGAAACTCGGTTACTTCTTCTGCAAGCCTGCAAAAGAGGGTGAATCAATCAGCGCTGAACGTTTTGTGAGCAAGGTGATGTTCTACCTATGGAACGATGTGTTCAAGGAGGGCAACACCGAGGACTTCAACGTGAGCGACGATGCCACACGGACAGCCACCTTTGAAGCGTTCTACAACGACGACAATAAAGTGAACGAAGCAAACGTGCGGAAGTTCCTCGCAAAGATTGTGGGCGAAGATAATCTAACGAAGGAGGACGACGACGCACCTTTACAGGAAGAGTTCGACGACCCTGTGAACAAGAACGACAACTAATCCATGCGTATCCTGATAGAAGGCTATCCCTATCCGTATGAGACGGTGAAAGACCTTGTCCCCATAGATAATGTGTGGGGCAAGGTTGAAAAGAATGTGCTCATGCCTTATGTGGGATACTTCTATAATCCAAAGTTGGCAGACTGTGTGTTTGTTTTGCCTAAGGTGTTGCTCGATGCAAACGACAAAGTGTTTGGCAAGTATACCCCCGAATCAATTATAAACTTCTGCGAGAAGGGTACATTCACCGATAGCGAAACATCGAAGGCAAAGGACGAGGAACAACTTATTTACACATTAAGTGTGTGGATATATCGTGCCATTGTGGTATTCAAGAACGATGCCAACAACGATTCCAGCATTGTCTACGAAGAGAAAGTAACGCAAGTGGGGCGGGGCAAGCGCAAGCAGAGCGACACCTTTCTCGACATTATCCTCGCTCTCTTGCAATTCAACCGCGACAATCAAAACTTCTTCATGTTCATCTTGAAGAACCAGCACAGTGGTTACAACAAAATCAATTGGACGCGCACCATTTCGAAAAGCCAAGCCGTGGTGCAATGTGGCACGCATGATGGGCGGCAAGACGTGAGCTACCTTAATCCTATCAACAAAAAGCGCACAATCAACTTCGACGAAGAACTACTTGTTATCTTCTTCAGCATCCTGCACCATCTGCACCAACAGTATGGTTTCCCTGTGAGCATCAACGTAAACTTTCAGTTGATTACTGGGAAGCAGTTCGATAGGTATCTCCAAGGCGTGGGTATAAGAAAGCTACGGCAAATCAAGTATAAATACTATTCCGACAAAGCACTCCTGCTTTGGGAATTGTGTTATGCATTTTTCGACCAAACGCGACAGATATTTGTCAACACCAACAAGACTGAGTTTTTGCTCGTGAAGAACTTCAACATTGTGTTCGAAGCCATCATCGACGCTTTGATTGGTGACAAACCATTGCCCGACGGCATGGATAAGCAACAACGCGACGGAAAAATTGTTGACCACCTCTACACCGCCAAGAGTCTGATTGAGAACCAAGGTAAAACGTACTACATAGGCGATAGTAAGTATTATAAATTGAGCGGCGACGTGGGAGATACCTCCATCTACAAACAATATACCTACGCCCGTAATGTCATACAATGGAACTTAGACATCTTCAA
>CAVJCD010000283.1:0-2514 GCA_963648005.1 Tannerellaceae bacterium | reverse complement strand
GGTGGAAGACACGGAATACACCGTGCAGGACATTAATGATATGTTCGGAGCAAAGATTGCGCAGATTGTGGACGGGCTAACCAAAATCTCCGGTGGTATCTTTGGCGAGCATGCCTCTGCTCAGGCAGAGAATTTCCGTAAACTGCTGCTCACCATGAGTAGTGATATCCGTGTAATCCTTATAAAGATTGCTGACCGCCTGCACAACATGCGTACACTTGGTTCGATGCTTCCCGCCAAGCAGTTTAAGATTGCCGGAGAGACCCTCTACCTCTACGCACCCCTTGCGCACCGCCTCGGATTGTTCTCCATCAAGACAGAGCTCGAAGACCTTAGCTTCAAATACGAGCATCCGCAGGAATACGACTTTATCAACCAGAAGTTGAAGGCAACGGAGGAGAGCCGCAACAAATTGTTCGAGCACTTTGCCGCCCCAGTGGACAAGAAACTGAAGGAAATGGGACTGCAATACGAGATGAAGGCTCGCGTGAAGTCTGCCTATTCCATCTGGAACAAGATGGAGAGCAAAGGCATTACCTTTGAAGATATATACGACCTATATGCCGTCCGAATTATCTTTGAACCTATGCCGGGAGTGGACGAGAAGAATACCTGTTGGGATATCTATTCGGCAATCACGGATATCTACCGTATCCGTCCCGACCGCATCCGCGACTGGGTGAGCCGCCCGAAAGCCAACGGCTATCAAGCCCTGCACCTTACCGTGATGGGTCCCGATGGAGAATGGGTGGAGATACAGATTCGTAGCCGCCGTATGGATGATATAGCCGAGAAAGGCTTTGCTGCCCACTGGAAATATAAGGAGCATAATGTGGAGGAAGACACAGAACTCGACAAATGGCTCCAGACCATCACCGAGATACTTGAGAACCCGGACCCGAATGCGCTCGACTTCTTGGATACAATAAAGTTGAACCTCTTTACTTCCGAGATATTTGTGTTTACCCCTAAGGGCGACATCAAGACTCTTCCGCAAGGAGCTACAGCGCTCGATTTTGCTTATGCCCTGCATACCAAGATTGGAAACAATTGTATCGGAGCTAAGGTGAACCACCGTTTGGTACCTCTCAGTCACCCTTTGGAAAGTGGAGACCAAGTGGAAATCCTTACCTCCCGCTCGCAGAAGCCGCAAGCAGAGTGGCTCAACTTCGTTACAACAGCCAAGGCGCGTGCCAAGATTGATGCCGTATTGCGCCGTGCCCGCAGAGAAGCTGCCCGACAAGGTGAAGAGAAAGTTATTGAGGCATTCAAACGTGCGGAGCTGGAAGCCAACACATCCAACCTGGACAAACTGTGTATGTATTTCGGTTTCTCCAAGCGCGAGGAGTTCTATTATGCCGTGGAGAAGGGTGACGTGGTGCTTCCCGAGAACATCAAGAAGCTGCTGAAAGAGAAAACGGACAACCTATTGTTCAAGTACGTGAAGCAGGCTTTGGGTGTCGGAAAGAAGAAGAACAAGAAAGATGTGCCCGAGAAAGCGGCCAAAGTGGAATACGATAAAACCAAACCATATATTCTACGCGAAGAAGCTTTCGAGCGCAACTACGTGATAGCCGACTGCTGCAAGCCTATTCCGGGCGACGATGCCTTCGGTTTCATCAACGACGACGGGAATGTTGTGGTCCACAAACGTTCTTGCCCAATAGCCATGCGGCTGAAGAGCAGCTTTGGTGATAGAATACTGAACACCGAGTGGAGCAACCATAAGAATGCTTCCTTCGAAGCCACGTTGGAGGTGAAAGGTATCGACTCGATAGGCGTGCTCAACACCATCACCCGGACAATTGCCGACGACTTCAACGTAAACATCATGCGTCTGTTGATTGAAGCAAAAGATGGAGTGTTTGAGGGCAAAATCAAGATTAAGGTGCACGACGTGGAAGACATCCAGAAGATGTGCGTCACACTCTCCAAAATCAAGAATATCAAATCGGTTGGCCGCGTTGCCGATTAGCCCTCGGGGTATACCTTGGCAAGGAACTTCTTCTTATCAACTATGAAACGTATGTGCGTCCCCTCGCCGATTTTCCCTTTGGAGTCGTGTGCCTCAACTCTGAACATCAGTTTGCGACCCTCCACACCCTCGAGGGTTGCCGTGGCATGAATGGTTTCCCCAATTGGGGATGGTTTGATGTGCGTAGTGTTTATCCCGGCCCCTACGGTTGTGGAGTCTTCAGGTAGATGGCCTAAGGCGACCTGCATGGCTGCATTCTCCATCAATGCCACCATCGATGGTGTAGCAAACACATCCAAGTCGCCCGACCCCATGGTGCGAGCCGAATTGGCAACGCTCACAACGGTGCTACTCGTATGTTGCATACCTTCTTTCAACATATCTTATTCAAGTTTTAGAATCACACCGCAAAGCTAAGGGAAAAATCTCATTCAGGATTCCTACCACTCGCTATCCAATTCACCCGGTCCACCGGGACCTTCAGTCCCGCCCGGTCCGCCGGGACCACCGTTGCTGGGACCTTGTGGACGATTCTCTTC
>CAVJCD010000282.1:0-2524 GCA_963648005.1 Tannerellaceae bacterium | reverse complement strand
CCCGACAAGCCCAAGTGCCTGCCGGGGTTTCTTTTTGCCCTCCTGTCACGAAAAACCACCTCCACACATGATACACCAGCAGCGAGAACCGCGTTTCTAGCCCCATGCAGATTGCATGAGACCCTTGATGCATGTTTCTTGTTCCATGCAAACTGCATGAGCCGCAGATACGACGTTTCTAGCTTCATGCAAACTGCATGAGGCCCTTGATTCGTGATTCTTGTTCCATGCAAACTGCATGAGCGGCAGAAACCGCGTTTTTTGCTTCATGCAATTTGCATGGAGGCTTTGATTCGTGATTCTTGCTTCATGCAAATTGCATGAGCCGCAGATACGACGTTTCTTGTCCCATGCAGATTGCAGGAGCCGCGGAAACCGCAACATTTACCCCCACGCGCCGCCCCTTCATACTGTTATAGTGCGAAAGAGTATGTCCACCCCCCCTGCTTTCGTTCTGATTCTATTGGATGGACTTGTAGATGGTGTCTTGGATTCGTGTGCGGATATCGAGGGCACTGAGTTTGTTGCCCACCCGCGAAGGGTTGACGCGGTTGCTGAGGAAGATATAAATCATCCTGTTGTCGGGGTCAACCCAGAAGCATGTGCCGGTGAAACCCGTATGTCCGTATACCGCAGGGGGAGTGAGGCTGCCGCAGGGGGAGTTGCCGGAGCCCACAGCCGGCTTGTCGAACCCCAAGCCGCGACGGCAGGTGGGGCTTTTGCTTTGCGTGAAGAGCAGGCATGTCTCCCGAGAGAGATATTGCTCGCCGCCGTAGGTTCCCAGGTTGAGGAACAGCTGAAGTACCTTGGCAAGGTCACCCGCGTTGGAGAAGAGTCCGGCATTGCCCGACACACCTCCCTGGAAGGCGGCAGACTCGTCGTGCACATAGCCCCTCAGCAGTTGGCGGCGAAGGAAACGGTCGTCTTCGGTGGGCACAACCATGAGGCTGTCCATCCTTTGGAGTGGGTTGTAGGTGGTGCGCCATGCGCCGAGGCCGTCGTAGAACTTTTCCCTAAGGAAGATGTCCATGGGCTGCTTCGTGAGGTTCTCCACCATAATCTTAAGCATGATGAAGTTGACGCAGCTGTAGGCATAGTGTCCGCGAGTGCCGAGGCGCGAGTCTTTTATGTCTTGGATGACACTGTCCTTGAATGTGTCGCTGAGGAACAGTCCCCGTGCCACCTGGGTGGTAAACCCGGGCTTCCTCTCCTTCGACACAAGGGAGGGAAGGAAGCGGAAGTCGCTCCGTGCATAGGTCTTGGCATCGAGGCGTATGGGGTGCGAGGCTTTCTTCTCGCGGCTATAGAGACTGCCGGGGTAGCTGTCTTTGTCGATGGCAGACTCGTAGAAGTTGATGGTGGGTACAACGCCCGACTGGTGGTAGAGCATCTCCTTTATGCTGATGTTCTCTTTGTTGGAGCCTTTCAGCTGGGGGATAAATTCCGATATCTTGTCGTTGAGCGAAAACATCTTCCCCTCGTATGCCTTCATGAGGGCAAGCAAGGTGCCTGCTGCCTTGCTTGCCGAGGCAAGGTCGTAGACTGAGCCCTCGTCCACCTTCTGCCGCCGGCTGTAGTCGAAGTAGCCGAACGATTTGTTGTAGACAACCATCCCGTCTTTAGCCACCAGCACCTGACATCCGGGGTACGCCCTCTCCATGAGACCTTCCGTGGCTATGGAGTCAATCTCGCTCAGTCTGCCGGCATTGATGCCCACCTCCTCCGGCTCGTGATAGCCCAGCCGTGTCTTCTCTGTGTGAAGGCCCGTGCCAAAGGGGTATAGTCCGGGTATGGTGACGGGCAGTTTGCCTTTTGCCTCCACTCCTCCGAAGATGACCTGCGCGGCATATTTCTGCGCCAGGGGTGTGCCCTCGTAGCCAAGGACTACGGCTTTGGCCTTACCGATGGTGCTCTTATAGTCCTTGCAGAAGTAGGGGATGGTGAAGAAGGAAAGTATCACGTCTTTCTTCTCAGCCAGGAGGCGAAGCTTGGGGCTTTCGGGGATACGCACGGTGTGGATGCTGCAGATAATGACGTCGTATTTCTCAAGTTTGCGATATGTTTCCTCCGTCTGAGAGGCGCTCTGCTGCCGGCTGATGCTGAAGCAGGCAATGCTGTCGTAGCGCATGACCATCTCCCGGAACTCATTGTCCGCGGAGGCGCCGATGGAGAGCACGGCAATCTTCTTCTTCCCAAGTTCGCGCAAGGGGAGGGCATCGTCTTCGTTCTTGAGCAGGGTGATGGCCTCGGCATTGAGCCTTGCTGCCAGCCATGCGGCATGGGGAGAGTTGAGCCGCTCGCCAAGTCCCTTGGTCTCGATGGGGCGAGAGTTGCTTAGTCCTGTGATGTATTTATAGCGGAGTATCTTCAGGCATTTGGCTTCGATGTCCTCCATTTTGAGGATGCCCTTGTTGATGGCTTCCTTCACGGCGGCAAAGTCGTTGAGAGGTTCGGAGGGTGCCAAGAGAATATCGTTGCCGGCAAGCAGGGCTTTCACCGAGGGGTTGTCGGCTCTCCCTGCGGA
>CAVJCD010000281.1:0-2568 GCA_963648005.1 Tannerellaceae bacterium | reverse complement strand
ACATTCTACGTTGAGGGAATGAAATGTGCCAATTGTCAGAAAAAGATAGAGAAGAACATTGCGTTCGAAAAAGGTGTGACCGACATGAAATGCAACCTCACAAACCGCACTGTGGAGGTAACCTACAAGAGCGACAAGACTTCGAAGACCCGCCTTGCGTCGGCGTTCAAGAAAATCGGTATGGACGCCATTCCGGTGGACAACGGAGCCGGCTGTCCCGTCAATCCCAAGAAGTAATCTCTTGACAGCGATTCCCCGCGAAAGGAAAATCCAATCGGCGTGCAGCATAATGCACGCCGATTGCGTCATTATATACTGTAATGGACGAGTTGCAGCTGATAGAGGGTTGTAGGAAGGGAGACAGGCTGGCACAAAAAGAACTCTACGAGAAGTATTCGCGTAGGATGATGGGTGTTTGTCTGCGCTACGTGGGCAACAGGGAGATGGCGCGCGACCTGCTGCAGGACGGCTTTGTGAAGGTCTTCCTCTCTATAGACTCTTATTCGGGGCTCGGCTCGTTTGAAGGATGGATGCGAAAGATATTTGTGAACTGCGCCTTGGAGCATCTGCGTAAGGCGGACGTGTTGCGCGATGCTTCGGACTTGGACCATTCAGCCGAGCTGATGGAGTCGGGCAGCTCCATCCTTTCAGATATCTCTGCCGGGGAGCTGTTGGAGATGGTGCAGAAGTTGCCTGAGGGTTTCCGCTTCGTGTTCAACATGTTTGTGATTGAAGGATATTCGCATAAAGAGATAGGCGAGATGCTGCATATAACGGAGAGTTCGTCGCGTTCGCAACTCACACGCGCCCGGCAGATGCTGAGGAAGATGATTGAAGGAAGGCATTAGGAGGAAATGAAAGAGGAAAGAAACAATATGGATGATTTGTTCCGCTCAAGGTTGCACGACTTTGAGGCGGAGACAGCGCCGGGGGATTGGGACGCCATAGAGAGCCGCCTTAAGAAGTCGCGGCGCACATCTCTGCCGGTGTGGAGGTGGCGCTACGGGGCTGCGGCAGCCGTGGTGGCTCTGCTGTTGATGATGGGGGGAGTGTATCTGAGGGAAAGAGATGAAGAACAACCCGTCGTTGCCGGTGTGGTGGAGCAGAAGCATCCCAACGCCCCGGAGCAACCCGTGGCAGAGCCTGCAATCTCTATGGAAACATCCTCCGGAGAGCCTGCTTTGGTGGCGAAGGGAAGGAATCATTCCATTGAGAATATCAGAGAAGTATCACCCCATGTCACATCTTTGGATGATGAAAAGAAAGATGATGCAGAAGATGTGACATCTTTTGGCGAGACTCCTGAGAGCGAAGCCTCCGGCGCCGTGAGGCTTCTCCCCGAGGCGGAATCTAAGGGTGAAGGCTCGGAATGGATTGCCGAGGCATCCTCAGAGGGCAAGGCCTCAGCCCGGAAACACCGTTGGGGCTTCGGAATGGGCGCGGGCAGCATCTCGGCAGGCACGAGCAACTCTTTGAATACGTATGCGCTGAAGAATACATCCGTTACCGACCAAGAGCTGCTGTTTCTCAACTCGGCAAGTTTCGAATCTTCGCAGCCGAGAACCAACGTCAAGCACAAAACACCCGTCTCCGTGGGCTTGTCGGTGAGCTACGCTTTGAATGAAAAACTTTCTTTGGTGTCGGGCCTCAATTACACGCTTCTTTCGTCGTCCTGGGAAACAACCGACACTTATCACAACGAAACAACGCAGAAACTTCATTTTCTTGGTATACCTTTGTCCCTGTCTTACGAGATAGCGCGGTGGAAGCGTTTCAGCGTCTACGGCGCCGCGGGGGCAATGGCGGAGGTCAACGTTGCGGGCAAGCTCACAACGGAGAAGTATATGCACAGGGAGTTGTACGAACGTGAGGTCTCACACATAAGGATGAAGCCTTGGCAATGGTCGGTGAACGCCCGCCTGGGAGTGAGCTATCCGTTGATTCGCTTTGTGAGCCTTTTCGCAGAAGTGGGGGCGGACTATTATTTCGACAACGAGAGTGAACTCGAAACCGTGCGCTCGGAGAAACCCTTCAACCTGAAGCTGCAAGCAGGTTTTAGGCTTGGGTTCTAAGAAGAAAAGAATGATAAATATTATTAATCAAATAAATGAAAGGAAATGAAAAGTCTTAAGTGTTTAGTGTTGATGGCTGTGTCGATGATTTTGATTACATCCTGCATATCCGGAAGCGGCAACGAGGTGTCAGGAACAACCTACGGTGTTGTGAAATACTCAACAACCTCCAATTGCAACATCATCCATGAGATTACGGGATTGTATGTATATCATCCCGCCATTGAATCGCTTCAGTCCGGAGATTGCGTAGCGTACTACCGCAAGATAAACCAAGATGATGAAGCCAACCAATCGGTGTCGCAGTATTGGACGGCATCCGAAGTGACATATCAGAAGATAGACAGACGTGAAATGGAATTCGCCCTGAAGGATACATCCGTGATGGACGAAGGGGAATTGGTGACTGTGGAAGTAGGTGTCATCGGCTACGTGGAAGGAGTGTTGTTTGTACAGGCATCGCACCCCAACTCCGCTACCGACCAAACCATGGAAG
>CAVJCD010000280.1:0-2593 GCA_963648005.1 Tannerellaceae bacterium | reverse complement strand
GCATGTGGAAGGAATGGAGCTGCTCGACAGCGTGGTGAAGCTGGGTGTGTTTCTCCTCTTCTGCTTCGTGGTGGGCATCTATCTCATCCCCTCTTTCCTGAAAAAGATGCGGCGGTTTCTCAACGACGAGACGCTGCTGATAGTAAGCCTGGGTCTTTGCCTCGGCATGGTGATGATTGCCACCAAGGCGGGCTTCTCGTCGGCACTGGGCGCCTTTGTCATGGGCTCCATCCTTGCCGAGACTATCGACGCCGAGCATATCGAACATATAGTGAAGCCGGTGAAGGACCTCTTTGGCGCCATCTTCTTTGTCTCCGTGGGCATGCTGATAGACCCGGCATTGTTGTGGGAATACAAGATACCCATCCTCATCCTTACGCTCGTTGTAATGGCGGGTCAGATTCTCTTCGGCAGCTTCGGCGTGCTTCTCTCGGGACAGACGGTGAAGGTTGCCATACAGTCGGGCTTCTCGCTGGCGCAGATAGGTGAGTTTGCGTTTATCATCGCTTCGCTGGGACTGTCGCTCAAGGTCACCGACCAGTTCCTCTACCCCATTGTTGTTGCCGTCTCGGTCATCACCACCTTCTTTACTCCCTATATGATACGCCTTGCGGAGCCTGCGTGCAAGTTCGCAGAGCAACACATACCTGCCCACTGGCTGCATTTCCTTGAGCACTACACCTCGGGAGCAAACACCATAAGGCAGAAGAGCACATGGAACAAACTCCTGAAATCCCTGGCGCGCATCGTGGGTACCTATACAGCCGTCACCGTGGTGTTGATATTCATATGGCTGAGGTTCGTTGCCCCGTTTATCATGAAGCAGATTCCCGGCTTTGAGGGCCGGTGTCTTGCCCTTGGACTCATACTCCTCCTGATATCGCCAATGCTGAGGGCCATAATGATGAAGAAGAACCACTCCGCAGAGTATGTACAGCTGTGGAACGACAGCAAGTATAACCGCGGTCCGCTGGTGTCGCTCATCGTGCTGCGCATAGTGCTGTGCACGGGCCTCGTGTTGCTGCCCATAGCCAAATTGCTCAACACCGCGGCGGGCATCGGCATTGCCACAGCTACCACGGTAATAGCTTTGGTCATCTTCTCAAAGTGGCTGAAGAAGCAGTCCATACTCATGGAGCGCCATTTCTTTTCCAACCTCACTGCCCGTGAGACGGAGAGCGAGCGCAACGCGCCTATCAACAAACGTTTTGCCAACCACCTCCTGGAGCGCGACCTCCACCTGGCGGATTTTGAGGTCAAGCAGAACTCACCCAGTATGGGCAAGACCCTGAAGGAACTCAACTTCCGGCAGAAATGCAACGTCAACGTTGTTACCATCATCCGCGGCGGCACGCGCATCAATATCCCCGGAGGCGAAGAGAGGCTCTATCCTTTCGACAAACTGGTGGTGGTGGGTGCCGACGACGACCTGACGCATTTCCGCCAGTATATCGACGAGTGTTATAAGGAGTCGCTAAGCGAAGCTCAGGAGCAGAAGGAAGTAAACATGGAGCAGTTCTCCATAGGCGAAGGCTCCGGACTTATTGGCAGAACCATCCTCGAGTCGGGCATACGCGACAAATCGGATTGCCTTGTCATAGGCATCGAGCGCGGCAACCAATCCATAAAGAACCCGCCTCCCACCACTGTGTTCGAGGAGGGCGACATAGTGTGGATTGTAGGCGAACACGAGAAGGTGGTGCTCCTCAGCGAAGGCAAGACAGTGAAATAATACGAACCATAGCTTCTTAGGATATGAAATTCATAGGAATAATACCGGCAAGATATGCCTCCACACGTTTTCCCGGGAAACCCCTGGCGGATATGGCAGGCAAGCCGATGATACAGCGAGTGTATGAGAGAGTGAAGGATGTGTTGGACAAGGTATGCGTGGCAACCGACGACGAGAGGATATTCTCTGCCGTGGAAGCCTTCGGGGGAAA
This sequence comes from Tannerellaceae bacterium, assembly GCA_963648005.1. GTDB lineage: Bacteria > Bacteroidota > Bacteroidia > Bacteroidales > Tannerellaceae > Parabacteroides. The sequence goes on along the minus strand of CAVJCD010000280.1, from coordinate 650 downwards.
CGTGGTGATGACCTCCGAGAAGCATCAGAGCGGCACCGACCGCGTCTACGAGGCCTACACCAAGGTGGGCGAAGGCTGCGACGTGGTGGTCAACATCCAGGGCGACGAGCCTTTTATCCACCCCGAGCAGATTGAGACCCTGAAGGAATGTTTCCTGGACGGCAGCACCCGGATTGCCACTCTTGTGAAGCCGTTCCTGGAGGACGACGACTTCGAGACCGTCCTCCTCAACCCCAACTCGCCCAAGGTGGTTGTCAACAAGCATGGCGAAGCAATGTATTTCAGCCGCAGCGTCATCCCCTACATGCGCGGGAAGGACTGCAGCGAATGGTTGCGCAACCACACCTACTACAAACATATCGGTCTTTATGCCTACCGCGCCGATACGCTGAAGGAGATAACAGCCCTGCCACGCTCGCCGCTCGAGATTGCCGAGAGCCTTGAACAGTTGCGGTGGCTCGAGAACGGATACAGGATAAAGGTAGGCATCACCCAAAGGGAAACCATCGGTATCGACACCCCCGAAGACATGGCCCGAGCCCTCGAAGCCCTGAAACGACAAAAAGAATGCTCCCCTCTCGGAAGACCAAATGTCGAAAATATTGCAGTCGGGTCCAAACATATATTTTAAACACCATACAGGATTGGCA
>CAVJCD010000279.1:615-2672 GCA_963648005.1 Tannerellaceae bacterium | reverse complement strand
GCATATACCCGTGGCTTTTACCTCCAGCGAGTCACTGCTCGATTATCAACGTACGCTGATAGAGGCACAACTTGGCACTGAGATTTTTGACAGATATGGCTTAACGGAGCAGACCATTTGTATCCATGAGGCAAACAACCATAATGGCTATTATGAATTGCCGGGCTATAGCATAAACGAATACTTGGAGGATGGTGAAATATGTACGTCATTGATAAACGACCATTTTCCCCTTATTCGCTATCGCTCTAACGACATTGTGGAGTTGGCTGAACTTGATGCCAACAATCCGCAGATTGTGGTGAAGAGCGTTGAGGGAAGAAAAGATGATGTCCTAATCTGCAAGGACGGATGCCGTATTCAGCGGCTTGGCTTCGTCTTCAAAGGAGTGAACAATGTGAAGTGCGCCCAGCTGGTGCAGGAAAAGAACGGCTTCCTGAATGTAAACGTAGTGCCGGACAAAGGCTTCTCTGCTGCCGATGAAAAGCAAATCTCAGACAACGTGATTGAACGTATCGGAAAAGGCAATATCGATTTCAAGATTAATCTTATAGAAGAATCCCAACTGAGATACACCCAAAGAGGCAAGTTTAAGTACTTGATTCACCTCGATAATATCACCACGGGGGGGGTAATTCTCAGAGTGATAGGTAGAGTGGATGACTATATCGTCTGCAAGGACGGCAGCCGGGTGACCCGTGTGGACTTCGTGGAAGACGGCAGGCATATCAAGGCTTGCCAATGGATTCAGCACCGCGAAGGCGAATTGGAAGTGCGTATTGTACCGGATGAAGGCTTCACCGAAAAGGACAAGCAATTCGTGACAGACGCCACCCTTGAGCGTTGCGGCAAAGACAATATCCTTCTTTCGGCAACCGTCTGCACCATGGACGGCCTTGAATACACCCGCCGCGGCAAGTTCCGCCTCATAGTGAACAAAAGCACAAACCACATAACACATTAGACGAAAAATAAAAAGCAAAACATACAATGGAACAACTGACACAAAAATTGAAGAATGGCGAGATGGTAGTGCAGGAACTGCCAATGCCGCAGGTCTCGGCAGGGACGATTTTGGTGAAGAATCATTTCTCGCTCTTGAGCCCCGGAACAGAAGGCTCAACGGTGAAAGCCGCACGCAAAAGCCTGATAGGAAAAGCCAAGGAGCGTCCGCAGCAAGTGAAGCAAGTGCTGGAGGTGCTGAAGGCGCAAGGCATAGTGCAGACCTATCGTGCTGTAATTAAGAAGCTGGATGCCTACTCCCCTCTGGGCTATAGCTGTGCCGGAGAGGTGATGGAGGTGGCGGACGATGTGCGGGATTTCCATGTGGGTGACCTCGTGGCATGCGCAGGACTGACGGCATGCCATGCCGAAGTGGTGGCTGTGCCCGTCAATCTGTGTGTGAAGCTAAAGAGTGATGCCGACCTCTCACAGGCTTGCTACAATACGCTTGGCTCCATAGCGATGCAAGGTGTCAGGCAAGCAGACCTGAGGCTGGGCGAGACATGCGTCGTGATTGGCTTGGGGCTGATAGGCCAGCTGGTGTGCCTCGAGCTGAAGGCCTCCGGTGTGAGGGTGGTAGGCGTGGACGTTAGTGCCGGCGCCGTGGAAACAGCCCGGGCACATTGCTGCGACATGGCTTTCGTGAGAGATGCTGCCGGCATAGAAGACGCCGTGATGGACTATACCAACGGACTGGGGGCAGACGCCGTGATTATTGCAGCAGCCACTTCGAGTCTCGACCCGATAAATTTTGCAGGTGCCCTGGCACGCAAGCGCGGCAAAGTGGTGGTGCTGGGTGCCGTGCCCACAGGTTTCGACCGCGACCCTTACTACTACAAGAAAGAACTTGAGGTGAGGATGTCGTGCAGCTATGGTCCCGGGCGCTACGACATCAACTACGAGGAGAAGGGGTTGGACTATCCTGCCGCTTATGTGCGCTGGACAGAGAAACGCAACATGGAGGCGTTCCAAGAGCTGATATATTCCGGGAAGATAGACATATCCTACCTCACCACCCATACGTTTGATTTCGAAGATACCCCCAAAGCCTACGA
>CAVJCD010000279.1:0-575 GCA_963648005.1 Tannerellaceae bacterium | reverse complement strand
AGCCATATCTGGGTATCGTGCTAAAGTATAACCGCCAAAAGCAACACAAGAAGGCGAAAATCGTAACGGACCCCCGTTATTATCCTCCCCGGGATATTAAAGTGGGCTTTGTGGGCGCAGGCAGCTATGCCCAGTCGATGCTACTGCCCAACCTCCCGTCCGACATCCGGCGGGTTGGCGTACTTACCAATTCCGGCACAACGTCGAAGCGGGTGGCAGAGAAATACGGGTTTGGTTTCTGCACCGACAACGAGGCGGATATCTTTGATAACACAGACATAAACACCCTGTTTGTTGCCACACGGCACGACTCACACGCCAAGTATGTGATGAAAGGCCTGGAGAAAGGTATGAGGGTATACGTGGAGAAGCCTCTATGTCTCTCGCTGGACGAGCTTCGGGAGATTATGGATTTGTGTGCACGGAAGCAGACCTCCGTGATGGTGGGCTTCAACCGACGCTTTTCGCCACTCTCGCAAATCATCAAACACAGGGTGGGCGACGGCAAGATGGCTATGATTTACCGTGCCAATGTGGGGCACATACCGTCCAGCCATTGGATACAAGACCCAACG
>CAVJCD010000278.1:0-2685 GCA_963648005.1 Tannerellaceae bacterium | reverse complement strand
CGGAATAGCCGAGTTGTGTCCCGTAATTTTGATTCGCGGTGGAAGTAAACTCCTTGAAATTTAGGGCGCCGACCAAATCCTTGTCTTTGAAGGACAGATCCAATTCCAAGTACACTCGTGCGTAAGGAATGTTCGATACATTCACCTTACCACAAGACGTAATAAGTAGCACAGCTAAACAAAAAACAAATCTTTTCATTACAAGGCAAGTAGAGCTTTCTCTGCTTCGTTTACCTTATTAAACGAAAACCCATCGATAACATTTTGCATAAGTGCGGATATACTGTCGTTACACAGATTGCCAATGCTTCCTTCATGTGTATGGCAAATTGTTTTATTCGGAGTGAATCCGCCGGCTTCAATGTTCAACCCGACTTGCTTATAAGCATCACGGAAGGGGACACCTTTAAGCACCAAACGATTGACCTCTTCGACACTGAACATCAAAGCATATTTGTCATCATCCAAGATATGTTCATTCACCTTTATTTCGCGTATCATGTGCGTCACCATACGGAGACAATCCTTCAATTCATCGAAAGAAGGCAGAAACACTTCCTTGATGATTTGCAAGTCGCGAAAATATCCTGATGGAAGATTGTTGCATATAAGTGTGATTTGTTGAGGCAAACCCTGTATCTTGTTACATTTTGCACGTGTCAATTCGAAAACATCCGGGTTTTTTTTATGCGGCATAATGCTTGAACCGGTAGTGAACTTATCGGGCAACTTGATGAATCCGAAGTTTTGGCTACTGAACATACAGGCGTCAAATGCTAATTTTGACAGTGTTGCAGCAATACTAGCCATAGCAAAAGCCACTGTCCGTTCCATTTTACCACGTCCCATTTGCGCATATACCACATTGTAATCCAATGTGTCGAATCCAAGCAAATCAGCCGTCATCTGTCTGTTTAATGGGAAAGAAGACCCATATCCGGCAGCTGAACCCAAAGGGTTTCGATTGCACACCTTATAGGCCGCCTGCATCAACTGTAAGTCATCAACCAAACTCTCGGCATACGCTCCGAACCATAGACCGAAAGAAGATGGCATAGCTATTTGTAGATGAGTATATCCTGGCATTAGCACGTCCTTGTAGCGATTACTTTGAGTAATCAGAACCTCAAACAACGCACTGGTCAGCCCTACTAATTTTTGAATCTGTGCTCGTGTAAACAATTTCATGTCAAGCAAGACTTGGTCATTGCGTGAGCGTCCGCTATGAATCTTCTTGCCAATATCACCCAAACGGCGTGTCAACAATAGTTCAACTTGAGAATGAACATCTTCCACTCCTTCTTCAATCAAGAATTTACCACAATCAGCATTGGTATATATTCGTTTGAGTTCAGTAAGAAGAACTTTCAGTTCTTCCTTTTCGAGTAGACTAATACTCTCTAACATTGTTATGTGGGCCATCGAACCAAGAACATCGTACTTGGCAAGATAGAGGTCCATTTCACGATCTTTGCCTACAGTAAACATTTCGACTTCCTTGTCGACCTGTATGTTTTTTTCCCAAAGTTTCTGAGCCATGTTGCAGATGATTAATAGGGCAAGGATGCTATTATGGTCGAGATTTTGTCAAGCGCATTCTTCAATGGTTTAGATACCATTGGTTCAATAAACGGATTCAGTTCTGCTCTAACTGTTATTCGTAGTCGTGTGTCAACCTCTGCTACTTGCTTCAACTGAATCCATAAAAAGAATGGTATCGGCGAATTCGTAGTTGCAAATTTGATTGTTTTATTGGGCTCACGCTCTACAATCTCGAAACAAATCTTACCCACGGGGTCAACAACAAAACTGCAAGAGTCGCTATCAAACTTGAAATCTTTGACTTTATCTTGCGGAATACGGGCTCCGATTCGTCCCAAATTGGATAAATCTGACAACACGATATAGATGCGGTCCTCATTGTAGGGGATAGCCTTGATGTCGCTTACAAATTCTGTCATATTCAGAACCCTGTAAATTAAATGTTTGGATTCCAAGAGGAAGGGTCCTTACGCCATTGCTGAAGGATTGAAATTTCAGATTCGTTGATATAATTCGTACGTACAGCTTCTTCCAAGACTGCATCGTAGTTGCTCAAAGTTGTCAATTGCACCTTTGCATTTTTGAATGCCTCTACAGCAATGGGGAATCCGTATGTAAAAATGGCGACCATACCGGCTACATCGCATCCGAAATTGCGTACAGCTTGTATTGCTTTCAGACTGCTACCTCCGGTCGACACCAAATCTTCAACAATAACTACTTTAGAACCTGGTTTTAACTCGCCTTCAATAAGATTTTCTAATCCGTGGTCCTTTGGTGTTGCACGTATATATACGAAAGGTAATCCAAGCAAGTCTGCCACCAATGCACCTTGAGCAATAGCCCCTGTAGCCACACCGGCAATAGCATCTGCATGCTCATACTTTTCGCTGATTATGCGAGCTAATTCCAATTTGATAAAACTGCGAACAGCCGGATAAGAAAGCGTTTTTCGGTTGTCGTTATATATTGGAGATTTCCAACCTGAAGCCCATGTAAACGGATTTGCAGGTTGCAATTTAACAGCTTTAATCTTTAATAATTTCTCTGCGACTAATCTTTCCAATGTTTTCATACAGTCCCTACATAAATGTTTATATCTCTCCGCAAAAGTAGGTAATCAGAATGATATAACTCTTATAG
>CAVJCD010000277.1:1896-2700 GCA_963648005.1 Tannerellaceae bacterium | reverse complement strand
AATGCAAGAATCTGCAACTCGGGGTCTGCTTCTTTCATCACTTCCCGAACGGTCTTCTTACCATCCATAACATCCTCTTGGTTCAACAAGCAAACTTCCTTCAGGAATTTGCCCAGACGACCCTTGGCGATGTTCTGAATCATCTGCTCAGGCAGGTTGGCAGCCTTCTCGGCAGAAACGGAAGCAATGATTTCCTTTGCTTTCGCTACGTCTTCGGCGGTAATCCAACCCTTAGACATGTTACTCTCCATATGGTCTTCGCTGTCTACATGAGCCGGGTTAATGCCAGCTTTCTTCAAAGCAGCCTCAACGGCCTTTTGTACCTGCTCTGCCTTGGTCTTCTCTATAGCCACCTGAATCTCTTGTTCCTTCACTGATTCGGGAACGCCAGCTTCGTCAATGGCGATAGGGTTCATGGCAGCAATCTGCATAGCGATGTTGTGAGCAACCTCTTCCGATTCCTTGTTGAATGCAGCAATCGTACAAAGTTGGTTCTTGCCCATATGGTTGTATGTGGTAGTGAAAGGACCTTCCACTACATTGTAACCATCCAATTCCATCTTCTCGCCGGTGATACCGCTACGGTCGGTAACAGCATCCTGCACCGTACCCTTGCCCATCGGCAATACCTTTACCTCGTCCAATGTCTTGCACTTTGCAGCCACAGCCGCATCCAAGATGGCCTGAGTCAAAGCAATGAAATCAGCATTTTTGGCAACGAAGTCAGTCTCGCACTTCAAAGCGATAATGGCAGCGAATGTTCCGTCTTTCTTTGTCAGTACACAACCCTCTGCAGCCTCACGG
>CAVJCD010000277.1:701-1854 GCA_963648005.1 Tannerellaceae bacterium | reverse complement strand
TCCGTCTTTCTTTGTCAGTACAAAACCCTCTGCAGCCTCACGGTCGGAGCGCTTAGCAGCAATTGCCTGGCCCTTCTTACGGATAATCTCCATTGCCTTGTCGATATTTCCATCGGCTTCTGTCAAAGCCTTCTTACAATCCATCATACCCGCTCCGCTCATCTTGCGTAGCTTGGTAATATCTGCCATAGTTACAGCCATAATCTTACTTTCTGTTTTAATGGTTATACTCTTGTTGGTAGATTACTCCTCTTCGCTTGCGGGTTTGTCAGACTCTTCAGCAGCTACTGTCTCTGCCTCTTCGTCTTCCTTTTTAACACGCTCCTTCTTAGCAGTAGCCCTTCCCTTACGCTCCTTCTTGGCTTCTTCGCCCTCACCGGCAGCTTCGGTGTCAATCTTTTCAATCTTACGCTCTTGCAAACCTTCGTTTATAGCTTCACAGATAGCACCCAAGATGACTTCTATCGACTTGGTGGCATCATCGTTTGCCGGAATTACATAGTCGATGTCGTTAGGGTTAGAGTTCGTGTCAACCATGCCGAATACAGGAATACCCAAACGGTTGGCCTCGCGCACTGCAATGTGCTCTTTCATCACGTCAACAACGAACAAAGCTGACGGAAGACGTGTCAGGTCTGCAATAGAACCCAATGTCTTCTCCAACTTGGCACGCTGACGAGTAATCTGAAGTTTTTCTCTCTTCGAAAGGTTATCAAATGTACCGTCCTTTGTCATCTTATCGATTGTAGTCATCTTCTTGATGGCCTTGCGAATTGTCGGGAAGTTTGTCAAAATACCGCCCGGCCAACGCTCGATAACGTAAGGCATACCTACTGAAGATGCCTTATCTGCGACAACTTGTTTGGCTTGTTTCTTAGTGGCAACGAAAAGCACTTTCTTTCCCTGCTTTGCCAGGTTCTTCATTACTTCCGCTGCTTCATCTACTTTAGCAACTGTTTTATATAAATCAATGATATGAATACCATTGCGCTCCATAAAGATATAAGGAGCCATAGCTGGATTCCACTTTCTTTTTAAGTGTCCGAAGTGTACTCCGGCTTCCAATAATTGATCAAAATTAACTCTTGACATTTTTTTCTTCTTTAATCGTTTACATTCTGTTTAAATTTCAACCACCGGGTAGTTCCCCGAC
>CAVJCD010000277.1:0-691 GCA_963648005.1 Tannerellaceae bacterium | reverse complement strand
GTTCAATTGTCCGGTAGTTTTACGACATTCTGCATGCGGGAAAAATCCGGATAATTTAGATACTAAACGTATATGAACTTGCAAGAAACTCACAAATAACATTAACGTTTGCTGAACTGGAATCTCTTACGAGCTTTTGGACGACCCGGTTTCTTACGCTCAACAGAACGTGGGTCACGCGTAACAAAACCTTCTGCTCTTAACGCCGGTTTGTCTTCCGGATTAATCTTAATCAAAGCACGAGCGATAGCCAAACGCGCAGCTTCAGACTGACCCTTGAAACCACCACCGTCAAGATTAATCTTAATGTCATATTTTTCTTCAACATTCAGCTTTGCGAGCGGCTGCTTAACAATGAACTGAAGAATTGAAGAAGGAAAGTAATTGGCAAGCTCACGTTTGTTGATTGTAATCTTTCCCGTTCCTTCGCTTACGAACACGCGAGCAACTGCTGCTTTACGTCTCCCTACTGCATTTATTACTTCCATAGCGATTATTTAAGTGTGTTTATATCGATTGACTTAGGCTGTTGAGCTTCATGCTTGTGTTCAGCACCTTCATACACATACAAGTTACCAAGTAACTTTGCTCCCAGACGATTCTTGGGCAACATACCTTTTACCACCTTTCTGAACAAATAGCTTGCGCCCTTCTTCATCAAGTCTTCAGGAGTATACGCAATCTGTCCACC
>CAVJCD010000276.1:0-2703 GCA_963648005.1 Tannerellaceae bacterium | reverse complement strand
GTTTCGCTCGAAGCTATCAACAGAAATTCTTACGAGGTTCGAACCTTTCGGGCAAAAGGGACGACACATTTGTTTTTCCTCGGCAAGGCGGGTTTTCCCCAACTTGATATCAAGTTTGCTCGAATTTGATATCAAGTTCGTTTTCCGCCGGCATTTCGCCACGGCTTCAAGACACAGTGGATGCGACCTTCTTTCAATCTTTTTTCAGCTTTAGGATGGTGATTGAGTTGGGCGGGAAGGTATAAACCATTGTTTGTCCTATGGGGAACAAGATTACCTGGGTGGTCGGAGCCACGCGTAAAGGCTCTTCGAACGTATTACTCTCCTTTGCTTCACCGGAAAGTTGAACTACCTCTACTTCATGCTTTACGTTTCCACCCTTTATATTCAGTTGTGTTTTCTCTTCATGATAGGTTGTGTTGACCACCTTCAATAGGATTGTCTCCGTGGGGTTGTCCATCGTAGCAAGCGCCACAAGCGAAGGCAAGGGTGGCAACGTTACCTCATGCAACAAGACGTCATCCACATAACAACTGAGTGTTTCATCCTTACACACAATCCTAATGCTGTACCACCGATTGCTCTCAAAGACACGGACCTTTGCCGGAGAGAGAACATCCTTAACCGTACCCGAAGAGCTATAGAGTTCGCATTCGTTCGGAGAGATGGAGAGCGCTATATGGTTGTTTGCCTCACCTTCTTTCCCATTGTCACGTACCCGAAGACGAACACTTCCGCTCCCCTTATTTCTTCTCAGCCGCAAGGAAAGGGTATAGTCGTGATTCGAAGGGTTGCCCAGCAGGATATTGTTCCACTTATTGGCCTCGGGCGTCAATGTTCCGCCACTCGCCTTCCACCCGCCGGTACGTATCAGTGTATCTTTCACAAAATGGCCATCAAGGCATACGTCCTCGAAGTCATAGCTGTTGTCAAACAAATCAATTCCGGCATATCCCAGCGCAACCTGCGGACGGCTGTATGTCTCCACCGTTGTCTTCAGCAAGCCGTCACCCCTATTGTTTGCCAGCATCTTCAGCATATAATAAGAGGGAGAACCCACCGCTTGGTGGTTGTTGAAAAAGATGGCTGGATAGCGCTGAAAGGGATAATCCGCGTTGCCAAGCACCGGAGCGTATGCCAATCCCTTAACAACAGCCGGCGCACCCTCTGCTCCGAGCATAAAGCAAGCCTCGGCAACAGCTGCACGCATCGTCCCCTGCAAAGCCGGGTCTGAGAGGCTGAACTCACCGACAAACACCTCCGGGAAGCGCCATGAATACGGCTTGTCGTACCTGTCATGTCCGGCAATCATAAAATCCTCGCCGGCATAGAAGTGGTGGTCAATCCAGTCTCCGGTCCGCCTCTTGCCTGCAACGGACGAGCTTCGTATGACAGTAACATCAGGATACGCTTCATTGATGGCTTTCTTGAACAAGTCAAAGCGCTTGGAATATTCCTGTCCGTAGTTTTCGCTGCCGACCTCTATATACTTCAATCCAAACGGCTCGGTATGTCCGCTGCGGGCACGCATCGCCCCCCATGTGGAGTCGGCAGGCTGATTGGCATAGGCAATGGCACCCAATGCATCCTGCACCATCTTGTCCATCGCCGTGATATCCTCATAACGCGGACGCCGGCTTTGGCTGGTTACACCACTGTTTACCACATACACCGGCTCGGCATTCAAATCTTCGCACATCTGAAGAAACTCATAAAAGCCCATGCCGGAGGTTGAGGCGTAACCCCAAACGTTCCAAAAGTTGCGCCGCATGGAATCGTCGCCTAGGGTCTCTTGCCAAAGGGGATAGGTTCCCGCCGTATAACCTTCAACAAAGCTGCCGCCCGGAAATCGTATGAATTTGGGGTTAAGTGCAGCTATCATCTCCATCAAGTCTTGCCGCAAACCACCCTGGCGCCCCTTCCAGGTGTTCTGAGGAAACAACGATACCATATCTACCCAAAAGACAGACGCTGTGGTATCGGCTGTGATTGCCAAGACGGCATTGTCGCGACTTTCATTGGCTGTAAACGTATGCCGATATCTTCTCCACTCATATATCGGAGACGCCTTGAAGACGTCGCTAAGAGGCTCTCCCGTTGCCGAATCGCCGATAAACACGTTTATATCCTTCGGGACCATTGAACCACCCTTTAGGAACAGCGAGAGTTCATATTTCTCTCCTTTCCGCACGGAGATACCATTATAACCCGTAGCCGCCACGCCCCCTCTTTCCTTTCCCGAAGAATAATGCGAGGCAGAAACCGAAACCATAAGGCATCGTTTGTTCTTGTCGTTAATCTGCGCCCCTACGGCATCAAGCCACACCTCAGTGTTCAACGACAGTCTGCGCCATCCGGGTATCGAATCGGGACGGACAAAAGGAATGCTCCACCCGTTGGGAGTGGTCAGCATATTCCGCCGGGCATCATACGGGCAGTTTAACGGGGGAACCGAGGCCTCGAAACTGCGGTTCTGTATCATCTCGGCATAAATCCCGCCGTCAATGGCGTGGTTTATCTCCTCTATTGTCAAGCCATACAGCTGCTCATTGACCGGAGCGGAAAAATCGTCTAAATCAATAGTGATGGTAGATGTTACAGGCATCTCAGGTCGGCATCCGGAAAACAAGCCGACAAGAGCAACGCCTATGCTCAATAGGTTCAATATCCTAAATGGTATGCCCATCCTCGCGCAGTCCCAAA
>CAVJCD010000275.1:0-2720 GCA_963648005.1 Tannerellaceae bacterium | reverse complement strand
GAGAACGGACGATAGAGGTGAACTGAAACCAATCCGACCTTCTCTCCCTTGGTCGTCAAGTAGTCGATGGCCTCGCGAGTAGCTTCCGTTACAGAACCCATGGCGATAATCACGCGCTCTGCATCTTCTGCTCCGTAGTAGTCGAACAAGCCATGCTTACGTCCCGTAATCTTGGCAATTTCGTTCATATATTCTTCTACGATAGCCGGAACAGCCTCATAGTATTTGTTTGCAGACTCTCTGTGCTGGAAGAAGTGGTCAGGGTTTTCAGCCATACCACGAGCCACCGGCTTCTGCGGGTTCAATGCACGGGCACGGAACTCAGCCAATGCCTTCTGGTCAATCAGCGGAGCCAAATCATCGTTGTCCAATGCCTCAATCTTCTGGATTTCGTGTGATGTACGGAAACCGTCGAAGAAATTGACGAAAGGAACGCGTGACTTGATTGTTGACAAGTGAGCCACACCTGCCAAATCCATAACTTCCTGAACGGAACCTTCAGCCAACATGGCGAAGCCTGTCTGACGGGCAGACATCACATCTTGATGGTCGCCGAAGATACACAAGGCATGCGAAGCCAATGTACGAGCAGACACATGGAATACGCAAGGAAGCAGTTCGCCTGCAATCTTGTACATATTCGGAATCATCAGCAGCAAGCCCTGAGAAGCCGTGTAGGTGGTTGTCAGGGCACCTGCCTGCAGAGAACCGTGAACGGCACCGGCAGCACCGCCTTCAGATTGCATTTCCTGCACCAAAACCGTTTCGCCAAAGATGTTCTTACGTCCGGCGGCAGCCCATTCGTCTACATATTCAGCCATTGTAGACGACGGAGTGATGGGATAGATAGCAGCTACTTCGCTAAACATATACGAGATATGAGCAGCAGCTTGGTTACCATCACAGGTTAAAAATTTCTTCTGTTTTGTCATAGACTATTACTATTAGTATTTGAAAAATTTCTCAGTATAAAAAGCCGAACAGCCAAAGCGGTATTTCGTTGCCTTCACCTACATCAAGCTGTTCTGTTGCATAATATAAATCGGGGTTATTCTTTCTCACCTTCTCTTCCACCCTGAAGTTGTATTTCCCGTTCACAAGGAAGTGAGCATTTCGCCCGCCTTCGTTCAGTCTGTTGTTTTTCAAGAGTTGATTGAAGAAAAACGTCTCACGCACTGCCTGTGCATTCACTGCCATGGGCCGTATGGGATACATCAGATTGGAGTTATACATATACACGGTGGAGGGTTTCTTGGGAAACGACTCGCCTACGGGATAGAGCATATTCAACAGACGTGCGTCGGTCAAATACTTTATATAGTTCATCACCGTTGCCCTCGACATCTTTATCTCCTTGCTCAGCTGACTGACATTAGGCGTAGACGGCGCACTGACAGCCAAGAGATAGAGCAGTTTCCGAAGCTTGGGCAGATAGCTTTGCTCAATTTGTTTGATATAAAGAACATCCACCTCAAGCATCATGTTCATTGTCTTCAGCAAGTTCTCCGAGAAGTTACGCTTCTCGAGAAAGAAGGGATAGAAGCCGTGATGCAAGTAGTCTTGAAAGTATTCCAACGGATTCAGAACCGAACAAATGCTGCGGGCAATCTCCCCGTGGCGCTCCATCACCTCTTCAAACGTGTATGAGGGGAAACTGTTTCCCGTCATCAGGTTCAGAAACTCCCGAAAAGAAAAGCCACGAAGGTTATACGAAACAACCTTTCCCGACAAATCGGGGTTCTCTTCCTTGAGGCGCATCACCGACGAACCGGAGAACACTATCCTCAAATCCTTGAAACTGTCGTAGCAGTAGCGCAGCTCTTTCGACCATCCGGGATATTTGAACACTTGGTCCAACAACAGAACCTTTCCTCCTTTTGCACGAAACTCAGCGGCAAAATCCACCAATGTGCGCTCCGTGAAATAGAACTGATTGAGGTTGATATACAAGCATTCCTTGCTGTTGACATCGAAATGTTCGCGGGCATAATCGAGCAGAAAAGTAGTCTTCCCCACACCACGAGAACCTTTGATACCAATCAAGCGGTCGTTCCAGTTGATTTCGTCCATCAACCCCCGACGCACCGGCGCATTCAAATGTTCTACGAGATATTTATGTGTTCTGAAGAAAGTTTCCACCCCGCGTGTCGATTACTCTATTATCGTCACCCAACCGTAAGTATCCGGCTCATCACCATACTGGATACCGCGTAGTTTGTTATACAACTTCTCGCACACAGGTCCCGGCTTGCCATCCTTGGCAATCACATACGAATGGTTGTTATCCAAATCGTCTATCTGCGAGATTGGAGCGATAACGGCAGCTGTTCCACATTCTGCTGCCTCGTCGAAGGTGGCAATTTCTTCCACCGGAACAGGGCGACGCTCAATGGTGAGCCCCATATCGGCAGCCAACTGCTGCAAACTCTTGTTCGTGATAGAAGGCAGAATGGAATGCGACAGGGGAGTGATGTAGCTGTTGCCACGCACACCAAAGAAGTTAGCCGGACCACATTCGTCCAAGTACTTCTTTTCTTTCGGGTCAAGATAGAGCACAGCGGCATAACCTTTTTCTTTGGCTTTCTCGCCGGCTACGAGGCTGGCAGCGTAGTTACCGCCGACCTTGATGGTACCGGTGCCGTGAGGCGCTGCACGGTCGTATTCTCGCATGATGCAAACCTTCGACGGCTTGAACCCACCCTTGAAATATGGACCAACAG
>CAVJCD010000274.1:0-2721 GCA_963648005.1 Tannerellaceae bacterium | reverse complement strand
GTAGATAGCTGCCGTTTTAAAGAGGAGTTCATTCGCAATGAGTGAACTCCTTTTTTTGTCTATACACCACACCCTACTCGGGGCTTCGTTGGCGAGAACTGTGATTCTTGATATTTCCGGGGCTTCTGTTTTATTAGATGGTGTTGCTAAGGGCGTATCTTAGTTGGTCGAGCATTAGGTATATCTCGGTGTTTTCGATGCCGGCTATAATCAGATCGGGGATGTCTTTATCGAACTCTTCTTTGAATTTGAAGAAGTCGCCCGACTCTTTTTCCACTGCTTGGAGGTAGAAATCCATTGCCCCTTTGATGTTCTGCAAAACCCATTCCGTATGTCCGGCATTGAGGAAGTCTTGCGCGGAGGGTTGCTCGGCGATGATTTTCTTGTAATAGTTGCGAGCCTGGTCGTACTTACCTGTAAGGAAGGAGCACCAAGCGATTGGTCGCCACACTTTGTTGCTACCGTCGAGGTAGTCGACCTTGTAGAAACACTTGAGGGCCTCGTTGTAGTCGTGCATTTCGAGTAGACAATGGCCAATGCTTATCGCGATGGAGAGGTTGTCGGGGCAGAGGCTCTCGTAGCGGCGGTAGTATTTGAGGGCATCTTCGGGTTGCTTCAGCGAGCGGTAGCATCCGGCGATACGTCGTAGAATCCATTTGCTGTCGGGGTTTAGGAGGTCGGCGCGGAGGTATGCTTGAAGGGCTCCCCGGATGTCGTCGGTCATCTGCCGGCAGTAGCCAATCTTCTGGAAGAGGACGTCGTTCTCGGGGTTTGTTTCCGCAAGGCGGAGAAAGATGGTGAGGGCATCGCTGAAGTAGTTTTTGTGGAGATAGTATTCGGCGAGGTTGCGACGGAAGTTGTCGTCTGACACGTATGGCTGCAGGATGTCGAGGTTATGGAAGTCGAGCGGCAGGGTGAAGACGTCGTTGAAGTCGAGGTGCCGTGGGTGGACTTTGAAGAAGCGGTAGAGGTCCTGGATGTATTGTCCAATGATTATCTCCTGCCTATCAGGTTTGCCCGTGGCATCGTTCTTACTTTGTTGGAAGAGGTCCGAAGCTTGGCTCTCGAAGTGCGCCATCATCATCTTCTGCGCCTCTTCGGGCATGGATATGAGGCTGAAGAAAAGCGAGTACTTGTCGGAGTTGCAGATGAAATGCGCCGTGGTCAATGAGCTCATCACTTGGCTCAGGCGGCCCTTGAAGGCGGAATAGTCGGGAGTGAAGGGGAGGACCCAGTTGGCTGTCTCGCGGAAGAAAGGGAAGCTTTTGAGGTGCACAAAGGTGGAGTGCATCACATCAGCGCCTTCTTGTTGCAGCTCGCCAAATTCCTCCATAGCCTTGCCGAGCGACGGGTCTTGGAGGAGGTTTTCCCACTCGGGATTCATCTCATCTTCGAGCATTTTAGGCGTTATATCCTTGGGGTTTATCTTGTCATGAATCTTGGAGCTCATCCTCATCATTCCGGGGATGATTTCGTTGCGTATTTTGCGTGTAATCTTCTCTGTCTCGCGTGCGAGGATGAAGCGTAGGGTCACAATCTTCAAGGCGCGGGTGAATCCGGGCATCTCGGCGAGTGTCTCCAGGCGGTCGGCTATCTGCGGATAGAGGGCAGTACGTTTGCGGTAGACGTAGAGCGTGAGCAGGATGGCCACGAGGGCACGCATGCTTGTCTCCTCGTCCCCGGCAGAGAAGGCGTCCATCAGCAGCATGAGTTTTTCGATGTCGAAAGCCTCCAGGAGACCGAAAAGCAGAGCCGACACCACCTGGCACCCGGCTGTGAAGGGCATCTCGGGGTCAAGGAGCAGCGCCTTTACCTCCGAGGAATCTTCTGCCCGGAAGGCGTCGGAGGTCCAAATTTTGTTGAAAAGCAGTGTCAGCGCCACCTCATAGTCGGCTTGGTTATCCACCTCGCTTTGCGCCAGCAGCCTAAGGCGAAGGTCGCGGAGCGAATCTTGCCGGGTCAAAGCCATAGTACGGCGCATGGCGAAGAAGGCGAGCGGCGACTCCGTGGCCACCACCTTGTGCCTTATGCTATCCGCCAGCTCATATGCAGAGGTTTGTATGCGGTTGTAGATTTGCTCCTGCATCGGGTCTTTTACCCCTTGGATGCGATAGCGAAGCATGTATTTATAGGTGTTTTGCAGCTCTGTCAGGGGGTCGAGGAAGATGTTCTCGTTGCTTCCAACAATGAGTGCATGCATGGCATCGAAGGCGTTCTTGAGCTCCTTGCTGTCCAAAGAACCGATGATTCGGTTGTAGGCTTTCTCCTTTTCTTGAAGTGTCATAATGGTTTGCGGCATTTGGTTTGCCAAAAGTAGAGTTTTTGCGGAGAAAATCCTATCCCTTAAAGTGGACTCGTGAGGCGTCGCGGGGGGCTTTATGAAACCATCGTGGCTGAAAGACATAGCCCCGAGGCGCTCCGTGGTGGTTCTGAAACAGAAAAGAATCGCTAAAATTACTGTCGGAAGAAATCCTTCCGTGGAGGAAAACGTCACCGAGTGTTTGGGGAGAGTTTACTCCATGGAGGGAGACATCTCCGAGGCCTTGACGGTAATTTCCTCCATGGAGGGAAGCGATAGAAGACGATTTGGGGAAACAAAAACGGAGGTGAATGTCAAGGCAACCCTTGCGGCAGTTCCTACGAAGGGTGCGACACCCATTAAAATATCTACAGAAAAAGCCTTTTCTTAATATATTTTATCCATTACATTTGTGCGTGTAC
>CAVJCD010000273.1:0-2737 GCA_963648005.1 Tannerellaceae bacterium | reverse complement strand
GTAGTGAAGTTTCAGGTAAGGTAAATGTTATTAAGGGTTGTAGTAATAGGGGTATGGGGGAAGAGGAGCCGGGAGAAGAAGAGAACCCCGATGCACTCACTTCCCAGCCGGTAGAAACTGAAGAACCTGAAGAAACCTCAGACGGACCTTTGGAAATTGTCGAACTCAGAGACATTCCAGCTGACGAACTTTACGAGGAGATCAAGGAAGCTGCCAGAAAGAAAACCAAATCTGTAAAGGACAACCCCTACCGTAACAAACCTTACTTCCCAGAAGAAACTGCAAAAAGGTTGACGTCGATCGAAGGGCTCGAACAGGAGGGATATAAATCTCCAGTAAAATTATTCCTGTTCAATTTCTGGGGCGGGCTCTATGACGAGTACTACCTTGAACACGTTGAGCCAAATCTTCCAGTTGACGAATACGGCAACCAAATGCAGGGAGAGTTCCAGAACGACTTGGATATGTTGGGGCATCTGGTTCCGGTTGAAGACATGGCAAGACTGGTAGCACAGGCGTGGAGCGAAACGGCAGACCAGATAGAGTGCGGCTTCATTGAGTTTGAAGACAGGAAGGTCAACCTGGAGATTGAAGAAGTTCCAGACATTCGCTTCGGTTGCCTTGTGGACTGGAAGCTTGCGGAGAACATCAACAAACAGCCGGCCTTTATAATTTCTCTCAAAGGGTTCCGCAACATTGAAGGGACGGATGCCGTTGAGGTAAAGGTTCCCAGAACGAAAGAAGAGAAGAAAGCCTTCAACCGTACCAACCGTCATTTCCTTGCCTGCGTGACACAGATGGAAGACTCCCAGCTTACCCCAATGGAACAGGCCGCCAAGAGTTTCGCCAAGCATTACCTCAGGATGGACGAATACTTCAATGTCTACGGTTTCTTGAACGGTCAGGGGCTGGAGGCTCATACGGACAACATACTCCCAGGCTGGATGATGCAGACGTGGTTGCCTACTTTGGGGGAGCTTGGGGTTGACAAGGAAGAGTTCTACAGGATTCTCAATGTTCCGGGCGGTTACAGGCATGGGGCCGACTACCAGAAGCTGAACTCGATATTTGTCTACGATGAAGTAAGGCGCTGGAACGAAATGAAGGGCTTCCAGAGTCGAATTAACCAAGAAAAACTCGATAATGCGATTCTAAGCGACTTTTAGGGGTTCGGATGATAAGTTGTCCACCAAAGATAAGAAAGTGTCTCAGAAGCGCCGTAAAGTGGCAAATTTTGGATTTTATGATGTAAGGTTGGGTTGCAGAGAGAATAAATGCTACCATATTTCCCAGTTTTTGGCGAAAATATGGTAGCATTTGTCGTTGTTGCAGCAATCCTCAGTCGTTGTCAATATCCGGCCACTGGGATGACGCCAGATAGTCGTTGATGAGGGTATAGAACTTGTTGAGCATTATAAGGGCCGCTTCATCGGTCAGGAAATAATTGCCGCACAGATAGCGCTTGTTGGATGTGGGCGTATCTTTCTCTACGGTCTTGACTACCCTCAGCTTGTCGTCTATGTACCAATAAGGCTCGCCCTTCTTCAGCCTGTACCCGGCCGGCTCAATACGCCTAAGCTTGTCGCGCCATATCTTGCCGGCCTTTTCAAGTTCCCGTTTAAGGCGGCGGTATGCGCTTATTCCGTCGTCCGGGCTGAAACGGTTGCAATTGTCCGGAACCTCCAGCAACGGTTCGAATATGTAGTCGCGAAGGTTGACGGCACTGCGCTCGTGCATTGAATATCCCAGCTTCCCTTTGTCGTTTCTGGTGGGGTATGTGAAGTAGCAGTAAAGCTCGATTTCCTGGGTGTCAATGTCGATGCTCCTTACGATACCTATTCCGTTAGTTTCAAAATTGTAGGAATGGTAGAATATTTTTTCGTTTATGGCTGGGATGTATTTGGCTTCCAGCGCCATTGTAGTGGGGTTTAGTTGCAGGTTGTTTGCCAGCAAAGCCTGTAGTAGTTGTTGGGTGTTGTCGGGCGTGGTTTTGCTTAGTTCGAAATTTGGGACGAACTGGGAGGAAGCTACTATCGTTTGCCCCTGTTGGATACCTATTATTGTTGCGTGGGTAAGCGTACATTTCCCCAGTATGACCGTATTGTTGTTTGCCGTTGTTGCCACCTCAGACGCGCCGTATCCTTCTTTGTACCATTGGAGGAAGGATTGGACGTCTATGGGCAATTCGGGCGCTCCTTGGGCAAATATTCGGGTGGTGGGCGTGATGTGGTAGTTCTTCTCCAGAAAGGCTGTTATCATATCGCGGTCAAGGTTGGTGGCCGGCGTATATTGATTAAGAAGATCGAGTACCTGTAGTTGGGTTTTCATTGTCAGTTGTTGTCAGGGTTGTTGCGGTTTTTGTTGAATTTTGTGCAAAGTTACGCAGATTTTGTGAGATTTTGGTGAATGTTCGGAAAAATTTGGGCGGGCTGGGAAGTGAAAGCTAAATTTTGGGGCCCGGAAAAAATTTTGGGAAACGGTTTTTGGAAATTTTGTGGGAGGGTTTTGGAAATTTGGGGTAAGGTTGTTGGCGGGTTGCTACACATTATATATATAGGATGGCGGCTAAGGTTAATGACAGTTTTGGGGAGGGGACTGGGAAGGTTAGGCTTCCAGGGTTCGACGGTTGTTTGGGGTAAAGCTGGAAGGATGACTATGCTCCCAGAAAGTCAAACCTAAATTTCGGGCCGGAGTATGTGTATGGCATCCGTGAACGGGGGGTACCCCTTATCGTACT
>CAVJCD010000272.1:0-2740 GCA_963648005.1 Tannerellaceae bacterium | reverse complement strand
GTTTGAAAGGTATACCCTTGTTATAAATAAGCAACAAAGTTAGATAATCTTTTCATAAAAGCGAGTCTGTTGACCCGATTTCGTGTACCGAACACCTCATTTTGCATTTGTGAAATATTTTGACTTAAAATTGTGGTTGCTAATTAAAAAAAAACGCACATATTTGAAGCAAATTATGGATTTTGGTCCAAGAGACATTGGGAAGGTTTAGAAAATATTGGTTAATATGGATGAGTCGGTGAAGAGAACGTATGGCGGAGGTGGTGATAAAGAAATATTATATTCCAAGACCATTAAAGCCGGTAAGCGTATCTATTATTTGGATGTGAAGAGGAATTTGAAGAATGAAATGTTTTTGGCTGTGACTGAAAGTAAGAAAGTACAGTCGAGGGAAGATGCGCAAATACTTTTCGAGAAACATAAGATATTTCTCTATAAGGAAGACTTTGACAAGTTTATGGAGGGCATGCGCGACGTGCTTGACTATATTAAGCAACGGAGTCCTGTGCGAGTGGATTCTCAAGCTTCGGATGCAAAACCGGAGGCGGAAACCAATAACGGTTCAGACGAGATAAAACTGGATATCGAGTTTTAAAGGGATAAGAAAACAACAACGGACTATCCTCTATAGGTAGGGAATAGTCCGTTGTTGTTTTTAATAAGCAACCACACTTTGCGGCTGCCCATTTGCCGGCAACTTAAGCCGGATTGATTGCTCCCGTAGGACAAACATCTGCACAAGTTCCGCAATCTGCACACATGTCCGGGTCGATATGATAGATATCACCCTCAGAGATTGCTCCAACAGGGCACTCGTCAATACAAGTACCACAAGCGATACAATCATCACCAATTAAATAAGCCATTTTCTTAAACGTTTAAATTAATAACTATTAGTAGGTGCAAATGTAGAATTTTATTTATATCCCTGCAATAAGTTCCGGCCTTTTTCGTTCTTTATCCAAAACTGATTGAAAGTTGAGACGTCTATTGTTTTTATTGCTGATGAGCGGCCTTGTCTTTCCCACCCTTATGGCGCAGAAAGAAGTGGTTAAGAACCAACCGTATGCCGACTTGAAGTGGATACATCTTGGATTCCATGTAGGGTTGCATGCGCAGGATTTGTTGTTGACCAATACCGGTGTGACGACCGATGGCGAGACGTGGTTTGCCGAGATTCCCAACTATTCACCCGGCTTCAGTGTCGGTGTTATAGGGGATATGTATATGAACCCTTATTTCAGTCTCAGGTTCATTCCCACGGTGCATTTCGGAGAAAAGAAGTTTTTGTTTCGCGAGCAGGATACCGGCGAGGAGTATTCCACCTCTGTGCGTTCAACCATATTGAGTTTTCCTTTGGATGTGAAGTATTCAGCTCTCCGCATCAACAACTATCGCCCTTATCTTATTGGCGGAGTGTATGGGGCAATGAACCTTGGACGCAAGAAGGGTATGCCTGTGTTGTTGAAAGCAGGTGATTTTGGTGTAGAGTTCGGTATAGGGTGTGATATCTATCTGCCGTTCTTTAAACTTTGTCCGGAGCTTAAGTTTAGTTTCGGATTGGTTGATTTGCTTCAGAAAGACCGTAGCGACTTGACGGATGCAGACCTTGTGAAGTATCCCAACGCATTGTCGAAAGCTACCTCACGTATGGTTTCGTTGACGTTCAATTTTGAATAAACATCCTTATATAGATGTATGCGGCGGGGGCAGCAAGCATTAAGCTGTCGAATCTATCGAGCATTCCGCCATGGCCCGGAAGCATCTTCCCCGAGTCTTTTACTCCCAACGTGCGCTTTAGCAGCGACTCAACCAAGTCGCCCCAGGTGCCAAATACCACCACTGTTATGGCCAGCCCAAGCCAGTTATACCAACTTATCTCGGGCACATACCATGCCAACGCTTGCGATGCAACCAATGCTACAATCATTCCGCCAAAGAACCCTTCCCACGACTTCTTGGGAGAGATGCGCTCAAACAATCTTCTCTTGCCAAACAAAGTGCCGATAAGGTATGCCCCGGTGTCGTTAAGCCAAATGAAAACGAATATTGCCAGGACGAACAACGGGGAGTAGACTGCTGCCTCTTCTATGCTCGGTGTGGTTGCAAGGAAGTTGAGCATCGAAAATGTTCCGGCGCAATAGACCTGCGCAAACATGGTGAACGACCAATCGTTGATTGGGTTCGGCGCCTTGCTATACAATTCGGCAACCAATGTATATACAAGGAACAGGATATAAGGCAAGAATACTGCGCCGTCGGTTATCTGATTGGCGTACATAAAGGTGGCAACAAACAAATAGGCGCCACCCAACGATGATATGGCGCGTTTCAAGATTGCCTTCTCATAGTGCTCCATCAATCCATAGAACTCCCATAAAGTCAACCCGGTAATCAGCCCGAACACAATAAGGAATGAGACGGGTTTGTAGCAAATGGCTCCCGCCAACACCGCAACAAAGAGTATCCCGGTAAGCGCCCGTATTATCAGATTTTTCAGCACAATGTATTTCGTTTCGTTGATATACTACTCGCAAATTTAGATATAAATCTCAATTTACATGCCGGCCCATGCCGGAAAACTAAAAGCGTCTCAACTTTCTAAGGTCAAAACTCTGACGTATTGGTGTTCTTCCTTCTCCGGGGGGGGGATTTGTTGCGGAGGTGGTAGGCTGTGCGGACCTCTTCAACATCCTCATGTCGTACCTCGGGATTTGATAGAATAGTTCCATAACAATCT
>CAVJCD010000271.1:0-2757 GCA_963648005.1 Tannerellaceae bacterium | reverse complement strand
ACCACGACGACGAGCAGGGATTGACGCGCGGCGAGCTGTTCGACATTGCCAAGACACCCTTAAGAAACGCTCCGTGCTTCCTACTTCAAGTGCATTGAACTGGGCATCGATGTTCATGGGTGCTTGTCCGGAACTTCACGGATACACCACCTGGGGTTCGAAGACTCCCGAACTTCCTTCGCGTGAGCTAAATCAGCATGGCATATTCCCTACAGTGTTTCAGCTCTATCGCGAGGCAAATCCCGAGGCTGAGATTGGTTGTGTGTACGACTGGAGCGGCATCAAATATGTTATCGACACTCTTGCCTTCAACTACTGCGTGCAGGGTCCTGACTACACAAAAGATTCACTCTCGCTGAAAAATATGGCTGTGAAGTATATCACCGAAAAGAAGCCGAATCTCTTTGCCGTGATATTCGACAACCCCGACCACGTGGGCCACGGTGCCGGTCACGACACTCCGGGCTACTACGACAAGCTGAAGGAACTCGACGGCTATATCGGCGAGATTGTTGAGGCAGTGAAGCAAGCCGGCATGATGGACGAAACGGTGTTTGTCATTACAGGTGACCATGGCGGCATCGACAGAGGACATGGCGGGAAGACAATGATGGAGATGGAAACGCCTTTCATCATCTCAGGGAAGCCGATAAAGAAAGGTTTTTGCTTCGACAACATCAGTATGATGCAGTTCGACTGTGCTTCCACCCTTGCCAAACTGCTCGGCCTTACGCAGCCGCAGGTGTGGATTGGCCGACCCATGCCGGTGTTCAACGAGTGATACCTGATTTCATAACACTTACAAAACAAGAAACAACCAAATACAATGAAACGGATATTTGTCAGCTTAGCGGTGCTCCTCGGCGGATTGCTCTCTGCCTCGGCACAACAGCAAGAACTGAAATTCAACAAAGACGGGAAGTTTAAGATAGTGCAGCTAACCGACCTGCATTTTATCTACGGTGACTCAAGAGCCGACGTGACCCTCGAGCGCGCCAACGAAGTGTTGGATGCCGAGAAGCCCGACCTTGTGCTCTACACCGGCGACATTGTTACCGGCAAACCGGCTGAAGAGGGGCTGAGGGCTATGCTCCAACTCTCTGTGGACCGCAAGATACCTTACGGCATAATGTTTGGCAACCACGACGACGAGCAGGGATTGACGCGCGGCGAGCTGTTCGACATTGCCAAGACCATGCCCTACAACCTCTCCGACTCTGTTCCCGGAGTACACGGAGCCTGCAACTACACTCTCGTTATCAAATCCTCCGATGGCCAGAAGATACTCAATGTGCTCTATTGCTTGGACTCAAACGCCTACTGCCATGTGGAAGGAATCGGGGGCTACGACTATATCTATTTCGACCAAGTGGAGTGGTATCGCCGCTGCAGCAAGGAGTTTACCAAGAATAATGGAGGCGTTCCGGTGCCTTCCTTGGCTTTCTTCCATATCCCGCTGCCGGAATACAACCAGGCGATTGCCGACGAGAAGACCTATCTCATCGGTACACGTAGGGAGAAGCCTTGTTCACCCGCGCTCAACACCGGCATGTTTGCTTCAATGAAAGAGATGGGTGACGTGCAGGCTGTGTTTGTGGGTCACGACCACGACGACGACTTTGTCGCCTACTGGAAAGGTATCCTCCTGGCTTACGGGCGTTACTCCGGGGGCCAAACCTCTTACTGCAACCTCCCCGAAGGCAACGGCGCACGTGTGATTGAGCTCACGGAAGGAACGGAGGGCTTCAAAACCTGGATACGCCTCAAAGGTGGCAAAATAATCAACGAGATAAATTTCCCGTCGGACTTTAAAAAGAAGAAATAACAATGAAAAACACGCATGTAGGTATTTGTCTTTTGTTGTCTGCAGTGACCCTTACGGCACGGGCAGACATCAAACCCGTTGCGATTGACTACGTGGTACGTCCACTCTATGGATATAGGGCAGACGGCACACCCGGACGCATCGTGACCATCAAACTCAAAGGAGAAGAACTAAAGGGTAACCTCCAGGTTGAGGTTTCAGCCAAAGGGAAAACAGAGAAGAACAGTTTCGCGCTCGATGCCAAAGACTCCACCGAGGTGGAGGTGATGCTCCCTTCTTCGCTCCCGACAAGCAAGAAGTATGACGCGAGCATCACTCTCCGTGGGGCAGACAAGACCTACAAGCAAAAGGTGAGCGTAGCGCCCATGCGACACTGGAATGTGTATCTCTATAACCACGCGCACGTGGATGTGGGATATACCAATACGCAGAAAAACGTGGAGGAGCTGCATAAAAACAATGTTATCGAAGGAATAAAACTCGCCGAGGAGACCCGAAACCATCCCGAGGGCTCACGGTTTGTGTGGAACCCGGAGGTTAGCTGGCCCATGGAGCGTCTGTGGCACTCCAACCCCGATATGCGCAACAAGATGGTGGAGGCGCTGAAGAAGGGACAGCTGTGTTTGGATGCCAGCTACGTGAACACCAACACCAGTGTCTGCGTTGACGAGGAGTTGTTTCATCTCTTCGAGTTCTCGCGCAAGATGCAACAACTCAGCGGCGCACCCTCGGATGTGTTTCAGCAGTTCGACATCCCCGGAATGACATGGGGATTGATTCCCGTCATGGTTCAGGAAGGAATAAAATATATCATCTCATGGCCCAACACCGACCGCGCAGGCAATGCCCACAACTTCGGTATGGACGGCAGGCCCTTCTGGTGGGTTGGTCCCGACGGCAAGTCGAAGGTGCTCTTCTTCCAACCCGGAGGT
>CAVJCD010000270.1:0-2762 GCA_963648005.1 Tannerellaceae bacterium | reverse complement strand
GTATCAACACTGTGGGTACGAGCAGCAGCATCCCGAGGATGACGAAGAGAAGGAGTATGCGGAAGAACCACTTCACCCACACCCCATAGGGGATACGCGCCAAGCCGAGGGCACCCATAAGGACACCGGAGGTAGGGGTAATCATGTTGGTGAACCCGTCACCAAACTGGAACGCCAGCACCGTGGCTTGCCTGGAGATGCCTATGACATCGGAGAAGGGTGCCATGATGGGCATGGTGAGAGCCGCCTTTGCCGAGCCGGAGGGTATGATGATGTTGATTGCCGTCTGTATCATATACATCACCCCTATGGAGGCCACCTTGCCCGCCTCGCCCATTAGGGAGGCCATGGAGTGGAGGATAGGGTCGATGATGCGCCCGTCCTGGAGTATACGGATGATACCCCCGGCGAGGGCCACCACCAAAGCAGCCGAGAGCATGTCTTTGGCGCCGGAGAGGAAGCTGCCGATAATCCCGTCGGCATCTTCGCCGTAGGCAAAGCCGGAGAGTATGCCCATGGCGAGGAATATGGCAGATATCTCGGTGAGATACCACCCGTAGCCCATCACGCCGATGATGAGGAACACCACGGTGTAGGCAAGCAGATTGAGTATGAACATACGGCTGGAGCGCCTCAGGCCCATGTAGCCGGTGAGGGCAAACAGCCCGGAGAAGAGCGGCACAGCCGGGAAGCTCATAGAGCGGGAGCCAAGGGAGAACTGAGTCGTGGGATAATATATGGAGAAAGCCATAAGCGAGAGGAGCACGAGGAAGTATACCACCCACGAGGCGCGGCAGGTGCCCCGGGGGGTCATCTCCCCTGCCTCCTCGGCATCCCTCTCCCTCCAGTAGGCATCCGCCCGGTACATGGGCGAGAGCTCAGGGGAGGCCTTTACCCTTGCAGCATAGAGGAGCACTATGGTGATGAGCACGGCGGTGAGCACAACCCAACACACCAGCCTGTAGCCGAAGCCCGAGAACAGCGGGAGGTCGCTCAAACCTTGGGCTATGCCTATGGTGAAGGGGTTGAGCACGGCACCCGAGAAGCCCACGTGGGCAGCCACGTAGACCATGCAGAGGCCCGTGATGGAGTCGTAGCCCATACGTATGGCCAGAGGCACTATGATAACCACAAACGCCAGCGTCTCCTCGCTCATCCCGAAGACGGAGCCAAAGAGACTGAAGAGTGTGATGACGGAGGCTATCACCAGGTTGTTGACCCCCACCTTGCGCAGAAGGGCATGGTGCTCCATCCTCTCTGCCATGCCGAGGAAGGAGAGTATACCGGCATCAATGGCCCTGCTGCCGTTCATCACCTGGAAGGCACCGCCAATGATAAGGAGGAAGGCCACGATGCCTGCCTGCTGTGTGAAGCCGTCCATGAGGGTGCCAAACACCTGCCAGCTCTGCGGTGCGGGCTCCACGGCATGGTAGCTGCCGTCCACTATCACCGTACGCTCCGTGCCGTTCACCACCTGTGTCTCGCGCGAGTATTCACCCGCGGGGATGACCCACGAGAGGGCGGCACATATCAATATAACGACCGAAATAATAGTATATGTATGGGGTATCTTGCCTGTTCTCATAGTGTTCGAAATATGTTCTCAGCACAAAAGTACGGATAAGTGTAAAAATATATGTACTCCCCTTGCGGTGTTTTAAAACGATTGGTTATATTTGCACTCGATGATATTGTGAGTTGAGTTTATATGACACCAAAAAGGATTACCGGCCTAACCACCCGGCAAAATATAAACTTAATTAGTCATGGCAACTGAAAAAACAATCCTCACTGTCGACCTCTACGACAATGTGCTAACCGAGAAGCAAGGCGATTACATCGGTAAGGTGCGCATCACCGGCACAGTACGCAACAGCGACGTTGCAAAACGTATCGTTGCCAAACGTACCGAGTTTCGCCCGGAAACAATTGAGAACATCCTCCAACTAGCTGATGAAGAGAAACGTCTCGCCATTGCCGAGGGCAAGAGCGTGGTGGACGGTATGGGGCAATATCTGCTCAATATCGGCGGTGTGTTCGGAGGGAAGAAAGACGAGTACAAATCGGACACCAACAAAATCGGTATAACCTTTACGCCGGGTCTTGACCTCTTGAAGAAGTTGGACAGCATCTATGTGAATGCCGATATTGCCACTGTGGGTCCGATGATTGAGAGCATCACCGACTCCACTACGGGCAAGCGCGACAGCCAGCTGACTCCGGGTGCTCCGGCCATAATCACCGGAAACAACATTCTGCTCAAGGGGGATGCCGCGACCATAGGTGTGTTCTTCACTCCCGAAGCCGGCGGCGACGCCGTGAAGGCCCCGTTGATTGTGACCAACACCATGTCGCAAATCATCCTCTCGCTTCCGCAGTTGGCCGACGGGCAGTATTATCTTAGCGTGACCACTCAGGTTACGAGTAACTACAAGCTGACCAAAGAGCCCCGCACGTACACATTCCCGATTCTATTGACAGTTGGAGAAGGAAGTGATGTAATCGTTGGCGAAGACGCAGACGGTCATCCAACCGTCGAGTAACGGACCTCGCCGGGGGGGCATAAGGTATCTTCCGCTTCGAGGCTGAAGCACCTGTCCGCTCCCCGGCTGAAGCACCTGTCCGCTCCCCGGCTGAAGCACCTGTCCGCTTCGAGGCAGAAGCACCTGTCCGTTCCGAGGCTGAAGCACCTGTCCGCTTCGAGGCAGAAGCACCTGTCCGCTTCGAGGCAGAAGCACCTGTCCGTTCCGAGGCTGAAGCAC
>CAVJCD010000269.1:0-2791 GCA_963648005.1 Tannerellaceae bacterium | reverse complement strand
ACGTTTTGTTTTACATTATGAATAAACATTGTACCTTTGACGCTATATATAAGTCTAACCCTTAAAAAGTATCATACATGAATTTTCGAAAGACAAGGCTGTTTTGCAGTATTGCCTGTGCGGCAATGCTCATTTTTGTGTCATGTAATTCGGCGCAAGAGCAATCCTCTTATGGGACACGTGCTGATGCCCTTGACAATTCCGCATGGAAATCATCGGAATGGATTTCTGCAGCAGATGCACCTGTTGCCACATGGATATCCGATAAAAATCCTCGTGCCGCCGACGGCTCAAGTTGGTTTGTGTCGACAGTTAAGAACGAACAGAAAGTAACGTCAGCCAAATGGATGACCTCCGGATTGGGCGTATATGTTATATATGTAAATGGTAAACCCATAGGCACGGAGTTCCTCAAACCGGGATTTACCCACCATGCCAAAACAAAACGTTCGTTCACTTACGATATAACCGATGCCTTCAATCAAGGAGCTAATGCCGAGAACACTCTTTCGGCACAGGTTACCCCGGGATGGTGGGCCGACAAGATTATCACCCCCGGTGGACAAACCGGTATGATTGGCAAGAAGGTTGCCTTTCGCGGTGTGCTTGAGTTGACATACAGCGATGGTAGCAAGAAAATCTATGGTACCGACACCAAGAACTGGAAAGCCGGTATAGCCGGACCGGTGAAGCATGCCGCAATATTCGACGGTGAAGAATACGATGCACGTATAAAACCGGGCTATGAAACAGCCGACAAGTTGTCTACCCCCGAGCTAAACACTGAGTTCAACGGAGAGATACTCCCTTCCAACGGTGCTGAAATCTATCTGCGTGAAGACTTGGCATTGAAGCCACAGCGTGCTTACATATGGAAAGACATAAAGGGCGCCACGGAGGAAGACTACGGAAAAGTGGTCATCGACCGCGAGTACGCCGATGGAGAAGAGATGACGGTAAAGGCCGGCGAGAACCTTGTAATCGACTTCGGGCAGAATTCATCTGCTGTTCCAGCATTTGTGTTTAAGGCTGCTGAAGGCACAACGCTCACATGTCTGCCTTCAGAGCTTCTCAATGACGGAAACGGAGCAAAGAAACGCGGCATGGATGGTCCGGAGGGAAGTACCCACCGACTGAACCTGCGCACACCCGACAAGGGCATGATACTTAAATACACATTCGCAAACAACAACGACTTTGTGTCGTTCCACCCCGAATGTACTTTCTATGGCTATCGTTTGGTTACAATAACTGCTGATGCAGATGTAACCATCAAGTCTATCCAATCGATTCCTGTAACATCTATCGCAAAAGACATCGAAATCGGCACCATCACTACCGGTAATAAAGACATCAACAAGTTGATATCAAACACCTATTGGGGTCAGCTGTCGAACTACCTCTCTGTTCCGACCGACTGTCCGCAGCGTGACGAGCGTCTGGGTTGGATGGCCGACACACAGGTCTTCACCGAGACAGGTACATTCTTTGCCAACACAAGCCGATTCTTCCACAAATGGATGCGCGATATCTGCGACACACAATCGCCTCTTGGCGGATTCCCCGCTGTGGCTCCTATAGCACAATACGGAGCTTCCGACGGCGACATGATGCGTCTTGGTTGGGCTGATGCTGGTATCATTGTCCCTTGGACCGTATGGAAGCAGTTTGGCGACGTTGAAATCATCAATGAGAGTTGGGCCGCCATGGACAAATACATTAACCACGTGAACGAAACCAAGTATAGTCACGAGAACATCTCCAAAGAGAACAGCAATTCCCAATATGGCGACTGGCTGAGCTACGAGCCTCTGGAGTCTTGCAGTGGAAAAGCTTATGCTGACGGCAAGCCACGTCCGGAAGCCGTGTTCTATTGGAACTTCTTGGCTGCAAGCTATTGGATTATGGATGCCAATATGATGGCAGACATGGCACAGGCCTCCGGTCGCGACAGTGCCCCCTATCGTCAGATGGCAGAAAACGCACGCAAGTATACCAAAGAAACATTCTTCAACGCCAATGGCGAGTTTAAGGTTGAAGTGCTCAACACCATGCAGACACCTGCCCTCTTTGCTTTGAAGAACAATCTTATGGAAGGCAAGGCCAAGGAAGATATGATTGCAAGGTTGCGCAAGAACTTTGCCGACCACGGCAACTGCCTGCAGACTGGTTTCCTCGGCACATCCATCTTGATGTCTACGCTTACCGACAATGGAATGGCCGACATTGCCTACGAGTTGCTTTTCCAGCGCAAGAACCCGAGCTGGCTCTACTCTGTTGACAACGGTGCTACCACCATTTGGGAACGTTGGAACAGCTACATGACAGACAGCGGCATGGGACCGCAGGGTATGAACAGCTTCAACCACTATGCTTATGGTTGCGTTTGCCAGTGGATATGGGAATCTGTAGCCGGTATCGCTGCCGACCCCACACAACCCGGTTTCAAGCATATCATCATGAAGCCGCTGCTCGACAAGCGTCTAGGCTCTGTGGATGCCACATACAATTCAACAGCCGGAACCATCAAGAGCGAATGGCACTATGATGGTGACAAGTGTACGTGGACCTTCACTATTCCCGAAGGGGCTACTGCCACAGTCACTCTGCCGGGTCAGACCGAATCGAAAGATTATGCTGCCGGTACATACACAGTAGAGCTTTAACAACCGCGCCGCATAGTGGCGCAACAGAAAAAGAGGGAGGCGAAACTTGATGTTTTTACGTCTCCCTTTTTTGTTCTCCAAATTATACGGTTTTTCATGAAGGATTAATCCTTTTGATCAAAACG
>CAVJCD010000268.1:0-2792 GCA_963648005.1 Tannerellaceae bacterium | reverse complement strand
ACCCGATGGTGGCAACGCTGACTTTGCAGGCAGATCAAATGCGGGAGAGCGTTTTTACCATGATTGACAATTCAAGAAAAAGCATAGAAGCAACCTATCAGAGCTTGAAGTCGAAAGAGAGTCAGATTCTCTCGAAGATGGACGGCATACCTCAGCAGGAACGTGCTTATGTAGATTTGAAGCGTCAGCAAGAAATCTACCAGGGTGTCTACCTCGTTTTGCTGCAAAAGCAGGAGGAAATCAACATGACATTGGGAGAAGGAAAAGAGCGGGCAAGAATAATAGATGAGCCATACGTTAAAACAGGTGTGGTTGCCCCGCGCAAGTTGTATGCCGCCATCGGTGTTATAGTTGTTACAATCCTCTTGTCGGTAGGATGGCTAGTTTCGAAATGGCTCTTCCTTTCAATCTGGAAGGATTTGAAGGTGGAACTCAAGAAAGGGAGTCGTCAATAAAGATTTCGTCGGCATGCGTCAGTTGCAGCTCCTTGGGCGGAAGTTGCATGTAGTCCCCGTATAGAGAGCAGAGATAAGAGTCATAGTTTTCCACGCCGCTTAAGGTGATGGATTGAAACGCATAGCGCTTTGAGGATTCGAAGAGTTTCTTCTCAAGTATTTCCCTCTCTTTCCAATGACCGTAGTAGTTGGCTGTTTGGGGCGAAGAGTGGAAGTCCTGCTTTTCTGCCAAATGGTCGATGGCGTCAGCCAGTTTTTTGTCGCTTATGGGCAGAGCCTTGAGGAATGCGGCAATGAGTTTCTTTAATCCCTTCCTGATAGAAAGCCTACAGAAACGTCCTTCGTGGATTCTTATCAACAGGAAGATTAGTTTGATTCTCAGTTTGTGCGTCAAGCCACAGAGAGATGCTCCGTCGAGGGGGAAAACATCTATCGCGATGCCGCCATAGAAATCTGCTTCTTGCGGCTCGAATATCTTTTCAATAACCCTGCTTCCCTTTAGCTGGATTTTTAAGAACCCCTTCTTCTGCGTGTCGGAATTTTCACGCGTCAGTACCGAGTAGCAGTCGGGCAATTCCTTTTGGGCTATTTCTATGAATTGATTGAAATAGGGGCGGGGAATGCCAAAGTCCATATCGTCGTCCCAAGGAATGAATCCTTTGTGGCGAACGGCGCCAAGCATTGTACCCCCAAGCATAAAGTATGGTATATTGTGTTTGCCACAAAGCAGGTCGAAGCATTCTGCTATTTGCAGCAAATGGGCGTGACATTCTTTTATATCGATACGTCGGAGAGACATTGCTATCGTTTTATGAGTTGTTTGAGGTATAGCCCGAGGGATATACATTGGTTGAACATGTCGCAAAGGTAATAATAGCGTTTGGATAGAAGCCACACCTCTACTTTACGGTGCCATCCTCTTTCCTTGTAGTATGCTTTCAGGAATGTAATCTGCTCATCTGTGATGTTCCTAAGTATCTGCAGCCGTTCTTTCTTTGGTTTGCGGGTTGATTTTTGATACAAAGAACCGACGGAGCGCCGCAAGAGATACTCTGATATCACGCCGAAGACTTTCTTTAGAGAGTCGTTGGATAGACCAAAGCGCTGCTTGAGGTCTGTTATGCGGGCAAGGTAGGTCCTGTAGCAGGTATATTCGGATTCGAAGGGGAAGATGCGTTGCGACAACGAATCGTTGTTGCGCACATAGTAGTTGTATTGCGCCCCGCCTATTGTCCGGATGGCTGATACGTGACACAGATACGTCAGCATGAATATCACATCCTCGGCATAATTAATCTGAGGGTTAAACCTGATTTGGTTTTGCCGGATGATGGAAGTATTGTAGAGCTTGCCGAAAGGGAATCCGCAGCGGTTGATGTTAAGTTTCTGGAAGGTGAGGTGAATCTCGCCCGCGGTGTAGAAGTACTCTCCGAACAAACGCACTTGTTTTCTTCGTGGCGTAATGGTGTTGAAGCCTTGGATGATGAGGATGTCGCTCTGCCCTTGGGCTGCTTCGTAGAGATTACTCAGGTAGTCACTCTCTACACTATCGTCCGAATCAACGAAACATATCCATTCGCCTTGGGCGCACTCCAGGGCGGCATTGCGCGCCGAGCTGACCCCGCCGTTTGTTTTGTGGATTACCTGAAACCTATTGTCGTTGCTTTGGAATTTGTCGCATATTTCTCCGGAGCCATCTTCGCTGCCGTCGTCAACCAGCCATACCTCAAAGTCGGGGAACGACTGCCTCTGCAGGCTGCTCAGGCAATACTCCAAGTAGTTCCCGACGTTGTAGACGGGGATAATGACCGATATGGCTACTCTACTCATTCCTTTTTTTGACAAAGTTAAGGGATTCTTTCATTGGGGACAAAATAATGTGTTCCGATATCCGTTCTGAATAAAGATTCGAAAAAGCCGAGAATGGAGGAAGTAGACAACAGGAAAAGAATCGTGCGCAACATGCTGATGCTCTATCTGCGTATGTTGTTCAACGTTGTTGTGTCGTTGGTCATATCCCGATTGATACTTAACGCGCTTGGCGTGGAGGATTTCGGTATCTACAATGTTGTCGGCGCCGTTGTCGTGCTGTTTACTTTCCTGAACTCTGCAATGGCATCGTCCACCCAACGGTTTCTCACGTTTGAAATAGGGCGGAAAAACCAAGAACGCCTTCACAAGGTCTTTTCCACGAGCATACTGATACACGCTCTCATTGCCTTGGTTATTCTAGTTTTGGCGGAGACGGTGGGGCTGTGGTTGTTCTATAGCAAGATGGTTATCCCCCCGGGGAGGATGCAGGTGGCCATGTGGGTCTACCAACTGTCGGTGTTGAGC
>CAVJCD010000267.1:0-2792 GCA_963648005.1 Tannerellaceae bacterium | reverse complement strand
AGCTGCGGGTGATGACTTTGCCAGAGGCAAAACCAGAGTTAATAATGATTGCATTGATGGCATTGGAGTCTTCTGATTCTGCTAAAGTAAACAGCCTTTGCAAGGATGGACTGAACCCGGTTCTCCATTTCAGTATGTATAAAGGGATGGAAATCCTAATTCGGATTATTGCTCACGCAAACGCTGATTTGGATGTAGTGGGATTTAAAGGACATACGCCCCTGACCATTGCTTGCGAAAACGGGTTGTCTGAAACGGTAAAAATGCTCATTAATAATGGAGCGAGAGCCGTAGACAAGTGCGACGACTCTGGTTTTGCTCCGTTGCATTACGCATGCCAGTTGGGAAATTCTGAAATGGTTGAAACATTGATAAAAGCAGGTGCAGATGTCAATGTTATGAGTGCAGATAAACTTATGCCTATCCATTTGGCCATTTCAACCGCACAAGCGGCTCGTCTGTCACCAACCTCACCTAATGGTATACCTTGGAGTACTAAAGGTGCAATAACATGTATACAGCATCTTGCATACAATGGTGCCGACCTTAATTATGTATGCCCCTAT
The DNA here is from genome assembly GCA_963648005.1 of Tannerellaceae bacterium. Classification (GTDB taxonomy): domain Bacteria; phylum Bacteroidota; class Bacteroidia; order Bacteroidales; family Tannerellaceae; genus Parabacteroides. Next base: position 2,226 of record CAVJCD010000267.1, on the reverse strand, counting down.
GGATTCTCGGGCTTTTCATTTTTGAAAGCGATTGGTGTGGTGAAAGAAATTCCGTGACAATAGCAATTGAACCCTTGGTTTCCGCATCTTGCCGTCAGAAGCAAGTATTTTCAAGCCGTTACAATTTGTAACGGTTTCATTTATCTCTCGTTTTAATTGTTGCTTTGATATTATCATACAATCACTAAAGATTAGGCTCGTTGTCTGCTATCGACTCAATTCTTTCTTCGCGGCCGAGGGATTCGGGGTAGGGGTATGAGCCCCAGCCTTCTTCGCGGGGGTTGCGGTTGATGCGTTCGTTGTACCACCAGTCGTAGTGCCGGTGGTTGATGATACCCAGGTCGTATGCCTCATGCACCTGCGCCGCCACCGACATGCCGTAGACTTGCTTGAGGTCTATCAGTTCTCCGAGGGTGAGCGTCTCGCGCCTTGCGGCACCCATCTCTTCCATAAAGGCGGTGCGGGGGAAGATGAAGAAGCCGGCAAACTTATGACACAACTTCTCTTGCTCTGCCGTATCCACCCCCTCGGCAAAGTGGAGCAGCAAGTGACCCAGCTCATGGGCTGCGGTGAACCGTAGGCGTTCGATGGTGGTTTTCTCTGTCCGCATATCGAGCACTATCAACGGATAGCGGCCGTTTGCCCAGGTACTCAATCCATATACCTTGTCGGGCAGGGGGTGGCTCAGCACCTTTATGCCCTTGCGTTCCATCAATCTCAGCACACTCGCTATGGGACCGTCGCCACAGTGCCATGCTTCGCGAAGTTGCTCGGAGGCCGTGATGGCTTCGTCGTCCGAGCCTACATTGGCATCCGACAATGGGTTGCGAAACGCCGCATCGCCAAATGCCCGTGTCTCCATCCTTATATAACGCTCAGCCCAGAAAGCCAGCTGCGCCGAGAGTTGCTCTTCCTCCGCCTCTGTCAACGGGCTGTCTGCCGACGAACGAAGCATAGGGAGGTCTATCGTCAATGACTCGCCCGTGAAATATTTTTCGCTAACCCCAAAAGCCGTAGCCAACGCCGTGAGCACCTCCCTGCGGGGCAGCATGTCGCCGTGTTCGTAGCGGTAGAGGCTCTGCCGCGTAACAGACAAATGTGCCGCACCTGCCAAATGGTCGAGACTGTAACCACAAAACAACCGGGCTGTACGCAGACGAAGAGCAAATATCTTATTATCCATTTCCTAAAGCAGTTTGTTTATGAATGTTTACAAACTTAGTGTTATGTTTTCGGATTTGTAAACATATCGCCCATTCTTTAACGCTCATTAACTTTGACGGGCTCACAGGTATATTCCAAACAGCTGATTCCGCACTATCGCAATATCCCCAGGAACAGGGATGAAACGATTGCGGATTTACACACGAATGGAAATCCCCGGAATTCGCAAAGAAGAGTCATTTTTGGAACAGAAAACCAAGAAATATTATGGTTGGTGTTCGAGATGTGACTACATTTTGCGGTATGGATGGTGTATTGGAAACATTAGCAAACATACCGGTCAGCGCAACAACGTTGGCTTCGCTCTTCCCGGACAAGAAGGCCAAGGGCGAGAAGGTGCGTAGTTTTGAACGGCAAGGAGCAATTATCCGACTCAAGAAGGGTCTCTATGTTGTGAATCCCAAGGTCTCGCGGATACATCTCTCCACGGAACTGATAGCCAACCAACTTTATGCCCCGTCGTATGTCTCCATGTCGTCCGCTCTAAGATACTACGGATTGATTCCGGAGGAGGTATACACCATGCAGTCGGTAACGGTGAAGCATTCTCGCAACTTCGACACACCGGTGGGGCGTTTCAGCTACACGTGTGTTGGCAGGAAGTCGTTCTCCGTTGGTGTGACCATTGTCAACAAGCAGACCTACACGTTTCTTATGGCTTCACCGGAGAAAGCTCTTTGCGACCTCATTGCCAATTCACCGAAGGTAAACCTCCGCTACCTTGAAGAGGACATCCGGCTCGATATGGAGGAGTTCCTAAAGATGGATGTCAGTGTCTTTGAACAATACGTTGAGGTCGGCAAAAAAGCATCTTCCATACAAACCTTACTAAAATACTTGCAGAGATGATACGATTTGAATGATGCGCCGGGCGGAGTGTCGGCATTTTTGTCGTTTCCGGGGGAAAGAGGTATCTTCGCAGCAGAATAATCCAAAGGAAGATGAATATGAAACATACCGCTAAAACAATTTGCCTCTTGCTCGCGCTGGTAACGGGCACTT
>CAVJCD010000266.1:0-2796 GCA_963648005.1 Tannerellaceae bacterium | reverse complement strand
CATCCTGAAAGAGCAGGGTGCGGAAATCGTGAATGAGGAGAATTGGGGATTGCGCAAGTTGGCATATCCTATCGACAAAAAAACAACAGGCTTCTATCAGCTGGTTGAGTTTAAGGCAAAGCCGGAAACTATTGCGGTTTTGGAAGTTAATTTCCGACGTGATGAACGTGTGATTCGTTTCCTTACTTTCCGTCAAGACAAGTATGCTGCGGAATATGCCGTTAAGAGAAGAAGTCTAAAATCAACTAAAGAAACAGAAAAGGAGAATTAATTATGGCAGCAACTCAATCAGAAATCAGATATTTAACTCCGCCTTCGGTAGAGGTTAAGAAAAAGAAATATTGCCGTTTCAAAAAGAACGGAATCAAGTATATCGATTACAAAGACCCAGAGTTTTTGAAGAAATTCTTAAATGAGCAGGGTAAGATTCTTCCGCGTCGCATTACGGGTACTTCCTTGAAGTTTCAGCGTCGTGTTGCTCAGGCTGTGAAGAGAGCTCGTCATTTGGCACTGCTTCCTTACGTAACCGATTTAATGAAATAATAAAAAAGAGAGGAGACAGAATATGCAAGTTATTTTGAAAGAAGATGTAATCAATTTAGGTTACAAAGACGATATTGTAACGGTGAAAGACGGTTACGGACGCAACTTTCTAATCCCTCAGGGTAAGGCAGTAATCGCTTCAGAGTCTGCCAAGAAAGTATTGGCAGAGAACCTCAAACAGCGTGCTCACAAGTTGGCTAAGATTAAGGAAGATGCTGAGGCTATGGCCGCTAAGTTGAAAGATGTTTCGTTGACAATTGGTGCCAAGACCAGTTCAACGGGTACAATCTTTGGCTCTGTGACAAATATTCAGGTGGCTGAAGCTTTGGAAAAGGTCGGATTCGAAATAGAGCGTAAGATTATCTTCATCAAGGAGACTGTGAAGGAAGTAGGTAATTATAAAGCCGTTATTAAACTTCACAAAGAGGTTTCCGTTGAAGTCCCATTCGAAGTGGTTTCTGAATAATTTCGGTAACAACATATAGTATATGAAAGGCAATCCTTTGATGGGTTGCCTTTTTTATTCTAGTGATGCAACCTGATTTGTGATGAAGGACTTCTCTTAATCAGCAAAAAAACACTACTTTTACCCCGGATTTGCGTAAGAGGATTACAAAAGGTGACGAAATCGTTTTTTCTGTATATAAATCTGTTGATGACCTTGTTTTTGTCTCAGCCAATGCTTCAGGCTGGGGAAAAAGCGTTTGTTGTTGTGATTGATGCCGGTCATGGAGGAAAAGACCCGGGAGCCCGAGGAACGATAATTGATGAAAAAACGATAAATCTTTCGGTGGCATTGAAGTTAGGTGAGAGGATATCGGCCGCTCACAATGATGTGAAGATTATCTATACTCGTAAGACCGACCGCTTTATAGAGTTGGATGAACGTGCAAATATTGCGAATCGAAATAAGGCAGACCTGTTTATTTCCATACATACAAATGCTGTAAAGAGAGGAAGTTCCGTTCGCGGGACAGAGACATATTCATTGGGCCTTGCTCGTACGGATGAGAACCTGGAAGTGGCTATGCGTGAGAACTCGGCAATATTGTTGGAAGACAACTACGAGCAAACGTATGAAGGCTTTGACCCTAATTCTTCGGAATCGTACATTATCTTCGAGTTTATGCAAAACAAACATATGGAGCAAAGTGTTGGTTTTGCCTCGGAGATACAAAAGAGTTTTGTGTCGGTTGGGCGACAAGACAGAGGGGTTAGGCAAGCAGGTTTCTTGGTCTTGAGAAAAACCAGTATGCCGAGCGTGTTGGTGGAGCTGGGTTATATCTCGAATCGTGATGAGGAACGTTTTATGAAATCATCAGAGGGGCAGAATAAGTTGGTAAGTGCTTTGGCGGATGCATTTACCAAATATAAGAAAAGATACGACCGAGGAGGATTGTCGGGAGAAGTTGCGTCGAAAAGAGTGGAAACTTCGTCCGTTTACGTGCCTTCACAAGAGAAGCCTGTGGTAGCAGAGGATGAAATAATAGATGTAGACAAGGTTGTAGATACAAGTTCTGCATCTGAGGTTGTATATAAGGTGCAGATTTTCACATCTGACAAGAAACTCTCGAAAAATGCAAAGGTGTTTAAAGGATATAAGAATGTGGATTGTTTCGTGGAGAAAGGAATCTACAAGTACACCTATGGAGAAACAACTGATTTTAATTCGATAAAGAAATTACGCCGGAAGGTTGCCAAGGATTTTAAGGATGCGTTTATCGTAGCTTTTAAAGATGGTAAAAAGGTGAAGTATTAGAACCAATTAAGAAAAAAAGATGAAAAACATATTGACCAAAGAAGCGAAGATTGGACTTGTAAGTATTGTCAGTTTGGTATTGCTCTATTTCGGAATCAATTATCTGAAGGGTATAAACTTATTCAAACCCGTAAATCACTATTTTGTCACATTCAAAAACGTGAAGGATGTGACGGTGTCGAGTCCCGTTTATATTGACGGATTCAAAGTTGGGTTGGTTAGAAGCATTGTCTATGATTATGAAAATGCCGACAAGGTAACTGTCGAAATAAGCCTTGACGATGAGATGAAGCTGACTGAAGGTAGCTATATAACCATCATAAAGACGTTTCTGAGTGGGGGGGAGCTTCATATCCATTTGAACAAGTATGTGAATCGTTATCTGAAACCAGGTGCCACAATTGAAGGACGGATGGAAGAAGATATGATGCAATCCGTACAAGAAAAAATTTTGCCGGGGGTGGAAGTGCTTCTGCCAAAGTTGGACTCGATAT
>CAVJCD010000265.1:0-2800 GCA_963648005.1 Tannerellaceae bacterium | reverse complement strand
GTACAATACTTAAACGCCACCTTGCCGATGCTTGTTACACTGTTTGGAATAGTGACGGTGGTCAGATTCTCACAATTCAAAAATGCATATTCACCGATACTCGTTACGCCACTTGGAATAGAGATGGATGTCAGTTTGTTACAATCAGTAAATGCCCTTTCACCGATACTCGTCACGCTACTAGGAATAGTGATGGAGGTTAAATCATTACAATCCCAAAATGCCCATTCACCGATACTCGTCACAGGCAAAGTCTCGCCATCATATTCGACGGAGTCCGGAATATTGACGACTCCTGAATAAATGCTATAAGGAGGACTCTCGATACCTTCAGGGTACTTTAGCGTCACCTCCAACTCCTTTCCATCGTTGATGATATTGTAGTAGATAGTTACCCCATCTTTATTCTCGGCGAAGAAGTCGTAGGCGAATGCTTCGAGGCTGAGGGTGCTTAGGATTGCGACTAAGATAAGCAGAGCGATGCTGTGCTTGCTTCCAGGTGATTGTTTGGGTAGCGGTTTCATGGTGTTTTTGGGGTTTCCCTTCCTGCCCCCCTGCGGAAGATTCTTGAAATAGAAAAGGTGTGGGGAACTGTATTTGCTTTATCCTAAAGTCAGGTCTTCGCATAACCTCTAGAATAGATAAAGCAACAGCGACCCACACCGATAGGATATAGCATTCTCCCCTCACGGGATAAGTGTATATCAAATGATGCGGGTGCTATCGCTACCATCTTCATTCTAGTATCAAAGTTGCGAAGTTTGACTTTAGAAGATAATATCAATAACACCTTTACGTTAATAACTTCATTCTATAGAGGCTCAACGCCATGAACTTGTAGAATCGTGGGTAAAGGTAGACAAAACATTTCGTTCTTTGATAAAACGAAACAAGAGAATTTCTCTTCGGGCTTGTTTCCGCCTCATCATCGTGGCAGTAAACCTGCCCTCGTTGCCTGTTATCCCCGAGGACAAGCCTCGGGATGACAGAGGGGAGATGGGGTGATGTGGGTGGTGGCGAGTTTATATTCCCGCGCTTTACGTTACACAGGTCTTTTAGGATGTATCTAAACAAAAAAATCTCGCGGGACACCGCGAGATTTTTCTTCAATATGTTATCACGCTTTATTGGATAAGCTTTACGGGGCCTATGAGGCCGGACTCTTGCAGTTCGGAGTCGGCGTTCCAGGGATTTATGCTTGTCCATGTGGGGCGTTCGGCTTCGGGCAGTTTCTGGTCACCGATGAGGCGGTTCTGCCAGTTGTTTACCACCTCTATGCGCAATGTGTTGGTGCCCTTGTGCAGCAAATCCTGTACGTTGAGGCGATAGGGGGCTGTCCACACACCGCCAATATACTGGTCGTTGACATACACGCGAGCCATCACCATCACCTTACCCAAATCAATCCACACGGGCTGATTGGGCTGTTGCTTCAGCTTGAAGGAGGTGGTGTATGTTGCCGTGCCCGAGAAGTAACGCACGCGCTCGTCCCGGCTCTCGTTCCACGGCTGAAGAGTTTCCATGGTGCATCCTTCGGCAGGGCCGCGACGACCTTCTTGGAAACTAACCTTCCAAGGAGTGTTGATGGTGAGCAGTGTGTTCTGGGGGTTGGGTACATATGCGGCGAGCGAGTTGTCGACCTCCTTGCTGAACACCAGGAAGGCACTCTCGTTGCCTTCGAGGTGCAGACCGATGGTGGTGAGTGAACCGTTGTCGTTCATATCGGTTATGCGCAGGCGCTCGGCTGTTACGGGGTTCCATATCTCGGCCTTCATGCCTGATATGCGGAACTCGGGTTTCAGGTCTTGTGCCTTGTCGCTTTGGTTGCTCACGAAATAGATTTCCTTGCCGGGCAGGCAACGATGGATGAATGCAAACGGCTTCTGGGCATCCACATAGCAGTCGGGCTTGATGCCCAAGCCGTCGAGCACGGGCTGCAGCTCAGTGCCGGCGGGATAGACGCGTCCCTTGCCCCATTTGCCGGTGCTCCACATCTGGTCTGCCAAAACTTTCACCTGTTGGTCTGCCTTCCCCCAGTTCTGCATACTGGGCGACGATGTTGGCTTGGGGCCTATGATTGTCAAACCGTCCTTTACCAAGCGGGAGATATCCTCCAGCACCTCGGGGCGCATGGTGGTCTGGTTGGGGAGCACCAATGTGCGGTAGGTCATTCCGCCTGCCAGGCAGAGCCGTCCGTCGCTCACCCAAGCCGAATGGAGCACCTCGGCATTCAGATAGTCGAAGCTGTAGCCGCGGGGCAGGGCAGGAGTGCATTCGCCCGTCATCTTCGGTACATCCTCACCAATGAAATAAGCCACGTCAGCCACATAGCTGCCTTGCTGCAGCATCATGTTGCAGCGACGCAAGTAGTCGGTGAAGAGGTCAATCTGCGAGAACCATGTGTTCTTGCGCTGGAAATCGTTGCCAAAGGGAGCACTCACTCCGGGGAAAGTGGTCTCGTCGGGCTGCTGGATGTAGAGGTGCAAGAGTGTGGCATTGATACCCTCGCAGAAGAAACGGTCGGTGCGTTGCTTCATATCTGCCGGATAGTGGTTGAAATTAGGTCCACCCGAGGTGCACGACTCGGCCCACACCTTACGCTTGCCGTAGATATGTGCACACGAACTGGCTGCACGGTTCTCGATGTCGCCCAACGAGCCTTCGCTCCAGAACTCACCTCCAACCTCGTCGCTCTGTCCGCCATACATCAGGAATTCGCCGGGGAAGCCCCAGTGCCCGTAGCACTCAAGCCAGGTGGTGAGGCCATGACGGTTGCTCACCTCACGCAGTCCGCCAACAT
>CAVJCD010000264.1:0-2803 GCA_963648005.1 Tannerellaceae bacterium | reverse complement strand
CTGTATCTCGATATCAAGCAGGAGAAGATTGACATGTCTTCTGAAATTACCCCTATTGTTTATTCTCTCATGGAACGACTTGGTGAAAACGATTTTTGTGTGAGTGAAGAGCTTCTGCATGCACTCGTTGCCATGCCTGAAGGAACGTTGGCAGACATCGTGACCACCATCAATGACGTTATGGGTGTGAATCTCAACTGGGCTCCGCTTGTTAAGGGATGGAATGTGCCCACGGGTGAAACGAGGACAGACCACTTCATAACATGGATAGCCAATGAACTTAAAAGCAATCTTAATATTAAGGGTACCACCTTGCCATGCGGTCACCTTATCCCGGAAGGGACATTCCCTTTGGAGAGATACAATGGCTGTCCGTATTGTGGAAAACCTTTCCGCAATCCCGACGGCACATGCATCTTCGAGATTTCCGTTGTGCTCAACTTCGAGTTCTATTCCGCCATGATGAGCTACGGCCCAGGCGTAAAAGTGCTCTCCCCTCGCATAGCCGTCCATTGCATGAAAGAAAAAACAAAAGCGATGGTCAAACTCTACGAAGATACCGAAGGTGACCCCATGGATGGTGGATTTGGCACTTATTGACAAAACACTCCAAAAATCTTTATCTCACCCGACACAAGAATGATGTGTCTTGTCTTGTCTCTTACATGATTTATACCCATTCGGTTACAAAAACATGAATGTTTCTTGGGATTATCCCCGAAATGGTATAAGACTAAGCATTAAGTTTGGTTGTGCGATGTTGTTTTTTATACTTTTGCCGCAGAATCTGCGGTGTTATTAAGCTTATATTACCGCACAAGACGGGGAGCATGTATATACACGAACATGAAAACTGGACAGACTTTCGTTGGGATGATACCCGGATAGCGCTCAAACTGGATGAAGTTACCCGCAAGCAAGGTTTGCTTTATGGCAAATTGAACGGACTTGGTTTTGACGGGCAGCTTAATGCAATGGCTGAAAACTTGACTCGCGACTTGCTGCATTCATCGGAGATTGAAGGCATCCGTCTCAATGCAGATGAGGTGCGTTCGTCCATTGCACGTCGTTTGGGTATCAAGAGCAAAAGCAGTGTCACATCATCGCACTATATTGATGGAGTGGTGGCAGTGATGCTTGATGCCACTGAACACTACGAGCAAACATTAAGCAAAGAACGTTTGTGTGGTTGGCAAGCAGCGTTTTTTCCTACGGGATTTAGTGGCGGCAACCAAATAGAGGTCGGCAAATATCGCACTCATGATGAGCATATCGTATCAGGTTCCCTTGGTCGCGAACGGGTGCATTATGTTGCGCCGTCGCCGGATAGAGTAGAAGCAGAGATGCGGAAATTTGTTGATTGGTTCAATAGCGAACAACCCGTGTCGCCGGTCATCCGTTCCGCCATAGCGCATTTCTGGTTCGTCAGCATTCACCCTTTTGAGGACGGCAACGGGCGCTTGGCACGTATCCTTGGTGATGTGTATCTGTCGAGAGGAGACCGTAGCCGTTTGCGCTTCTACAATATATCTTCCGAAATCAACCGTGACAAAAAGCATTACTACGAGGTGCTTGAACGAATGCAGCATGGCGATGGCGACATAACGGAATGGCTTGTATGGTATATGGATATCTTGTTGGCGGCTTTGGTTGAAGCAGACTCGTTGATGAACGGTGTGCTCAACAAATCATTGTTCTGGCTTCGAGCGTCGTCGGTGGCAATGAACCAGCGGCAGACAGATACGCTCAATCTTTTCCTTGACGGCTATGAAGCAAAGATTACAACCAAGACATGGGCAGAATTGAACAAGTGTTCCAAAGATACTGCCGGTCGTGATATTCAGGATTTGGTGCAGAAGGGTATGTTGCGCGAGGATATTCCCGGTGCCAAACGTCCGAGCTATTCTATGGTATTTAGCGATGACGGCGCTTTTGCATCCGACTTTACGGATGTGAGAGTAGAAGAAAAAGACAACGAGTATTATCTGTATGCTACATACAAAGGCGTAACATCTGTATGTGAGCGCATACTACGTTTGGATGCAGAACGATATGAATGTGGCGACTTGCAAAAGGAGAATTTGCTCGCCAAGTATTGCAGTTACATTGTAAAAGGATATATCTAAAACACTATGACATCATTCGAAAGTGATTATAATAACGGGATGCTGCCGGAGATTCTTAGGGCGCTTGCTGAGACAAACGACGAGAAGACTTCCGGCTATGGCTTTGATGCGTATACGGAGCAGGCGAAAGAGAAAATCCGCAAGGCGGTGGCTTGCGACAAAGCAGATGTGTTCTTCCTCGTGGGTGGGACGCAGACAAATGCAACGGTCATCGACTCGCTCCTCATGCCTTGCGAGGGAGTGATTTGTGTGGAGACGGCTCACATTGCAGTGCACGAATCGGGAGCAGTGGAAGCGGCGGGGCATAAGGTCATCACGCTCCCTTCGAACAACAGCAAACTCAGCGTGGAGGCACTGACGGCATATATGGACAAGTTCCTGGCAGACGAAACCTATCCGCATATGGTGCAACCGGGAATGGTTTATATCACGATGCCGACGGAGCACGGTATGGTTTACACGCGAAGTGAACTGACTGCCATCTACAACGCATGCCGGCACTATGACCTGAAACTCTATATAGACGGCGCACGGCTTGGCTACGGGCTGATGTCTGTGGCGTGCGACTACGACTTGCCCTTCCTTGCCGCTCATTGCGACGTGTTCTATATCGGTGGCACAAAGGTGGGTGCGCTTATGGGCGAGGCTGTGGTGTTCTCCAATATTCCGGCTCCGAG
>CAVJCD010000263.1:0-2810 GCA_963648005.1 Tannerellaceae bacterium | reverse complement strand
ATGGCATTACGCTATCAGACGAAGAGTTTGGCGGCACATCTTATGTCGTTTTCAGCCCCAACCAAATCAAGAGTGCCACTGACAACGTGGGCACGTTCGATGCAAACAACAACGACATACGCTACCAGTTTGTAGGCGAGAAGGGGGCAAAGAATGCCGACCATGCAGAAGAGGTGACAACACGTTTGGACAATCTTGCTGTAGCACGTGAGATGGAAAAGGCGAAGAAAGACGCCAAAGCCATCAAGATGGCTACGGGATGGGAGCGCGGTGCTGACAAAAAGTGGCGGTATGAGATAGCGGATATTGAATATGTGCCGGAAGGGAATGCAGACTTGAACCATCGGATTGAATCGCAACCTTGGGGTAAGGAATACGTGGCTTTGACTGACCGCATGATAGATGGCGAGACTTTGTCGGAGGCTGAGATGAAGCGTTTTGAGGAGTTGAGTAAAAAAGCCGAGGAGGTAGGAAATCTTTATAAGAGTTTGGACAGGAAGTATCTTGTGGACTATGTCCGTGCGGATGATTTGTTTAAGTCTTATCCACAGATGAAGGCAGTGGAGGTGGTATTCACTGACGCCAATGAGGCTTGGGGTGGCAAATATTCATGGGATGATAATACGATTTATATCAATGAGAATAGTGTGACTCCATTTGAAGAAGTATTTGCCCATGAGATACAGCACGTCATTCAAAGGATTGAGGGTTTTGCCAAAGGCGGCAATCCGAAAAGTGTGCGTGTGGTGTTAGAGAAGATTGTTAATGACAACTCCGAACAAGCCGAGCGTTTTGTTTCGACGATGTCTACGGTATCGAAGTTGAATGCCCTTGCGGATAGACTTGACAATGAGTATCGAGACCTTATAAACAGCGATGAGGAATGGGAGCGTGATATAGCCGTGGACGTCTATTGGGAAGCTCTGAATACTGTCGACACAAGTTATGACCACGACGAAAGCAGTTTGCATAATGACTACAGCGAGTTCAAGAAGAAGAAGATGTCTCCACGTGAAATTGCCAAGACCGGCTATCATGTAGATGAGACAGTGAAGGAGTTGAGACGGTTGGCTGACGTATGGAAAGGGCAGATTGACGATGAAGATGCGAAGGTGAAAAACATGGTTTGGAAGTTGAAGAACGCCCTTAATGTTAAAACAGACATTGAACTTTATCGTGCTCTTGCCGGTGAGGTGGAAGCCAGCAACGTGCAGAAGCGCATGGGCATGACTCCCGAGGAGCGCAGAGCGAGCCTTGCGAAGGAGACCGAGGACGTATCGCGTAAAGACCAACTCTTCTTGTTGACTCAAGATTGGGAGAGCTTCATGGGAAGCCGCGTTGATAAGCGTATGGTAAAAATAGGCGAGCACTATGCTCAATCTGAAAACCTTTCCAAAGAGCAGCAGATTGTTGTAGACGTATACAAAGGGGTGAAAGACCGTGAAACCATAGAGGTGACAAATGCTGATGGGACAAATGTCAAATTAGAGATGCAGCAAGGCGCAGAAGAGCACTCGGGGACACGTCATAGCTTATGGAGGCATTTTGATACTGCCACAGGTGCAATCTCTGCTGAAGATGTTTCTCTTATTCCGAACATTATAAAGGAAGGTTCAAGAGAGGAGCGAAAGGGACATGTTGTGTATCGGAAAAATATTAATGATGTGAGATACACAATATATACCGATAAGAAAGGTGCTAAGGAAATCTTTCACGATTTCTATACAAACAGAACAACGGCATTGCCAACGTCGTTTAGGGATAATTCCACAAACACGCAATCAAGCGCACGAACCAGTGACAATGCCGTTAATTCTGCCGCAAATGTAAGTAACAATTCCGAGACTGCAAGCGAGGGTGGAGAGTTGTTTAGGACGAGCGAAGGGAAAGAAGCACATACCAAGTCTTCTCCCGAGGGGATTGAATCCGCAGTGGAGGAGATGTCGGGTGGTTTGCACACCAAGGTGCGAATAATCCGTGACGTGAATGAAATCACAGACGAGAATGCAGAACGCCAAGAGAAGAAACGCAGAGCGAAGGGATGGTATGACCCCAAGACGGGCGAGGTGGCACGCCGTGATGCGCTTGTGGGGATAATGCGTGATGCGGGGTTGGATATCGTTATGGATGAGGAAGCGCAGAAGGTGTTGGATGAAGAGCGAGAAGTGAGGATGGCAAGAAAAAGAGCACTTGAAACCGTCTCCGTTTCTCAGAGCGAGGAACATCAACAAACCGCCATTTCAAGTGCTGATGGCACAAAGGTATTGAACAATCTTGACAATCTTATAGCCGACTATGAGAATTCTATCGAAACAAAAGAAAAGACTTTTATAGGCAAGGTTGCGGAGGCACTTGGTATAGACAAGAAGGAATCCAAGAATAAGGGTAAAGAAGAACAGCCGAACAATGGCAAGAGCCGATATGCTACCTTTGAAACGAAGAACGGAAAGATAGTTACCATTCGTTTGGGCAATCACAATGCGAAGGTCTCAAACTTTGACAACCATGACGAGTTAGAAGGTATCAGTATTGTTGTTTCTCCCAAGGAAAACGCGGGGGTTATCAATGATGGCGAGGCTCACGTTGTGGAATATTTCTATGATGCACTAAAGTTGCGTCGTGCAGAAGGCAAACCTTTGGCTGAGATAGTGAAGTCTATAAAGCAAGCATTGTATAGTGGAGTATTCAAGGATACGACGGGGTTGGCTGCATCGACAGATGTGAATCCTCATGAAGAGAATAGTAACGGCATTCATTTCTTCCGTACGGAGGAGGGGGAGGTTTATGGCTTCACGATTGGAGGGAAGATA
>CAVJCD010000262.1:0-2857 GCA_963648005.1 Tannerellaceae bacterium | reverse complement strand
CGACAGCAAATACAAAGACCCTTCTAAGCTCTCTGATATAACATTGGACAAGTTGATGCCTGGATGTATGTTGCGAGCAAACAACTGGGCTTGCTCCACTTACGGTCGTTATTTCGGTTATGATCCACAACAGATGGGTAAATTCTCCAACTCGCTTGGATTTACTTTGGAAAGTGGTATCTACTACGATGATGAATACGAAGACTACGGACAGCCATACGAATCCTATCCTTCGATGGTAACCGACTACAAGAAGATGCAGGAAGTTTACGAAGCACTTCCCGAAGATGAAAAACCGGCAAACAAAGCCTACTTGATGGCTGCCGAAACCCACTTGTATGGTATGATGATTTTCATCTTGAGCGAATACAATGATATTCCTTACAGCGAGATTGGCAAGGTGGCTCTTACGGGTGACATCTCCTACTCATCTCCGCACTTCGAAGACGGACAGACACTCTTTGAGATGATACTTGACCGTTTGGGTGAACTTGACAAGGAGTTTGCTTCAGTTGAAAAACCCACTGCTTTTGCAAGTCAAGACTTCATCAACAAGGGTGACCTTATGAAGTGGCGTCGTTATGTCAATTCACTTCGTTTGCGTGCTGCACTGCGTGTATCCACTCAAGGTCCTTTGGCTTCAAAAGGTCAGGCTATCGTAAAGGAAATCTTGGATGGTGGTTATCCTATTGTTGAGGACATTGAGCAGAACATCCAGATTGCACGTCAGTCTTCCGGTCCGTTGAACATTGAAGGTGGTGTTGGTTTCGACTGGCACAACCTGCAGACAGGAAGCGCTGAAATGATTAATCGTATGCAGAAAGCCGGTGACGGTGGTGTTTGGGTAGAAGGACAAGATGACCCTCGTTTGCCAATTATGTATTGTATGGCAACAGCCAACGGCGAACAGCCAACAGACGACCCGAGCAAAGTACAGGTTAAAGACCCGTTGAAGACTGGTGTTGCTCTCCCAAGTGTATTCCGTGGTGCTTCTGCAAATACAGACTACGACACGTTCCAGAACATGTTCTTTACTCGTCTGAATCGTGGATACTACTCACGCGTACGTCGTAATGGTTTCTTCTGGCGTAACGGCAATTGGGATCATCAGATTGTTTCTTCTTTCGAAATTTGGTTCATCAAAGCTGAAGCATACCAGCGAGGTTGGGCAACAGGTGATGCCAAGGCTGCTTTTAAGGAAGGTATCCGTCAGTCGATTAATTTCGTATTCAAATACCACAACAACCGTTCTATAACGGAAGCAGACAATGGCGATAGCGATTATCTGAATGGTGCTCAGCAACGCTATGTAATCAATCCGGATCAAAGCATCTACAACGACGCTTGGATTGATGCATTTGGCGAAGCCCGTTGGACAACTCATATCAACGGAACTCCTTACACCGGTGGTAATTTGGAGGCTATCCTCGAACAAAAATGGATTGCGTTCGGTTATCTCTATTGCGGTGAGCAGTGGCACGATCTTCGCCGTACGGGATATCCGCGTATGTATTATGCAAAAGATCGCGATGCAACAGCACTTGTACCTTATCCTTGCAACCGTCTGCGTTACATATCCAAAGAGCGCAACTACAATGTATACTTCCAGGATGAAGTTGGCTCATGCGACAATTTCTCTGATGTATTGTTCTGGGCTTTGGAAGATTGGCATGACGGTCCGTCTTGGACTAAGCCGGAATAAGTATTTCCATAAAGAAATATAATGATCCGGGGTAGGAGGAGAACGAAGTAGTTTTCCTCCTACTTCTTTTTTATCCCCTCCCACTCCACCCTTTCTCCCCTTAGAAAAGACCAATGTTTTCATTCCCTCGGCAAAGCGTTTTTTACCCAAGGGCTAGCCCTTTTTGGCAAAAGGGTTAACCGTTTTGCCAAAAAGGGTTAACCCTTTCGATTTTTCCCGTTATAACAATGGTCGAATCCCGGGTTCTGTTTTTTGCAAAAAAACGAGCTTTGACAAGAAGACTACAAGTGATACCTTTGCCTTCAAAATAAGGAAGGAAAATGAATATGACAGCCCCCCAAGTTGTGATTTGCAATAATCTTGAAGCCGACCTGCAAACATTCTTTGCATCGTTGAACTACGACAAGGTGTTTGTCCTCACCGATACGAACACCAAAGAGAAGTGTTACCCTTTGATACGCAATGTAGAGGCTCTTCGTGGTGCACCAGTGATAACCGTTGAAGCCGGCGATACCAACAAGAATCTTGATACGCTGTCGAGTATCTGGACGCACCTCTCAAACGAAGGGGCTTCGCGTCATTCCGTGATGGTAAACCTTGGGGGCGGTATGATAACGGATATCGGAGGCTTTGCCGGGGCAACCTTCAAGCGTGGATTGACAACGGTAAACATCCCCACCACCCTTATGGCTTCGGTCGACGCTGCCGTTGGAGGAAAGACCGGCATCAACTTCCGTGGACTAAAGAACGAGATTGGAGCGTTCTATCCTCCCAAGTGCGTGTTCATTGACTGCCGTTTCTTGCAGACCTTGGACCATGCGAACCTTCTCTCGGGCTATGCGGAGATGATTAAACACGCATTAATCAGTTCCACGGATGCCTATAACGCCATTCTGAGATTCGACCCCGACATGGAAACAGATTATGCTTCTCTCGGAAAAATGGTGGCGCAATCGGTTGCCGTGAAAGAGCGTATTGTAGCTGAGGACCCAAAAGAACAAGGCATCCGCAAGGCATTAAACTTTGGCCACACCATTGGCCATGCTTACGAGAGCCTGTCTTTCAAAAAGAACCGCCCACTATTGCACGGGCATGCAGTGGCTGCCGGCATCGTTAGCGAGCTCTATCTCTCGCACGTTCTCTCAAGATTCCCCT
>CAVJCD010000261.1:0-2857 GCA_963648005.1 Tannerellaceae bacterium | reverse complement strand
GTTTTAGCTCGAACCCCGAAATCTCCAAACAATCCGGGCGTTCTTATTTCTTGCCCGAAGACCGTATCTATGGCACTTATCAGGAAATGTTTGAACACGAAATGACTTTGCCGGAAGGCGAACGGATGGATTTTGTGACCATCGTAACCCCAAACCGTTGGCATTTCGAGCCTGCCATGATGGCGTTGGAAAGAGGTTTCCACGTGGTGGTGGACAAGCCTATGACTTTCTCCCTGGAAGAAGCAAAACAACTTCAGAAAAAAGTGGAAGAGACAGGTTTGATTCTGGCTCTTACTCATGTATACTCAGCCTATCCTGCAGTCAAAGAAGCAAAAGCCCGCATTGCCAGAGGCGATTTGGGTACGCTCCGCCGTATATATGTGGAATATGTTCAAGGATGGCTTTCCGACCGTATTGAGCTCCTGGGCGGCAACAATGCCGGATGGCGAACCGACCCGAAACGTTCGGGCAAGGCCGGTTGCATAGGAGACATCGGTACACATGCTTGGCATCTGAGTGAATATATCACCGGATTGAAAGTGCAGGAAGTTTGTGCGGATTTGAACGCATTTGCTCCAGGTCGCCCGATAGATGACGATGGTGCCGCTTTCCTTCGCTACGAAAAGGGAGTGGTTGGTACGCTTATTGCCTCTCAGATTGCCGTTGGAGAAGAAAATAACCTCGGCATCCGCATCTATGGTGATAAAGGTGGGTTGGAATGGCATCAACAAGAGCCCAACACCTTATATGCGAAATGGACGGACAAGCCAACCGAAGTGATTCGTATGGGGAACAACAACTTCATTGGCGAACATGCCTTACACAACTCCCGTACACCGGGAGGGCATCCTGAAGGTTTCATCGAAGCCTTTGCCAATATCTACAGAAACTTTGCCCATACCGTGAGAAGTATCAAGAACGGGGAAACACCGGCAGAAGAATATCTTGACTTCCCAACTGTTTACGATGGCGTGAGAGGTATGCAGTTCATTGAAACAATGGTGGAAGCCGGATACAATGAAAACACAAAATGGCAGAAGTGGATTGACTGATGCCTTATAAAAATGCATCAATCACGAAGAATGCTGTTGTTCCTATCAATCGGAGCAACAGCATTTGTTTGAATAATACGAATGGTCAACAAAAAATCAAGAGTATAAAATTAACTAAAAAAGCATAATCGATTTACGCATTATGTTAAATCAATTGATTGCATTTTCTTCGTATTAAGGAAAAGACTACTTTTATTGCCGATTTTTAATAAACACTTAGACTTTTAAGGAAAGTGTAGTTTAACACTAAAAAAGAGGACTAATCAGCATGAGTTCTAATCGATATTCATCAGAGAAGAAGAATAGCTTTTTTAATGGAAAGACATTCATGCTTCTTTTGGGTGGATTATGTGGTGCCGGAGTGATGATTCTGGCATATAATGCGTCTGTTTATTTTTCTTCAGACGAATCTTGTATGATGTGCCACGTGCATCCGCATGTGGAAGCCAGTTGGAAATTATCCAAGCACGTGAATAATGGTAGTGGAGTGAAGGTCCATTGCGTTGACTGCCACCTTCCGCCTAAGCACGATACGTGGAATCATTATACAGCAAAAGCAAAATTGGGGTTGACGGATGTTTGGTCTTTCATAACAAAAGACAGTGCTGATTTCGATTGGAACGCAAAATCGGAATTGGAGCATGCCGTCAAATACATCCCCAACAAGTCATGTAAAGAATGCCACCAGAATTTGTTCCCGGAAGGAATTGCAAGCGATGGTATCACGGCGCATCTCTATTATGATGAAAACGAAAGTAAGCTGGACCTACAGTGTATCAGCTGTCACTTGGATGCCGGGCACTATAACCCAAACTACAACCACTCGAAGTTGGCAGATGTTCCGGGAATGGACAATTCTTCAGCTGTTGACACCAGTTTGTATTTCAAAGAATCGACCCCGGTAACAAGCTTCACCGATTATGAGGAACAGATACCCGGCACGCCGGTATCATTCAAGATGATTGCTATCCCCGGCGGTTCGTTCAAGATGGGTAGCACAGAAAAAGAGCCATTCCATAAGCCCGACGAATCTCCTGTTCGTACAGTAACAGTCAGCCCGTTCTTTATGGCAGAGGTTGAAGTTACGTGGGATCAGTATTGGTCGTTCTATGGAAATACGATGAGTGAGGGACGTACGCCCCCCGAGACAGTATATGCAAACAACAGTGACCCGAATGTGGATGCCATCTCCGGTCCGACTCCTCCGTTTGGATTCCCCGACCAGGGATGGGGTGGCGGCAACCGTCCGGCCATCACCATGACACACTATGCAGCAGAAACATTCTGTCAGTGGCTATCGAAGAAGACTGGCAAAAAGTATCGTCTGCCAACCGAAGCCGAATGGGAATATGCAGTCCGCGGTGGTACGGAAACACCTTACTTCTTCAGTGGCAATCCAAAGGACTTCTCCGACCAGGGATTCTGGCGCAAGTTCTTTGATGCTAAAACCGACAGTATAAGTTCGTACGTCATCTACAGCAAGAACAGCAAGAACAAGACTCAAGAGCCGGGAGTGGTGAAAGCCAACCCGTTTGGATTGAAGAATATGTTGGGTAATGTTATGGAATATTGTGCAGACAAGTACGACCCCGAAGCCTACAGCAAAGGTGGCGAAACCGTTACCGACCCGTTGTCGACCGAGGGTACAGAATGGGTAGTACGTGGTGGCAATTACACCTCCGATGCAGCCGATTTGCGTTCGGCAGCCCGTGACTGCACAAAGCATGACGCATGGTTGAAGACCGACCCACAACAGCCCAAAAGTATCTGGTGGTATTCCGATATACGCGGCATTGGTTTCCGCG
>CAVJCD010000260.1:0-2880 GCA_963648005.1 Tannerellaceae bacterium | reverse complement strand
GTATTGAGCAGTTTGATGTTTACCGTCTTGCTCTTGAACAGATATACCGCAAGCGCAGCCGTCAGAATCACGGCAAGAACATATCCCTTACCGATGAACGGTACGCCAATCAATACGACGGCAATGATGAATGCCAACCTCATGCGCAAGGGGTTTATCTCCTCGCGCATCGTTTCCCAAATGGACCATATCAATACGCCTGCCAAAACAATCACGTAGGCAATGACGCCCGTGTTGTATGGCATGCCAAGCACATTGACAAACAACAGCTCGAAATATCCGCAGACCTCAACCAATCCCTGAACAACGCCATACATCATCAGTCCGACAATGGCAAAGGATATCAAGAGAGCACATATCGTGCCCTTCATTGTGGGGTTGGGGAATTTCTTGTAGTAATACACCAACACAATTGCCGGGATACAAAGCAGGTTCAACAGGTGGACACCGATGCTCAATCCCATGAGATAGGCAATGAGCACAATCCAACGGTCGGCATGCGGATGGTCTGCCGCCTCCTCCCACTTAAGGATAAGCCAAAAAACCAACGCCGTGAACAACGAAGAATAAGCATAAACCTCACCTTCCACGGCACTAAACCAGA
The DNA here is from genome assembly GCA_963648005.1 of Tannerellaceae bacterium. Classification (GTDB taxonomy): domain Bacteria; phylum Bacteroidota; class Bacteroidia; order Bacteroidales; family Tannerellaceae; genus Parabacteroides. The sequence goes on along the minus strand of CAVJCD010000260.1, from coordinate 2,276 downwards.
ATGTATCGCTAAAGGTGTAAGCCAAGGCACCAACCAATCCGCTACCCATTATGGTAATCATCTTGCCCGTGGAAATCTCGCCGCCATCGTCCACCATAATCTTGCGTGCCAAATGCGTAATGCTCCAGAACAAGAACAAAATGGTCAGACCGCTGAAAAGCGCCGACATCGAGTTTACCATCTTTGCCACCATGGTTGTATCCGAAGCAAACTGAGTGAACAGGTTTGCCGTCAGCATAAAAAACGGTGCTCCGGGCGGATGCCCCACTTCCAGTTTAAAGGCAGAGGAAATGAACTCACCACAATCCCAAAAACTGGCAGTGGGTTCGATAGTCATCAAATAAACGGTAGAGGCAATCAGGAATACGACCCACCCCAACACGTTGTTGATTAGTTTATACTTTCTCATGTTCATACAAGGTGTAATATTATTTGTATAAAAGCCGTCCTTCACGTAAGAAGGACGGCCGCAAAGGTAAACATTTTACGTTTAGCCTAAATCATATGCTATTGGATAACCAGCCAAGTGTTTCCGTGGGCGGGGATGGTTACCTTTACATCCACCGAATAATCACGGTTCAACTTATAGGAAACCGGAGCCTGCTCCTTCTCGCGAATCTGTGCCACATCGGAAAGACCGGTGTAGTAGAGCGGGAGACGGACTGTGCGGGTCATATCCTTGTCGGTAGGATTAAACAAGAGGGCAAGACCCTTCTCCTTCCCTTCGGGGTCGACATGCATATAACCATCCCAGTCGCGTCCGTCGGCACGGCGCAGGTGAATCAACTCACTGTTGAGAATAGTACGATATTTCTTATACCACGAAATCACATCCTTCACAACAGCCTTGGTCTCCGGGGTGTCATACAAGCGGGGACCGCGATAGCATGCCTGCACGCCGGCACCATAGTTCTGAACCATGTGAGCCTTGTAGTCGGCGATATGGTCCTTCAATGGCTCAAGAGTGGCAGCAGCCCCTCCGCCGTGATATTGCGTAAGGGGAACAAATGTCCAGCACATACCCGGCAGGCGCTCCCACAAACCATCGTATATTACCTGGCGACCCAACACAAGCTGGCGTTCGCGCGGAAGCGACCAGTTCACCTCGCGGTAGCCGATGCCCACCTTCGTACCTCCGTTCAGCATATAACCAAAGTCGGGGATATTCATATATATACCTTTCTCACACATCCACTGATAGAGCTCAACAATCTTCTGACGTTGTTTCCACTGAGAGTCTTTCAATCCCTTATGATGGGCGTGGCTGGTTGAAGCACATACATTGCCGGGATAAGAGCCGTCGTTCTCGAACACCGTCATTCCGGTCTTTTCGAAGAAGGAACGTATCTTGCGGAAATACTCGTAGCCCCAGTCAGTGCACAAGCAAGGCGAACTGCCAAAAATCATTCCTCCGCGCTTGCCTGTCTCCGGATTGATGACATCCACTTCGTCGCTAATCCAGCGGCTCGAGAGAAGAGAATAGCCACCCAATTCAATGCCTTTGGAGTTGGCATATTCGGTAAGCTCCTTGTATTTCGCAATGTTCTCCGCACTCTCGTCTTCCATATTCATTCCCGAACCGAAGCTAATGATAATCATCTCGTATCCCGTCTCAACACATTGGTTGATGGCTGTCTTGAGCACTTCCGGGTCTGAGGATGTGCAATGCAGGAATATCGGGTTCTCGGTTGTCCAAGGAGCAATCTTGCGATACATACGTTTCAGGAAAAGTCCCTTTCGGTCGCGGTCGTAGCTGTCGAAAGGCATCATCCATGTGCGGAAACTCTGAAACTTGCCACCATCGGCAATATCCTCATCCGGTCCCATAGGGAGCTTCACCTCCAAGAGGCAGGGCGTAAGCATGGGGTAGTTACACTGAGAAGTATACCTCGGGTCGGTGTTCCAAAACTCGGTGCGCTCTGCCTCACGTTCCGTAAAGCCAAGGAAAGCCCAGTCGCTCTCGATATGTACGTTGGGACGAAGGAACTGGTCGTAACGTTTGGCTTCCACCGGAGACTCGGGTTCTGCCATGGCCAGCTGCTCGAGGGTGAACTCGTCAAGCGTAATGCCCATGCCACTCTTGTTTTCCACCTCCAGCCATTTACTTATACATGGGATGCCGTCGTAAAGGGCATAGTTGAGCTTCACCTTCACGCCCTTCAGGTAGCTCGGTCCCTCGAGGTAGAATGAGAGCACCTTACCCGTTGTGCCACCGCCATTCACCAATGCCCAGCGTTTGTTTGCCCATTTGATGCGCGGGGTCAACTCCGTAATAT
>CAVJCD010000259.1:0-2893 GCA_963648005.1 Tannerellaceae bacterium | reverse complement strand
GGATTGAGAGCCGGGTATCTCCCGAAAGCATCGAACGCCTTGAGCACGAAATAGACCGACTGGACAGCGAACTGCCTCGGATGAAAGGGTTCGTTCTTCCCGGCGGATGTCGTTCCGCCGCCTTGGCTCATGTGTGCCGCACCGTCTGCCGCCGCGCCGAACGCCAAATATACCGCCTTGCCCAAACCTGCACGGTGGAAGAACCGGTTCTCGTTTTCGTGAACCGACTCTCTGATTATCTGTTCGTTTTGGCCCGCAAGGAATGTATAGAGAATATTGGTACAGAATTTATTTGGAATTCCTCTTGCAGCTAAGGAATATTGTCATACTTTTGCGCAAATTTAAAAATCAGCCCACTGTTTGGGTGTTATTAATACTGGATAGCTATGTATTGGACATTAGAGTTGGCTTCGAAATTGGAAGACGCGCCCTGGCCTGCAACCAAGGATGAATTGATTGACTATGCGCAACGTTCCGGTGCGCCGTTGGAAGTAATTGAGAATTTGCAGGAGATAGAAGACGAAGGTGATATTTACGAGTGTATGGAAGATATCTGGCCCGACTATCCCAGCAGAGAAGACTTTTTCTTCAATGAAGAAGAGTATTAAGAGAGCATTTAGGCTATAATTTAATGTCGGCGGGATAAAGGAATGTCATTCTTTTATCCCGTTGATGTTTTATGCCGAACTGTTTTTTGTGGGGAACACAATTTAAACGACCTCATCGCGTTATTGAGAGAGTGGAACTTGTTTCACTTAGTTTGTTTTTATGATGAAGAGAATCTTCCTGTCCATTATTATATCCGTCACCTGCACGATTGGCGTGTGGGCTCAGGACGATGTGCAGCTAAGCCAGTACTTCTTGGGGATGGGATACTATAACCCCGCATACGCAGGGTCGACGGAAGATTTGAATATGCTTGGCCTGTTCCGCCAACAATGGATAGGAATGCCTCAGGCAGGTACTTCATTCTTTGTCCTCGCCGACATGCCGCTGAAATTGGGAAGCACCAACCACGGCGTCGGACTGGTGGCAAACTCTGAAAGCATCGGTTTGTTCCAAAACACGAAGGTGGCAGTTCAGTATGCCTACAAGCGCAAATTGTTTGGTGGAACACTGAGTATCGGCTTGCAGGGCGGCATCTTCAACAAAAGTTTCGACGGAACAAAAGTATATATCCCCGAAAGCGACTATCACCAGCAGGAAGACGAAGCCATTCCTCGCACAGCAGTGCAGGCAATGGCTCTTGATGTGAATGCCGGTGTGTACTACACCCACAAGCATTTCTACGTCGGTTTTGCGGCAACCCACCTCACCGCTCCGGAAATGCAATTCGAGGAAAACGCCTACACCTATCTCTCCACGGGATTAAATTTGACGGGGGGATACAATATTAAACTGAGGAATCCGTTGTATGAATTACAGCCTTCGGTTTTCCTGAAGACAGATATGCAAAGCTTCCAAGCGGACATCACCGCGAGGATGGTATATAATAAGATGTTTAACGGAGGTCTTTCCTGGCGTATAAACGAGTCGGTAGTAGTGTTGTTGGGCGCCACGTTCGGGAGGTTTCAGGTTGGATATGCCTACGATTTCCCAACCACGGCAGTGCTGAAAGCCAGTTCCGGCAGCCACGAAGTGTTGGTGCGCTACCAGCTGAAGCTCAAGAAAACAAAGACAGGAAAGAACAGACATAAAAGTGTACGTATATTATAGTATATGAAAAAAGTATTGTTAGCACTTGTGGCAGCAGCCTTGCTTACCTCATGCGGTAAGTCTCTTTCCGGAGCGGGAGGAGAGGTTACCGGGGTGCGGTCGGTGGCTTTTAATGAGCCCTCGCCTTATGGTATGGTTCTAATCAAAAGGGGTTCGTTTGAGATGGGACCGGCGGATAAAGACTCTCTGTGGGGCATCAATCCGGAGACAAAGGGCGTTTCGTTTGACTCCTTCTGGATGGACGAAACGGAGATAACCAATGCCAAATACCGTCAGTTTGTTCACTGGGTACGCGACTCCATCATCCGCGAGCGACTGGCTGACCCGGCTTATGGCGGCAACGACCTGTTTAAAATCACTGAAGACAAATATGGCGAGCCTGTCACTCCGCACTTGGACTGGAGCCGTCCAATCCCTTGGAAGCGGGCAACCGAGGATGAGCAGCGCGCCATCGAAAGTGTTTACTACACAAATCCCGTTACCGGAGAAAAACGGTTGGACGAAAAGCAGATGGTCTACAAATACGAATGGTACGACCACACCGGCGCCGCTCTGCGCAAGAACCGTCTCGACCCGAGCGAACGTGTACGCGACACAGACATAAAGGTCGACATGAACGAGGTTGTCATGATTTCGAAAGACACGGCTTATATCGACGACGAAGGCAATATAGTAAACGAGACAATCACCCGTCCGTTGAGCGGTCCGTGGGATTTTCTCCACACCCGCATCGTGAATGTGTATCCCGACGAGACTTGTTGGGTAAACGATTTCAACAATGCCTACAACGAGCCTTATATGCGTATGTATTTCCAACATCCGGGCTACGACGATTATCCCGTTGTAGGTGTATCGTGGGAGCAGGCCACTGCTTTCTGCGTATGGCGCACCGATATGTTCAAGCAGTCGTTGAACTTCCCGTCGGGACAGGCAATAGAGTCGTTCCGTCTGCCCACAGAGGGCGAATGGGAGTATGCAGCCCGTGCCGGGAAGAACGAAAACAAATATCCATGGTCTACCGACGAGCTGCAGAATGCCAAAGGTTGCTTTATGGCAAACTTCAAGCCGGGGAAAGGCAATTACACCGAGGACGGTCATTTGATTCCCTCACGCGTAGGTTCTTTTGCCCCCAACCCGTTTGGTTTGTATGATATGGCGGGCAACGTTGCCGAGTGGA
>CAVJCD010000258.1:0-2901 GCA_963648005.1 Tannerellaceae bacterium | reverse complement strand
CCAATTTCTCTGTTGCGTTTGCTGTTGTTGTCATAATCAGTCCAAACAAAATTGTTAATAAAAATGTCTTTTTCATTGTTCTTTTGTTGTATGTAATTCCGCTGCAAAACAACACCTGCTCGCGCAGTACTCCTTTACGACAATCACGGACATAATTTCCATTTTTACGCAATCGTCATTTTTTGAGACCTCAATTCAAAGACTCACTAAAAAGTCTCATTTCGAACTATAGTAGACCAACAATCATGGGCTTTCAAGAGCAATGGGAAACAAAAAAGCACTTTTCTACCCTCGGGGAAGCTCCCGGAAACTAAAAAAGTGCTTTTCTTCCTTCAGGGAAGCCCCCGGGGATTAGAAAAGCACTTTTCTTGTTCATGGCAGACGTGACAGCCGCCTTCTTTTTATCTTCTATTCTTCGAAGCAACCCCTCTCAACGCTCCAGTCGTTGCCGAAGAAGCCCGAAACTTTCACCCCACGAATACCGTCTTTCAGTATGTCTACACCGAAAATCAGCAAGTCGGGGAAGCCTGTGATACCCGAGATATAGTCGTTGGGATAGGTGGCCTTCATGCCTTCGATGCCTGTTCCGGCAACAACACCCACACTGGCTGTCGGGCTGTCGGGACGAGGATAAACGAAATATATTCCGAGGTCTTGGCCCTTCATCACTTTGCTTCCCATACGAATCTCACCCTTCATGACCTGCACCGGAGCATTCTTCAGGAGCTTATTCCAAGCCTTGTTGTTCGAGGCATTGCCATAGACAACAACGTTGCGGTCTGCATAAGCCGAGGGATTGAAGTCCTTGTCGGCAACGACGTCGATGGAGCTGTTTGCCCTATAGAGGAAAGTCTCCGCGTCGAAGCGTGCCTTGTTACGATACCATTCGTTTTCTTCCTTGCTGCCTCCCGTGGCATATACAAACACCACGCGATGGTCGAACGCCTGCTTGAAACCACCATAGCGAGCAGGATATTTTTCTGTCACAGGGACGGCATCCGTCAGAGCCCATTTGCCGGAGGTCTTCTTCAGCACGGCAGGTTTCGTGCCATCTGCCGTAATGGTCTCGCCGTCGATGGTGATACTTGCCTTCTGATGCTTAAGTGCCGGAAGGTCGATTGTCAGAGAGGCTACGTTGGAGGTAGTACCCGTAACGCCGTTGTCGGTCTGCTTGAAAAATACCGACGAAAAAGAATACGCTGTGTCCTGCTGATTGATGGTCACCCAATAGTCCTTGGCAGTGATGGCGGGCGAAGCCGTGTGGAACTCTATCTGCTTAACGTTGCCCGAGGCAGGCACCTTATGCCAACGGAAATAGTCGAAGATGGGTTTCCAGTCAACACTCTCGTTACTATACCAGTGTGCACCGCCCGGATATTCATAGTAACAGAAGTCGGGATGGAACGTACCCAAAAGCTCACGCATATGGCGTACCTGCTGAATGGGAACAACGTCGTCGGAATCACCGTGGAGGATATATACACCCGACTGAAGGTAGTTCTTCATCAAATTCAATGTTCTGCCGGCATTGGCTGCCCGGCATATCATGTCGAAATGCTTCTCACCCTCGTTGTCGGCATCGGCACCCGGTCGCGAATAGCGGGCAATGTCGGGATAGCTGGCGCAAGGAGCAATAGCCGCAAAACGGTCGGGATAGGTGACGCCAAGAAACCATGTGCCGTGTCCACCCATCGAGTGCCCCGTAAGATATGTGTGCGCCGGGTCTGTCTTGAACACTTTCTCTGCCTCAGCCAATACCTCCATGGCATCTATGCGACCCCACTCTTCCCAATTGAAACCATACGGGCGGCGGTTGGTTGGAGCAATGATATGTCCCCAATCCTTCGGAGCATATGCACGTGCCTGGTTGCGGGCTTCCACCGACGCTCCGTGGACGGAGAGAAACAGGGCCTGATTGTCGCCCTGCATGGTGGAGGGGTTGACACTATAATACTGCACGCTCCCGTCTATATCACTGATGAATGTACGCTCGTGCACCACGGTGGCATCTTTCTGCTGGAGCTCAATCTCCACTTGGTCGATTTCCTTGCCGGCTTTGTCCTTGAGGATAATCGTTGCCTTTGTCTTGCCCTTCTTCACCTTCGTGGCAGCCGGGATACGGAACTTCACCTTGCGCACCATCATCGGCATGATATCGTCGGTGGCTATGCCGGCAGTTTCTCCATCTTCCAACCTACATTCTATCTGCAATCCTAAGAGGGCTTTCTCTTGCGCATTAATCACGCGGATGGCGCCCCACTTCTCCTCTCCTTCTCCATTGATAATGTCCGGAAGCGTCATATCCCTCTTGGTAAGCATCACCGGCTTGGAGGGGACAATCAGCTTGGCTGCCACCCTGCCAAAACGGCCGTGAGTGAAAACAAACTCGTTGCATCCCTTCTGCATCCGGAAAGGAATCAGCGTATATGCAAAATCGTAGTGGTCGCCCTCGTGAGGCATGCCATTGATAAATGTGCGGGTGTTTCCGGTTGCTTCAAGCAACACAATCTGCGACTTGTCGGCAGTATATTCGGTATACACATATGCACGGCGCAGAGCACGGGTGGCAAACTTACCGGTGGAATCCGCCTCTATAGGTGCCCATTTCACCTCCTCAGGCTTCCTGCCATAGCATGTTGCCGTCAAATCGTCTTCGGAAGGGGACTTGAACTTGCCCTTTGCCATCTCCCATCCCAAGCCGTCGGCTGTTGTAAACAAATAGCCCGACGGCGTTGTTACCGGAACGAAATAACCTTTGCCAAAGGTATGAAGCACCACTCCTTCGTCCACTCTCTCCACTCTTTCCTTCCCAAAATACTCAACAACATTGCCTGTTGTCTGTTGCTGTGCCGCCAAAGGACTTGCCCCCAGCGCAAAACATGTAACCATCGTTACACATAC
>CAVJCD010000257.1:0-2951 GCA_963648005.1 Tannerellaceae bacterium | reverse complement strand
AGAGCATAACCTTGCCAAGGTTAGGGTCGCGGGTTCGAGTCCCGTCTTTCGCTCAAGATAATAGAGCGGTAGGAGACCGCCTTTTTTATGTAATGAAAAGCCCAGGTGGCGGAATTGGTAGACGCGCACGTTTCAGGTGCGTGTGTCGCGAGGCATGCAGGTTCGAGTCCTGTTCTGGGCACCGTTGGCGCGGATGGTGAAATTGGTAGACACGCTACTTTGAGGGGGTAGTGCCGGTTTCGGCGTGTGAGTTCGAATCTCATTCCGCGCACATTTCTAATGTTTCCTTAAATGGATAATTACTATTTGTGTTTAGTGGTGACTGTTTATACGTTATAGAGCAGTGATTTATTTCTGAATAGGTGGAGCGTCTTCCACCTTCTTTTTAGCCATAAGTGATAGAAAATCTTTGTGAAATGTTGTCTGAATAAAACAAAGTTCCGTATATTTGTTTTTCAGTGAAAGTAGAAAATGTCAGCGTATGGAGCGATATTTAATCATTAAGACAAGGGACGAACTGTTGCGAATAAAGATAGGTCAGATACTTTTTTTCGAAGCAGATAGGAACTATACCAAACTATTATTGTCTAACGGGATTCAGTTTACTTTTGCAATCAATATAGGGAAGATTGAAGAGATGCTTGAGAAGCAAGTGGTTGGATGTGGTAAGATATTAATGAGGGTGGGGAAAAGCCATATCATTAATAAAAACCATATTCTTCAGATTAATTTACCCAAACAAAAATTGCTGCTGTTGACAGAAGAAGGGAAACCTCGTGAGCTTATTGTGTCTAAAGACCCACTGAAATTGTTGAAAGAATCTTTGGAAAAGGAAATGGGAAAACCGGAAGAATCAACGGGAAAGAAGGATGAAAATTAGGATTGGTAAAGCTGAAGACAACGACTTGGTAGTGGATGACCCCCACGTAAGTAGGCATCATGCGTGTCTGACCAAAGAGCATGGCTATTGGATACTGGAAGACCTTGGTTCTACAAACGGTACTTTCGTCAATGGTGCGCAGATTGTTAAGAAGCGTGTTACACCTACCGATAAAATAATTCTTGGGTTGGGGTATGCTCTTGATATACACGAGGCGCAAAAGAGTCGTAACGATTATAGTGAAGAGTTTTTGGCGTTAAAGAAAGTGTACGATGATTATATTCAAGCAAAAGTGAAAATACAATCATCCAATCAGTTTAAGACCAGATTGTTTCAGTCGCTTCCATTTGCTTTGCCCGGTGTAATTGGTGTCATTATCGGCTTTTTGGGTAAAGGCAGTCCTATGTTTTTGGGTATAAGTTTGTTTGTTGCGATTTGTGCGCCTACTGTTGGAATATATATGGGCGCAAGGCAGGCCTCTAAAACGCCACAACAGTTGCAAGACCTTGCCAATAAATTCAAAATAGATTACGTATGTCCGAAATGCGGTACATTCTTGGGTGAAATTCCATGGGAATCTCTAAGAAACAGGAAGCAATGTCCTGTCTCGTCGTGTAAGGCCAAATGGACCGATGGATGAGTCGTTTTGTTTCCTAAACCAAGAGTTTCGTACATAAAACTCAAAAGTTTGATTACAAGGAAATACGCAGTGAGAATTTAATCAATGGCTTTCTCTACTTTTGCTTCCGGGAAATAACAATCAAAAATTGAACCGATGCAAGAAGAGGAATATACTTTTGTCACGTTGGATAGTGATGATTCCATGTTCAGCGATGCCGTAGTGGTGGATGTGGATAGTGAGAATGATTTATCTGGTATAGTCATGGTAGATGACGAAGGTGTGGACGTTTCAGATTTCATTACATTGTCTGACGACACTATTGTTTTGTCTGATATGGACATACAAGATGCTTTTTCTGCTGATATAGATGGGGCTGATGTCTCGTTTATGATATGATTTCAGTCAAGTGTCCGCATTGTCACGTTGGGTTAAAGGTGGACGAGGGGAAGCTTCCCGGTGGTCTAACATCTTTTAGATGCCCAAAGTGTAAGCAGCCGATACCGGTATCGTTGCTTGGGCAAGTTAATCAGAATACTGATACAGTGTTGGTTCGTCCTGTCGTGAAGAGTGCGGGGCGGATTTTGGTTGTTGGTGATGAAACCACACCGGAACAGGTGTTTCCTCTTTATGAAGGTGTTTCCGTGATTGGCCGTAAATCCCGTGCTTCAAAGGCAACAATAGGGATTGTCACGGAAGACAAATCAATGAGCAGAGAACATATACGGATAGAAGTAAAAAAAGACCCGAAAGAAGGGTATAAACACTATCTTTCTGACAATAATAGCAAAAATCACACGTTATATAACAGTAATTATCTTGAAACTGGGGAGGTCGTTGTGCTGAATGATAATGACGAAATCATTATCGGACACACCGTTCTTCGTTTTAATGAATAAATATTGTGCTATGAATATAACGATTGGAAAGCCATGGGCCGTTTGTGAGAAAGGCGGCAGACAAAACAACGAGGATTCAATATATCCGTTACCGGAGACGGTTAATTCCAATCAAAAGTTATTCTTGGTTTGCGACGGCGTTGGTGGGTCAGCCAAGGGAGAGATAGCCAGTGCGCTGGCTTGTGAGTCTTTCCAAACCTTCTTTTCTACATTTTTGGAAGGAGAGCCATCCAAGGAGTTCATAGACCGGGCAGTCAAATACACAGAGGCTCGTTTCGACAGTTATGTAGACCTCCATCCGGAAGCTAAAGGTATGGCAACGACATTGACCATGGTTGCTGTTGGTAAGTTGGGCGTAACGTTGGCACATGTGGGAGATAGTCGGATATATCAGTTCAGAAAAGGGAAAATTATCTACGAGACGGAAGACCACTCATTGGTCAATGCACTTGTTAAATTGGGTAAGATAACCAAAGAAGAAGCCTTGCTTCATCCCCGGAGGAACGTGATTATGCGCGCAATAGAGGGAACGGAACATTCTACAGAGGCGGAT
>CAVJCD010000256.1:0-2956 GCA_963648005.1 Tannerellaceae bacterium | reverse complement strand
ACCTTGGATTCAGGGTCTGATTGTAAACGTCGCCGGTTATCAATTCTCTTATATCGTAATCGTGCTTGCTCTTATCTATTTGTTGTATTATGCATTGATTGGAAGCAAGAACGTAAACAAAGATATTCCTGTTGAATAAACGAAACCATAACATTCATATGTAAGAGAAATTATCCGGCTGCAAACTTTTCGTAGTCGGATAATTTCTTTGTTTTTTTGTATAACCACTTAAAGCAATCTTATCATGCAAAAACAAATCAGAAATAAATTCCAAGAGTTATTCAGTGCGGAAGGCAGCGTATATGCTTCTCCCGGTCGTATCAACCTTATCGGCGAACACACCGACTATAATGGCGGATTTGTATTCCCCGGTGCTATCGACAAAGGTATGATTGCCGAAATCAAACCTAACGGCACAAACAAAGTTCGCGCATTCTCCATCGACATGAACGATTATGCCGAATTCGGACTCGGCGAAGAAGATGCCCCGAAGGCAAGTTGGGCAAGATATATCTTTGGTGTATGCCGTGAATGCATCAAACACGGCGGACAGGTTGGAGGATTCGACACCGTATTTGCAGGTGATGTTCCTCTAGGGGCTGGTATGTCGTCATCGGCAGCTCTTGAGAGCACTTATGCTTTTGCTCTTAACGAACTGTTCGCTTTGGGTATCGACAAATTCGAATTGGCTCGCATCGGTCAGTCTACAGAGCACAACTACTGCGGTGTCAACTGCGGCATCATGGACCAGTTTGCTTCCATATTCGGCAAGGCTGGCAACCTAATCCGCCTTGATTGCCGTTCATTGGAATACAAATATTTCCCGTTCCACCCAACCGGTTATAAATTGGTATTGCTCGACTCCGTGGTAAAACACGAACTGGCATCTTCTGCCTACAACAAACGTCGCCAGTCGTGCGAAACGGCAGCGGCTGCCATTCGCAGAAACCATCCTGAGGTGGAGTTCCTACGTGATGCCACCATGCAGATGCTTGGCGAAGTAAAGAATGATATCAGTGCCGAAGACTATATGCGTGCCGAATACGTGATTGAAGAAGTACAACGTGTGCTCGACGTTTGCGAAGCCTTGGAAAAGGACGACTACGAAACAGTAGGCAAAAAGATGTATGAAACACATCACGGTATGAGCAAACTCTATGAGGTAAGCTGCGAGGAACTCGACTTTTTGAACGACGTAGCCAAGAAGTGCGGCGTAACAGGCTCGCGTGTGATGGGCGGCGGCTTCGGCGGTTGCACTATCAACTTGGTAAAAGACGAACTGCACGATGGTTTCATCAAAGAAGCAGTTGAGTCGTATACAAAGAAGTTCGGCCATGCACCTAAGGTGTATGAGGTAGTCATCAGCGACGGTGCACGTAGGATTGCATAAACAACAGTCTCCGGAATAGACAGGGCGGCTCTTTTTCGAAAAAGAGCCCCTATCTTTGCCAGAAGAATCAAAAAAACATCCTTATGAACGATATTAAAGTAATGAACAGAGCTGCGGATAACATCCGTGTTCTGGCTGCATCAATGGTAGAAAAGGCCAAATCCGGTCATCCGGGCGGTGCAATGGGTGGAGCCGATTTCATCAATGTGCTGTTTTCGGAGTACTTGGTCTACGACCCCAAGAACCCAGAATGGGAAGGTAGAGACCGCTACTTCCAAGACCCGGGGCACATGTCTCCGATGCTTTATGCAGTGCTTGCACTCACCGGTAAGTTCACTATGGAAGAGTTGTCGCAGTTCCGCCAGTGGGGAAGCCCCACTCCCGGTCACCCAGAGGTGGATGTACGTCGCGGCATTGAGAACACTTCCGGTCCGCTAGGGCAAGGCCACACCTATGCCGTAGGTGCTGCTATCGCTGCCAAATTCCTAAAAGCCCGTCTGGGGAATGTTATGAGCCAGACAATCTACGCATATATTTCCGATGGCGGTATCCAGGAAGAGATATCTCAAGGCGCCGGACGTATTGCCGGAACCTTGGGACTCGACAACCTTATCATGTTCTACGACTCCAACAACATTCAGCTCTCTACAACCGTAGAGGAAGTGGATGCCGAGAATGTGGCCATGAAATACGAAGCCTGGGGTTGGAAGGTGATTCACATCAACGGCAACGATGTAAAAGAGATTCGCAAAGCATTGGACGAGGCAAAAACTGAGAGTAAACGTCCTACCTTGATTATCGGTAATACCATCATGGGTAAAGGGGCCCGTGGAACTGAAGGCTGTAACTACGAAAACAAAGTATCCACACACGGTCAGCCTCTTTCTGCCGCAGGAGCATCGGTCGAAGAAACGGTGAAGAACTTGGGTGGTGACCCAACAAACCCATTCGCAGTGTTCGATGACGTTGCCCAGCTGTATGCCAAGCGTACAAAAGAATTGGAGGCCATTGTTGCCAAACGTTATGCCGAAAAAGAAGCCTGGGCAAAGGCCAATCCGGAATTAGCCATGAAGATGCAATGCTGGTTCTCGGGTAAAGCACCCGAGATTGACTGGGCATCTATTGAGCAGAAAGCCGGTCAGGCAACACGTGCTGCATCAGCCACTGTACTTGGTGTGTTGGCAAGCAATGTGGAGAACATGATTTGTTCGTCTGCCGACCTATCCAACTCCGACAAGACCGACGGCTTCTTGAAGAAGACTCACTCCTTGAAAAGAGGTGACTTCAGCGGCGCTTTCTTCCAAGCAGGTGTTTCAGAACTTACTATGGCATGTGTTTGCATCGGTATGTCGCTCCACGGTGGTGTAATCGTGGCTTGCGGAACATTCTTCGTGTTCTCCGACTACATGAAACCAGCCGTCCGCATGGCTGCTTTGATGGAGCAACCGGTGAAATTCATTTGGTCGCACGACGCATTCCGCGTAGGTGAAGACGGGCCAACGCACGAACCGGTTGAACAAGAGGCACAAATCCGCTTGATGGAGAAATTGAAGAATCATAAGGGAC
>CAVJCD010000255.1:0-3012 GCA_963648005.1 Tannerellaceae bacterium | reverse complement strand
GTAACGTCTCCATGTTGACCAGCCAATAGCTCTATTTTTGTTGCTTCATACGAATGTGTATTTGTTGTTTCTTTTGTCTTGACATTTTCTTTCAGTGTTATCTTTACTCGGTAAGTTTTCCCGTCAATATCCACCGCACCATAACAGCGATGCACAAGCACATCCTTGTTCATGCCATTCTCTGCGCTGCGTTTGCCGTTCTCACCTTTCAAGAAGTCTGGATGTGTCTCCACGTCTATACTTGTTTTCAGAACATCGGGCAACACTTTTAGCACTGCCATATGCACATCCTTGCTGTCGCTCTTGTCAACGGCACTCTGCGACAAGAATTTTTCCACTGCTCCATTGCTTATGCGCACATCACCTTTGCCGCCCGTCTCCTCGTTGTCGTAAGTCTTGGCAATATTCTTTCTTGCCCAATCCTTTGCTTCTTTATAGTTAGTGAAGCTGTGGTCGGCATCAGCCTTTACTATCTCCACTTCCTTTTCCGCAAGTCCAGGCTCTACACGTCCCAAAGGATAATCGCCATAATTATATGGCTCACCGAAAGACATCAATCTCACATCTTTCCCATTAACCTCATCCAGCACCTTCTGTCCTTCCTCGCTCATGGTTACATCCATGCCAAAGCCGTTCATAAGGTCGGCCAAGGTGTCGCGCATAACACGCTCCTTGTGGGTTAAAGGTGTAGTGCCGGAAGAGCGATGATACAACACATGGTTGCCGGTCTCTGCATCCACTTTCTCCTGCATCGTGTTGAACAGATTGCCAAAGGCTTCATCCATCCACTCCGCATCGGTGTTGAAAGGATAGGGAGAGAAACGCTTCTGCTCATCGTTCTGTGCTTCTTCAAGCAACGCAGGGTTGTTTGCCAGATAGTCGTTAGTGGCATTGCGCTTCGATAATTCATTCTCTACCCATACACTGAAAGCACGGGCACCCATTTCGGTAGGCTCTTTCCAATAATTTGTGTGCAATGCAGCATACGACTTTGAACGCTGTCCGTAGGCACTCTTGCTTATAGCTTCGCTCAAGTGCTTCCATGCAGCTGCCATTTCCTTGCGCACGGGGTGCTTGGCAAGCTCGGCCTCATACTCGGCTTCGGTAATGAACTTATGCTGTGTTCCCGACCAATAAGACTTTCCATTTCGTGTTTTTAACGGCTGCAATCCTTTTGGAGAGATACCTTCATTCGATGTGGCAAAGCCACCGGCTTTAGCACCGCCCATTCTCGCAAAGTAATTGTCCAGGGCGTGGAACCATTCATGGGCAAGACTTCCAGCACCCTTTGTCTTGGTCATGTTGATGACTACCTTATCGGGTTCGTAGTGGGCATTGTAATTGCCGCCGCCACGCGAGCCGAATGCCATGCCCAGCTTGCCGTCAAGCGACAGAGCCATTGGCGACACACCGCACACATCGGCCAAGTCCATAAGCGCATCGTAGCACTCGTTCAATGCCTTGCGGCGGTCTTCCTGCTTCATCCAGTTACCAAACTCCACGCCTCTGAAACCGAACGTCTCTCTGAATGTCTCGGCACTCACATCCTCTCCGTCACGCCAGTTGCGTCCTTTTCGCTCGCGGTTCTCGCCAAGCTCCACCTTTGTGCCGTCCATAAGGGTGCGGTAACGCTCCTGCAATTCGGCATTGTGTTCGCGGATATACTTAAACGCTTCGGTCGAAGTCTTGAAGCCATCGGCTATTACAGCCTCGCTCTTGCCCTTCGGGGTAATGTAGCATGTGCCGTCAGCTGTAGAACGATAGACAACAAACTGTATTTCCTTCTTCTTGTCAACGGCGTTCTGTCCGGCCAAACGCTTCAAGGCTTCTGCGGCTTCTTCATAGGTGTCATACACGCTAAACTGATAACCTACATATACGCTCCACTTGCCGGCTATCGAAACATTGCCGTTGGCCTTCGACCACATCTCGGCACCTTCTTTCTCATGCCTCAAGCTCGTTTCCTTTGGCAGATGCAAACCGCTGTCAAAACCACCAATGGCCATCATTGCCTGGTAGCCTTCGAGTATCTTGCTGTAATTGTTGTCACTGATAAGGCTCTGCACTTGTTCAAAGTCTGTGGCCGACATGAGGCAAAGTCGGTACAGAGTCATTGCCTGACCGAACCACCGCTTCAGCTTCCACTCTACTCGCGGCTTGGCAGGAACAAAACTCTTTACAAACTGAATGAATGTAGCGGCTTCATTACTCAAACCATCGGCACGCAGCTTGGCAAGGTCGAAAGCAAAAATCTTTCCTGCCGAAAGACCTTTCATCCATGTAAGCAGTTCCTCATCGGTCTTCTTGCTGTTCTCCGCTGCCTGCCGTTGCATCTCTTTGTACAGATCCTTCTTCGCACCACCAATCTTCTCACCCACATCTTCAATGGGCTTGTCGGCTTCTGCTGCTTTTTTCGCATCGGCAGATTTGGTATTTGCAGATTTCTTCGTAACTTTGTCGGCAGAAGAAACAGTGTTTTGGGGAGTAGCAGTGTCATTCCTCTTGCCCGAAAGGGTTTCGCCAGTGTCTGTCGTATTGTCGGAGACACTGTTTTTCTTTTCAAAAGCAGTTAAAAGCCAATTCTTCTTTTCGTTATTCCATGTAAGCCTAACTGCGGCTTGATGGCTTTTGCTCTCCAAGTTAATACGATTTTCTGAACGTGATGTTACTTCCATATCATCAAGTATCTCTTGAATATTATCAAGAACTTCCGGATGGTATTTAACGAGTTTAGCAAGACCGAATCCGTCACTTTTACCCGTTCCTTCTTCTCCCCATACAATATCAATATCACCAATATCTTTATGGTGCAGTGCAGCAATTGCCTCGCCACCTTTTATCTTTCGGAGAAAATCTATGGCTTCCTTCGCCTTGCCCTTAAACTGGTCGTAGATGTTGCCAAATACGCCCTTGCCTATAGGCTGTGGCTCGGTTTGCAATGCCGCTTCCGCTATCTCGCGTGCTTTGTGTTTAATGAAGTTGATATTATCCTCTACATCATCAAAGTCTTGG
>CAVJCD010000254.1:0-3059 GCA_963648005.1 Tannerellaceae bacterium | reverse complement strand
ATAGTGGGCGATGCCGTAACTGGTGCTTGCGGATGATTATTTTTGCGCAATAATGGAGGTTATTTTACCTAAAAACAATACCTTTGGCATTGAGTTAGAAACAAACATTTGTCCCTTTCTCGTCCCTTCGGAAACAAAAAAGCGACCTTAAACAGCTATATATCAAGCATATAGATAACAAGAGACGGCTTTACTGCAATTTTCACGTAAAATATACCACTCATTGCCATTTTGTGGTGGTGGATGGGGTTATACATCAAAAATATCCACAATCTAATTGCCAAGTGGCGGGAGTGTCGCTTGCCGTTTTTAGTATGAAACAAAGAATCAACTTTACAACTGTATTCTTTATGCTGTTGCTTTCCTCTATTGGTCTCATAGGAGGAGCAGACTCATATGGGCAGAAAACTTCTGAGCGCCCACGCATATTAATATCAACGGATATCGGTGGCACGGACCCCGATGACAATCAGTCGATGATGCACTATTTGCTTTACTGCAATGAGTTCGACTGCGAGGGGCTGATTTCGTCGCCATCCTATGGAGACGGGAACGTGAGCGAGATAATACGCATGATTGGTCTCTACGAAAAAGACCTTCCGGAACTTCAAAAACATGCTGAGGGATGGCCCTCGGCCGACAGTCTGCGTGCCATAGCAAAGCAAGGTCGCCATGGCGCAGCTCCTATGTGCGGTTACTCTACAGCTACCGAAGGATCTGATTGGATAGTAAAATGTGCACGGAAAGAAGACGCCCGTCCACTTTACGTACTTGTGTGGGGAGGACTTGACGATATTGCTCAGGCTCTTCACGACGCTCCGGAGATTGCGAACAAAATTAGGGTACATTGGATTGGCGGGCCAAACAAGAAGTGGAGTCTGCCGAGCTATTGCTATATCATTGAGAACTTTCCAAACCTTTGGTTTATAGAGAACAACGAATCGTATCGAGGTTTCATAGCGAACTATAAGGACACGAGCAAGTACCATACCGGATTCTACAAGGCATTCGTAGAGGGGGCCGGGCATCTCGGGGCAGATTTTTACAACTACAAGCAAGGACAGCCTAAATTAGGCGACACCCCCACCCTACTGTACATGTTGAATGGCGACCCAGCAAATCCTGAAACAGAGTCATGGGGTGGACAATTTGCGAAAATCAACTACAGTTCGCGACGTATATTTACTGGCACTACGACAGCACAGGACACTATACAACGAGACGGAATAGTAGAATGGCATTTTAAGGGTCCAAGACTCAAGAAGGGACACTATCCATCGGTAAAAGCGAAATGGTCTTCGGGAGCCGAGAATGAAGTCGGATTTCTCACTGTTGACAAACAGAAATGGCCGGTCTACTACCTTGGTCGAGGGCGGTATATGTGCCGATATGCCACTTACAAGTTTGGCATAATCAATTACACTATAGAGGTTGACGTGGAGGGCTTCGAGCCGATAAGCGGACAGTTGTTTGTAGAAAACACTTTCCCAGGCAAGCATTATGAGACGGACTACAAAGTTGGCTCTACATGGTGGAGCGACTGCACAAATTCCGAACTATACTCGAAACGCGAAAAATGCCAAGGAGCGGAAACTACAGCGAAGTGGCGCGACCAAGTTATGGAAGATTGGGGAAGACGGTGCAAATGGCTTAGGTAAGAATAAACATCTTCCTCCATAACTTATTTTTGTACATAAAAGGCCACCTCGGAATGCGAACGAGGTGGCCTTTTTGTTGTTATAGGCAGGATAAATTATCTATGTCACTTCTGCTTAGGGAAATGTAAAGAGCCGAGAGCCAACACAAGACCAACGACTGCTATTACGGCAAAAGTATAATGCAGAGAAATGGCATGAGCCAAATGACCAATTACAGGGGGACCAAGAAGGAAGCCAAGATATCCGACAGAGGCAACAGTTGTGACCGCCAGAGCGGAATTCATACGGGTGGAACGGCCTGCAAGGCTGTAGCAAATAGGCACAGTGGAAGATATGCCAAAACCAATAAGGAAGAAACCAATAGTAGCTGGAATTATGAAAGGGAACAAGACTGCCAAAGCCATACCCGTAAATATGAGCGCACCGCTTGCCATTACAACATACCGACGACCATATCGCATTACAAAATAGTCGGATATAAAACGACCAACCGTCATAGTGCAAAGGCAGACGACATACCCGAGCTGCACAAGCCCATCATTTACCCGAACGACATCCTTGAAATAGACACCGCTCCAATCGTACATACAACCTTCGCAAACCATACCACAGAACGCCATAAACCCAAGGAAGACAACGAATGGGTCAATCTTCTTGATGAATGCGAAACGACCTGTTTTGGAGGGAACTGCTGCTGGCTCTGCCTTAACATCACTGAGCACCAACTGTCCACGGAATAGATTAACGGATAGCAGAACAAGCAGCATCACGGTGATAAACTGCACACTTGTGCTAACTCCGGCACCGATGAAAGCCATACTGATAAGGCCGCCAAGGAAACCGCCCATACTCCACAGCGCATGGAAAGATGCCATAATAGTCTTTCCATAATAACGTTCAGCACCAATCGCCTGAGTATTAGCCGAGGCATTGCAAAGATTAGCAGCCATGCCAAAGAAAAAGAGACCGAGCATCAGCGACCATGCAGAAGTAGCAAAAGAGAGGGGGACAAGGCAGACGGCATAAAGAATACATCCGAGAGTCATCATCCTGCGGCTACCGAAACGGTTTACAAGCCAACCAGAAAGCATCATTGCCGTCACTTGCCCCACCGGTATGGCGAAGAGGACTGTGCCAAGCTCACGGTCGTTAAGACCAAGAGACGCCTTAACATCAGGAATGCGGTTAGCCCAAGAGGCGAAAATAACGCCTTGTGCAAAGAAGAAAAAGCTGACAGCCAGACGAATCTTCCACAAAGCCTGCTTACGTGTTAGCATAGATAAAACAAATGCCTATTGTTTGATATCAGTTTCAAAAACGCTGCTAATTTAATCATACTTGCCTTTGTTGAGTTCTAAAGAAAAACGAAGGCTGTTTAAATTATCGAAAAGAGAAAGATAG
>CAVJCD010000253.1:0-3093 GCA_963648005.1 Tannerellaceae bacterium | reverse complement strand
CTTACACGAGGGACTGGAGACCATCGGCGAGGAATGCTTCTATCAAGTGAATACCCTCAAATCCATTGTGCTTCCCAAGGGGCTTCAATATATTGGGAAACAGGCATTCCGTTATTGTAAGTCGCTGGCATCCATTACCATAGGAGAAGGCTTGCAAGGTTTTGGCGCTTGGTGCTTTTCGGAATCGGCTTTGGAATCGGTGTCTTTTCCAGATGGAGCTTTCTCTATGCTCACTACAGATTATCTCGGTAATGGATGGGCGGCCTTCTTTAGGTGCAAGAACCTCAAGACGGTTACGCTTCCAAGTGATGCCAAGGTGATATCGACCCAGCTTTTTTACGAATGTACCTCTTTGCAGACAGTCAATGCGCCCGATTCTGTCGCGACTGTGGGTGGTTCTGCTTTTGTGGGTTGTGACCAACTGGTGCTTCCTAAATTGTATATCGGCGAATTTGGGCACGACGTGTTTGACGGATGCACGAATTTGGATGCCGATTTGAGTATCGGAACCGCTCCCGAAGGAGTGCGTCTCAACCGGTGTGGTATCAAGAAACTGTCTGTCGAGAATTGCGCTAATGATCTCAACGTGGGTGCCTGCTCAAGACTGGAAAGCATCACGCTGGGAGGACAACCAACAAGTCTCACGATTTTAGGGTGCAAAAAACTCACATCTCTGGATATCGCTGATGTAAGCAAGCTGACCTATGCAAATCTGTATAGCTTAACAGCCTTGGGCGGATGCATCGACTTTAGCAAGGCCAATGTCCTAGGAGAGGCAAAGTTCGATAATTGCAATGCACTGGAGGAGGTGAAACTGCCGGAAGCGGGAGTTTTGGAAGGTGTTTCATTTAAAGCATGCACGTCGCTGAAGCGTGTCAATATACCCAAATCGCTTACATACATTGGCCAATCGGCTTTTTATGAATGTAGCAACTGGGAGACTGGCAATCTGGACCTCTCCCATGTGCAGACCATAAGCAACTATGCTTTCTATAAGTGTGAAAAAATAGAGAATGTTACCTTGGGCGAGGGTCTTACTTCCATAGGCGAGAGTGCCTTTTGGTGTTGCTACGGCTTGCAGACACTGGAACTGCCGGGTTCGTTGACCAACCTTGGCAGCCACGCCTTCGGCGGGTGCAAGGGTCTGCAAAAACTACACATTCCGGGTACGCTCACCAAGATGGGTACGTCGGCCTTTGCTAGTTGTAAAGGCCTGACTCAGGTGACGATAGGCGAGGGCATCAGCTCTTTGCCCGACGGTTTCTTCGCGAACTGTACGGCTTTGCCCACCATCAGCTTTCCCACAACACTCAAGAGCATGGGTAACGGTGTCTTCAACGGTTGCACTTCGCTCGATAATGTCGTCATCCCCGACGGGGTAAGATTCGGCTCCTCCCTGTTTTCCAAGTGTGCCTCGCTCAAGAAGGTGCAGTTGCCCAGCGACCTGACCACCATTCCTGGCAGCACTTTCGAGAATTGCTCTTCGCTCGAACACTTCGACTTCCCGGCCAAGGTGGATACCATCCAATCTTCGGCTTTTGCCGGAACGGCCTTCAAGAGCATTGTTATTCCCAACACGGTGACGGACATCTTCAACGCTGTTTTCTATAATGACACTATGCTGGTGTCCGTCCAGCTGCCCGACAGCCTCAACTATATTGCCGGCGAACTTTTCTTGGACTGCAAGGCGCTGACGACGGTGAATATTCCTCCAAAAGTGACCTCTTTCGGATCTAATGCCTTCAATGGCACTGCCATCAGCAGTTTTACGGTGCCGGAAGGTACAGTCACTTTGCCATACCAACTGTTCTCCAAATGCAAGAACCTCCGCCAGATAACACTGCCCGAGGGGCTGACTTCCATCGGCTATCGAGCCTTTAATGGATGTTCGTCGCTGACTCGCATCGACCTTCCGTCAACAATCACCAATTTGAAAAGTGAAGAAATTTTTGCGGGTTGTCCGCTCGACACTGTAGTATGCAAGGCTCAAAAAGTCCCATCGGCCTATAATAATATCTTTGATACCGATGTCTACAACAATGCGACGCTTTTTGTGCCGGCCGACAGCAAATCGATTTACGGCTACACTAGACCTTGGTCGACGTTTAAGTCGCTGCAAACGCTCAACGATTTGATATTTATCGAGGCTCCTATCTTCTCCAGTACGGGCTACAGCTTTACCGATCCTTTCAAGTTGGGTATCAGTAACCCCAATACGGAGGGCAGCATCTACTATAAACTGGTACCCGAAGGAACGGACCAAAGCACCGTCGAGTATACGATCTATACCGACTCCATTACCATCGATGTCAGCTGCAGGGTGTACGCCTACGTCACCATCGACGGATACAGCAGCAAGACGGTAGACCGCTACTTCTATTACGTTGCCCCTGTACCCATGATTCTTGAGGTGGGCGGTGTCGAGGTTGACGAGAAAAACTGTGGCGACATCCTCTCGGATAAAGGCTCGGCTGTATTCGACTACGATACCAACACGCTGACTCTCGCCTGGGCCACCATCGATATGGCAGCGTCCAAGTCTTCTTCGGGCATCAGGTGCGAGAATGGAGACCTTACCATCCGTCTGGTGGGCAACAGCACCATCAAGAATGCAACCTACCAAGGCGTAGCTATACAGGGCAATACCCGCATCTGCAACCTTACCATTACGGGCGACATCAACGGCTCGCTTACGATTGAAATGCCTGAAGGAAGCGATAACGGCATCGATGCCTACCTTTCGAATGTGACCATAGCCGGCCATTGTGCCGTGGTGGTGAACGGTGCTAGATTGGGTATGTACATGAAGTTTGGCGGTGAAGGCGACGGTACCCTCTTTGTAAGAGACTCCGCCTTGCTTAACATAACCGCTACCGAGCGCGCCCTGGAGAACATCAACGAACTGGTTCTCGATAAGGATATCTGTATCCGCGAACCCGAAGGAGCCAAGTTTGTTGGAGGTTTTGGCGGCGGTATCGTACTGGGCGAAGAATCGCAGAAGCATGTCATTATCGGTCCGAAACTCAACGACGACGAGACTGACCCCGGCCGTCCCGATGCGCTCAATGGAGTGGAGAATGACCAGGCTAAGCA
>CAVJCD010000252.1:0-3124 GCA_963648005.1 Tannerellaceae bacterium | reverse complement strand
GATGGCATACACTATCATGCGCTTCTCGGAGGTAGAATAGAGCACTGTGGTATCCTTATCCTGACAGGCTGTAGCGACTGGGCGCACCATGGCATACAACCGATAAACCAACCATCCGAAGAACAGCCCCACCATAGCACCCGGCACAATGTCGGACACGAAATGGACTCCCAAATAGACACGGGTATAAGCCATAAGAGTGGCCCAAAGAAACACCGTCCAAGAAAACAACCGATAACGGAATATCAGCGACATGAAGGTGGCAAACCCAAAGGCGTTGGCCGCATGGCTGGAGATAAAACCATACTGCCCTCCCCGATAATCGAATACAGTCTTCACCTGATACATAAAATCCGGATGATGGGTTGGACGAGGACGGGCAAAAAGAGGCTTGCATAGGTGGGAAGCAAACTGGTCGCAAAGGGTTACCACCAACACAATGCCCAAGAGAATCAATACACTCTCCCTCCAGTTCTTCTTATACAATAGCACCCATAGTATGAAAATCGCCAACGGTAACCATACCACCTTTCCGGAGAGCAACCACATGAAGCGGTCGAGAAAAGGCATATCGCTGCCGTTGAGCAGAAAGAACAAATCCCGTTCGTAGACTAATATTCTTTCTACCATCAGATTGTTTCAATGTCCTTTGTCGGCATCCAGCCTACATTCCCGTCTTCCAACACAATCTCGCTCCATTCGCCCAATGTGCTTTTTATGGATACCTTCGTTCCCTCATGCAAGACAAACAAATCCGTACCACTCGCATCAGGTGAACTCTTCACCGTTACCGTTGGAGCAAAAACTATGGCATGTGTATGGTCTACAAGCTCATTCTTTTGGTTCTTAGCAAAGACATTGGAGACAATCACCGCAATCAAAAGCGCTGTTCCCAAGAAGAAACCAACCTTCTTCAATCGGATATGTCTTGAGAAAAAGAACAATGCTGCGCATCCGATAAACAAGATGAAGCATACTATTCCGGTGTTTGCCCATGAATCAACCGACCCTATGTTTCGAAAGGCAGTAATCCATTTGGAAAGGAAAAACTTATCGATGGGCTCAATCTTGTCGACCGTCATCTGACGCGCCATCAAGAGATTGAAGCGGATATCACCATCACCCGGGTCCAATGCCAAAGCCCGTTCGTAATTCAAAATGGCAGGTGCCATCTTCCCGGCTTTATAGTAGGCATTACCCAAATTATAATATATCTCGGGAGAAGCGCCGGAAGTCTTGAGCACCCCTTCATAGAGCTCGATGGCTTTCCCGTAATCCTCTTTCGTATATGCAACCTCAGCATCCTTGATTGCAGCGTCTTGAGCATATGCAGCCAACGTCAGACCTTGCACCAACAGAAAAAACAATATCTTTTTCATTTTCTATATAACTCTCCTCTTTGTTATTTCTTAATTGTGTTCTCCATCTTACCGATGGCATCTACAGTCAACTCATACAATTTGTCCATGGCATCCGAAGCCTGTGCCGGCGCATAACGGGCAAACTCGCAGGTGTTCAGAATATCCATAAACTCACTTATCAAGTTCTCGTCTACGCCATACTTTGTAAGCTCAGCCTCAACGTTGTCCTTGGTAAGGTTAGCCTGAGGTATATTGAGCTTATCGCTAAGATATCCCCAAAGGGCACGGAGCACTTCATCGTAGAACTCCTCTTTCTTGTTTTCATTCATCAGCTTACCAGCATTCTTCAGTCTCTTGACCGCAATCTTATTGGCTTTCTTGGTGCGAACCAATGCGATATTGGCATTCTCCTTCACCTGTTTACGATATACAAAGGAGAAGACGAGGAAGAGAATTGCCGGAACGATATAGCACATATAATATGTAAACGAACCAAAGAAAGTATCGTTACCAATGAAGTGGAAATTCTTCACCTTCAAGAAGCGGATATCCTTACCCAGATACTTCACACTCTCCTTGTTACTGAAGTTCGACACAACCGGAGAATTGTTGCTTTCACCCTCGCCCTGCTCCACGTGCAGCTTATAGGGTTCCGATTGCAAAGTCTTGTATGTAGCAGACTTGGGGTCGAAGTAAGAGAACTTAACAGCCGGTATCTCGAAATCGCCTGCGTAACGGGGAATTGCCATATACTCAATGGTCTTGCTGCCGCTCACCCCGGCTGCCGTTGTCTTGGCATCCGTCTCTTCCTTGGGGTCAAAGATATCGAAGTCGTTAGGGAATACAACCTCAGGTTTCTTTATCAGTTTGATATTACCATTACCGGAAATCTTCACCTTAACCGTTACAGCATCATTCGTTTTTACGCTATTGGAATTAATCTCCGAGGTCATGGTGAAATTACCCACCGCACCCGAGAACGACTCCGGCTTACCCGAAGGCAAAGCCTTTACATCAATCGTAGCTGGAGTTGAGAGCAAAACCTTCTTTACATCATTATATGTGTCGGTAAACTCATCGAAGATACTGCGTATTTTCCGTTGGGAAGGGATTCGAATGACGGCATCAAACCTACCGCTTTCTATGGTAAGTTTACCCGAACGTTGCGGATAAAGAACCGTTTGCTTCAGAACAACGGTGTAATAGTTACGGTTGTTATAATGGTCCTGCGACCATTGCTTTTCTTGCGGCAGCTCTATCTCCTGGGCAAGGAAACCCTCAAATTCAGGGAATTTGGCATTCTCAAGCCCACACATACGTGCTGCATACAACTTAAACGTCACCAAGAATCCTTCCTGCTCATACACATTATGGTTTGAGACCTCCATTCTTACGAAATAATCGTCTTTTCCTATGGATACGCCATCGCCCGAAGCTTCGTTGGCTTCTGCCGCCTTATCGGGAGGAAGAACCTTAACAGTTAATGCGTTGGATGTGTAGTTCGCACCTTTCACCTTTATGGATGCCGCCCCAATCTCAAACGAGCCTTCCTTCTTGGGCATCAAGACATACGTAAACGTAACGGATGTCTCCGACGACACATGTCCGTTTATCATCTGAGTACTCATACTACTGGAAACGGACGGTCCCATCAAGACCTCAAAATCGGCAAGTTCAGGTATACGAAGGTCGCTAGCCCTTGCCTCTGCATTCACAGTATATGCCAATCTGAATTGCTGCCCCATCACAACAGCACCCGGTGC
>CAVJCD010000251.1:0-3125 GCA_963648005.1 Tannerellaceae bacterium | reverse complement strand
CTGATATCGTAGGTGAACCCTATTCTGCAAATTTCCGAACTCCGGCTCTGTGCATAACCGGTTAGAAAAGCAAACAACAATGATACGGATAAAATAACACTCTTCATTATGCCTAAATTTCTGTTATAAAATGTAGTGACAAAGGTATGGATATTTTTTGCAGGTTGTAGAATAGTTGGCAGTATATTTGATGCTACTTCCATGTGTGATAAGGGGGACAGCTATGTGATGTTGACAAACAATGGCTGTTGTACAATATTGGCAATTAGTAAATAATAGAAAAATCAAGATAATCATGAGCAAAAAGAATTTTAACGGAAAGGAAGAAACATCGGAAAAGAAAACCTGTCAGAAAAACAAAGAAACGACAAATTTGCAGCCTGAACAGGAAAATGCGGCAGAGAAATGTGCGGAGGCTGACAATGTGACCGAGGAAATGGATGAACTGAAGAAGAAATATGATGAACTGAACGACTCACACCTTCGGTTGATGGCCGAATTCGACAATTACCGTAAACGTACTTTGCGTGAAAAGGCTGACTTGATTAAAAGTGGCGGTGAAGCCGCTCTGAAGAATTTGTTGCCTGTTGTGGACGATTTCGAACGGGCTTTGCATAACCTTCGTAACTCCGAGGGTGGAGATGCCATGAAAGAAGGCGTGGAACTTATCTATTCCAAATTTGTGGCATATCTGACCCAGCAGGGAGTGAAAGCCATCGAAGCTATAGGACAACCTTTCGATACAGAAATGTTTGAAGCTGTGGCAACCATACCGGCTCCAACTCCAGACCAAAAAGGAAATGTCTTGGATTGTGTGCAGACGGGATATACTTTGAACGATAAGGTGCTCCGTCATGCAAAGGTGGTTGTGGGAGAATAAGCGAAAAGTCGGAAGGCTAATAACAACAAATTGAGGAAAGATGGCTAAAAGAGATTATTACGAGGTATTGGGGGTGTCGAAAGATGCCTCGGCAGAAGAAATAAAGAAAGCATATCGAAAGAAAGCAATACAGTATCATCCGGACAAAAATCCCGGTGATAAAGAGGCGGAAGAGAAGTTTAAGGAAGCAGCCGAAGCATACGATGTGTTGGGCGACCCCCAGAAGCGTCAGCGCTACGACCAGTTCGGGCATGCCGGAGTAGGTGGTGCATCCCAAGGTGGTGGCTTCGGCGGTATGTCCATGGATGATATATTCTCGCAGTTCGGGGATATCTTTGGCGGTCACTTTGGCGGCTTTGGTGGGTTCGGCGGTTTTGGTGGTAGCTCACGGGCAGGCAGACATGTGAACCGAGGGGCGGATTTGCGTGTGAAGGTTAAGCTGAGTTTGAAGGATATTGCCTATGGTGTAGAAAAGAAGATTAAGGTCAAAAAGTATGTCCCTTGCAGCAAGTGTCATGGCAGCGGTGCAGAGGACGACCATAGCTCAAAGACTTGTGAGACATGCCACGGTAGCGGTGTTGTTACTCGTATAGCCAATACAATCCTAGGGCAGATGCAAACGCAGTCCACTTGTCCGACCTGCGGTGGCGAGGGTAAAATTATTACAAAGAAATGTACGCAGTGTGGCGGCGAAGGTGTTGTGCGCGACAATGAGATTATCACCATCAAAATCCCGGCAGGCGTGGCTGAAGGCATGCAACTTTCTATGAGCGGTAAGGGAAATGCCGCTCGACATGGAGGTGTTAATGGCGATTTGCTTATCCTCGTTGAGGAAGAACCGCATCCTGAACTGATACGCGATGAGAACGATTTATTGTATAACCTTTTGTTGAGCGTTCCTCAGGCAGCATTGGGCTGCACTGTTGAAGTACCGACCATCGATGGTAAGGCCAAACTCAAGATTGAACCGGGTACGCAGCCGGGAAAGGTCCTGCGTCTGCGCAACAAGGGCCTTCCTTCGGTGGACAGCTATGGCACGGGTGATTTGTTGGTTAATGTAAGCGTATATATCCCTGAGACGTTGTCTTCTTCGGAAAAAGATATAATGAACGGCTTGGAAAACTCACCCAACTTTCAACCCAACCATACGATGAAGGAGAAGATATTCAGTAAATTCAAGCGCATGTTCGATTGAAAAAAGCATTACCTTTGCCCCATAGGTGTGAGGGTCATGAGGGCTCCACCATAGGTAACGAAACATTGATATCACAAGATGAATAATATCCGAAATTTCTGTATTATTGCTCATATAGACCATGGTAAAAGTACGCTGGCAGACCGATTGCTGGAATATACCAAGACTGTTGAAGGAAAAGACTTGCAAGCACAGGTCCTCGATGATATGGATTTGGAGCGTGAACGTGGTATTACAATCAAGAGTCACGCCATCCAGATGGAATATGCCTACAAGGGTGAGAAATATATCCTGAATCTTATTGATACTCCGGGGCACGTGGACTTCTCGTATGAGGTTTCCCGTTCCATTGCCGCTTGCGAAGGTGCGCTGTTGATAGTTGATGCCGCCCAAGGGATACAGGCGCAGACAATATCCAATCTGTATATGGCTATCGAGAATGACTTGGCGATTATCCCGGTAATAAACAAGATAGACCTCCCAAGTGCTATGCCGGATGAGGTGGAAGACCAGATTGTAGAATTGTTGGGTTGCCCCCGTGAAGATATTCTTCGGGCAAGTGGTAAGACCGGTGAGGGGGTATACGAAATATTGGATACGATTGTTGAGAAGGTGCCTGCCCCCAAAGGTGACCCCGAAGCTCCGCTCCAGTGTCTTATCTTCGACTCGGTGTTCAATTCGTTTCGAGGTATCATTGCCTACTTCAAGGTTGTGAATGGCGTGATTCATAAGGGTGACCATGTGAAATTCATCGCAACGGAGAAGGAATACGACGCCGATGAGGTGGGAGTATTGAAGTTGGATATGTCCCCTCGCAATGAAATTGGAACGGGTGACGTGGGGTATATCATTTCTGGTATCAAGACATCCCGCGAGGTTCGGGTGGGAGATACCATTACGCATGTGGCTCGGCCGGCCAAGGATGCGATTGCCGGTTTCGAAGAGGTGAAGCCGATGGTCTTTGCCGGTGTCTATCCTATCGACAGTGAGGATTTCGAGAACCTGCGCGCTTCATTGGAGAAGTTGCAACTCAACGATGCTTCTCTGACA
>CAVJCD010000250.1:0-3139 GCA_963648005.1 Tannerellaceae bacterium | reverse complement strand
TATGGAGATTGTGCAGGAACGTTTGGACCGCGAGTTCAATATGGATGTTATTACAACAGTCCCCAACGTTTCGTATAAGGTGTACGACAAGAAAGGGAAGTGCATAGAGGTGCATAACCCGAGTGGTTTGCCCGACCCGACATTGATTGACCATATCGATGAGCCATATATTCGTGCCACGGTCATAACCAATACTACTTTCATCGGTCCGATTATGACGCTTTGCCTCGGCAAGCGGGGTGTTCTTGTGAAGCAGGAGTATATCTCGGGCGACCGCGTGGAGATACACTACGACATGCCTTTGGGTGAGATAGTAATCGACTTCTACGACAAACTGAAGAGTATATCCAAGGGGTATGCCTCTTTCGACTATCATATCCACGATTTCCGTCCGAGCAAACTGGTGAAACTGGATATCCTATTAAACGGAGAGCCGGTGGATGCCCTCTCTACCTTGACGCATGTGGACAACAGTGTGGCGTTTGGTCGCCGTATGTGTGAGAAACTGAAGGAATTGATTCCCCGTCAGCAGTTCGATATTGCCATTCAGGCAGCAATCGGCGCGAAGATTATTGCCCGCGAGACGGTTAAGGCGGTGCGCAAGGATGTAACAGCCAAATGCTATGGGGGTGATATCTCGCGTAAACGTAAGTTGTTGGAAAAACAAAAAGAAGGCAAGAAGCGGATGAAACAGATTGGTACCGTGGAGGTCCCTCAGAAAGCTTTCTTGGCAGTGTTGAAACTCGACTAATTGTTCACCAAACGTATACCATCTTCTTCCAAGGTGATGAGGTGCTGCTTGTAGAGCGCACCGATGGCTTGCTTAAAGCTTTTCTTGCTACATTGGAAAAGAGACTGAATGACGTCCGGGGCGCTCTTGTCGTGGACGGCAATAAATCCTCCTTGGCTCTTTAGCGACTCGAGGATAATACCTGCCAATCCTTCTATTCTCTGATACCCTAGTGGCGTGAGACTCACGTCAATCTTGTCATCATCGCGTACTCCCTTGATGTAGCCCTTCACCTCTTCGCCTCTCTCCAGGCGGCGGAAGACCTCGTTGTAGTAGAGCAGTCCGCGATGGAGATTGTTGATGATAACCCTGTAGCCAATCTCCGTTTCGTCGGTAACCAGCAGATTGACCTCTTGGTTGGGCTCATATTCGGGCATCACATTATCCAGATATCTTTCAACACGTGCGGAGGCAACAATACGTCCCGTGACGTGGTCGATGTGGACATACACCAAGTACCACCGTCCTTCGCGCATCGTCATCTTTTGCTCCTTGAAGGGTACAAGCAAGTCTTTCATTATTCCCCAATCGAGGAATGCCCCCATATTATTGACAGACTTTACCTCCATAAATTTGAACTCGCCCACGATGGCACGCGGACGAGCTGTTGTGGCTATCAACCTGCCTTCGTTGTCGTGATAGATAAAAACCTCTACCTCATCTCCCGGTTTGACATCTTTCGGTACATATCTGACGGGAAGCAGTATCTCCGTCCCCTCTCCTCCGTCGAGGTAGGCTCCGAAATCCAGTTGCTTTACTATCTTGAGCGTGTTGTATTTTCCTATTTCAAACATAATCTGTTGTGTCTTTGAGCGCAAAAGTACGCGTTTTTTTGCCCTCTCACAATATTAGCACTCCGTGCGGCAATATATGGCGGAAAGCATCGTTATAAAAGCAGCTCCTTTCGGAAGGCGCATATGCGTGGTCCGGAGATTGGTCGAAAAGTCATATATTTGCAACCAATTTGAAGAAAAACAGAATTATGAGATTGAGATTCGCTGCGGCAGTGTTGTTTATAGCCTTGATGGGTGCCTGTACTGTCCCCAAAGATGTTGTATACTTTCAAGGCATTGACTCCTTGACACCGGAGCAAAAGGCACAGATGAGCCAATCGTACTCCACAAAGATATGTCCCGATGATTTGTTGACCATTACGGTGACGGGCTGGGACCCCACGGTGCTTACCCCATTCAACCTTCCCACCTATGCCTATGCCATTCAGGGGGAGGAGAAGGTAAAGCCCTCGGAAGAGCTGCAGACCTATTTGGTGTATAAAGACGGCACAATCAACTTCCCGATAATAGGCAAGGTGCAAGCCGCAGGTTTGTCGAAGCAGGAATTGGCTGAGAAGATGCGTATGGAGATAGACAAGTACGCCAGCGGAGTGAATGTGAATGTGCAGATTGTCAATTTCAAGATAACGGTGATGGGCGATGTGTCGCGTCCGGGTGTTGTATCGATAAAAAACGACCGTGTATCGGTATTGGATGTGCTTGGTTCTGTCGGTGACTTGACAATCAACGCCAACAGAAAAAACATCTTGGTGATACGCGACAATGACGGGCAGAAGGAGTTCGGCAGAATGGATTTGACCGACCCTGCCATTTTCACTTCCCCATACTTTTATCTGAAGCAGAATGATGTGGTGTATGTGGAACCCAATAAGGCCAAGAAAAGAAATTCCCGGTATAGTGCGGCTCAGCAATACTCAATTACGGTATTCTCCTCGATATTGAGTGCAATTTCAGTGATAACAACCGTAGTATTGGCCATTAGAAAATAATCGTGATTGGTATGGAAGAGATAAAAGATAACGAGACGGTAGACCTCAAGAGCCTGTTTATTGGTTATTTGACCCATTGGAAGCTGATTGGCGGTTGTGCCTTGTTCTCTCTCATCGTTGCGATATTATATTTGGTGCTCTACCCCAAAACGGTGGAAATAACGGCGCAGGTGTTGCTGCAAGATGATAAGGAGGCTTTTTCTTCCGGTAGTTACGGCCTTGGGGAGGCAGCTGGATTGATGAAGTCTTTTGGCTTGAGCACTAATTCGAACTCTTCGATAGTGCTCGACGATGAACTTGTTACGCTTACATCAAACCAGCTGCTTAGAAAGATGGTGACGGAGTTGGGCGTTTATGTGGACTATAGCAAACCCTTTACTTTTGGCTATCGGCTGTATAGCAAAAAACCATTGACGGTTTCTTGCGATTCGACCACGCTACCCCGTTTGGACAAGTCCATCGATTTGGACATAAAGCATCATGCAAACGGGAAGGTGAATGTGAAGGCAAAGGTGAAGTTTTCAACCTTCGATGTTTGGAAGAAATCGTTTGAGATGGAGTCGTTG
>CAVJCD010000249.1:0-3154 GCA_963648005.1 Tannerellaceae bacterium | reverse complement strand
CAGTAAGGTGGTATACAATAATAATAACATAAAGATTTAAAACCATGAGATTTGATGTATCCAGTACTGCGTTGTTATCGCGTTTGCAGTCTATCAGTAAAGTTATTGCGTCTAAAAATGCCTTTCCAATCCTTGACTGTTTTTTGTTCGAGTTGGAGGGTAGTAAACTAACCATAACAGCTGCAGATGCCGAAACGCGTTTGGTTACTTCTGTTGAGGTAATGAACGTGAGTGGCTCAGGACTTTTTGCCGTTTCTGCCAAAATTTTGCTAGAGCCATTGAAAGAATTGCCGGAACAACCGCTAGCCTTTGATATCAACGATGACAATTTGGAAATCCTTATTCATTTCCAAAACGGAAAATATAATTTCATAGCTCAGAAAGGAGATACATATCCACAACAAAAGCCAATGAAAGAGGATGCCGTCTCCTTTACCATTGATTCGCAGATACTGCTGAATGGTATCAGCCGTTCCCTTTTTGCCGCAGCCCACGATGAGCTTCGTCCTGTTATGAATGGTATTTATTTCGATATCCATAACGAAGACCTTACTTTTGTTGCATCCGATGGATACAAGTTGGCTCGCTTGCGTAATCTGTCAATAAAATCAGCGGAAAGAGCAGCGTTTATCTTGCCTAAAAAACCGGCCAATTTGCTAAAAAGCTTGCTCAGCAAGAACACAGAGCAAGTGACAATCAAATTCGATGACAACATCGCTTACATAAAAAGCACAGAATTTGAAATGGTTTGTCGCTTAATAGAAGGTCGTTATCCGAATTATATCAGTGTTATTCCACAAAACAATCCGTTTAAGGTGATTATTGACCGACTGTCTTTTATTAACGCTCTGAAACGTGTATCCGTATTTTCCAATCAAGCAAACAGTTTGGTCAAATTGAACTTACGTAGTGGAGAAATAAAAATATCTGCTCAAGATATCGACTATTCCACTTCTGCCGAGGAAAAGATTGCGTGTCAGTTTGATGGCTCTGAACTTAGTATCGGGTTTAAAGCGACCTATCTGATTGAGATGTTAAGTAATATAGGTTCAAGTGAAGTTGTTTTGGAATTGGCAGATGCTTCCCGGGCCGGTTTGATTGTGCCTGTGGAAAACGAAGAAAACGAAGACCTCTTGATGCTTCTTATGCCAATGATGTTGAACGACTAATAGGTGCAGAATGGAATTAAACCTAAAAAACCCGCTGGTTTTCTTTGACCTGGAGACCACCGGTGTAGACATTGTGCATGACCGTATCGTTGAGATTTCTTTCATGAAAGTCTATCCTAGCGGAAAAGAAGAATGTAAGACGCGACGTATCAATCCCGAGATACCTATTCCTCCGGAGTCAACAGCTGTACATGGTATTACCGACGAAGATGTGAAAGATTGCCCTACATTCAGAGCCATTGCTAAATCGCTTGCAGCACAAATCGAAGGGTGTGACCTTGCAGGGTTCAATTCCAATCGTTTTGATATTCCCTTATTGGTAGAAGAATTTCTGCGTGCAGGAGTGGATGTGGATTTAAGTAAACGCAAGTTTGTTGATGTGCAGACTATTTTCCATAAAATGGAACAACGGACATTGTCGGCTGCCTATAAGTTCTATTGCAACAAAAGCTTGGAAAATGCCCATACTGCAGAGGCAGACACTATAGCCACCTACGAGATACTAAAAGCACAACTAGACCGTTACCCGGATGTGCTGCAAAACGACATAAAATTTCTCTCCGAGTATTCCAGTTTTACTAAAAATGTAGACTTTGCCGGTCGCGTGGTTTACGATGAAAATGGCAAGGAAGTAATTAATTTCGGTAAATATAAAGGTCGACTGGTGGAAAATGTTCTGCGGAAC
Organism: Tannerellaceae bacterium; assembly: GCA_963648005.1. Taxonomy (GTDB): domain Bacteria; phylum Bacteroidota; class Bacteroidia; order Bacteroidales; family Tannerellaceae; genus Parabacteroides. Next base: position 1,300 of record CAVJCD010000249.1, on the reverse strand, counting down.
GACCCTTCGTATTATGATTGGATAATGAATGGGGATTTTCCTCTCAACACAAAGAGAGTGTTTACTGAAATCAGATTGAGAGCTTTTTATTCGAAATAACAATGTTGAAAGGCAAACATATAATATTGGGTATTACGGGGAGTATAGCCGCATACAAAGCCGCCTATATAATTCGTAGGTTAGTGAAAAAGGGAGCTGAGGTGCAGGTCGTAATCACTCCAGCAGGAAAAGAGTTTATTACCCCAATAACTCTTTCAACTTTGAGTAGTAAGCCTGTCATCTGTGATTTCTTCTCTAATCGCGATGGTACGTGGAATAGTCATGTTGACCTTGGACTATGGGCCGACGCCATGCTGATTGCTCCGGCCACAGCATCAACAATAGGTAAGATGGCAAATGGTATTGCAGATAATATGCTTATCACTACCTATCTTTCTTGTAAAGCTCCGGTGTTTGTAGCTCCGGCAATGGACTTAGATATGTTTGCGCATCCTTCTACACAGCAAAACCTAAAACGTCTTCGTTCTTTCGGCAATCAAATCATTGAACCTACCGAGGGTGAACTAGCCAGCCATCTTATTGGTAAAGGTCGCATGGAAGAGCCGGATAAGATTATTGCCGTTTTAGAGAAATTCTTTGCTTCTCAGACCAATCTTGAAAAAAAAAAGATTGTTATAACAGCCGGCCCGACATACGAAAAGATTGACCCCGTACGTTTTATAGGTAATTATTCTTCCGGGAAAATGGGTTTTGCATTAGCTGAGGCTTGTGCCCGACAAGGGGCTAATGTTACTTTGATTGCCGGCCCGGTATCGTTGACGGCTATGCATCCCAACATACATCGTGTGGATGTGGAGTGTGCTGATGAGATGTATGAAGCCGCAATGGCAGCATTCAAAGATGCAGATGCAGGCATCTTGTGTGCAGCTGTGGCTGACTATCGCCCAATAACGCAAGCGGAAAAAAAAATCAAACGCAAAGATGGAGAAATGACGCTACGCTTGGTAGAGAACAAAGATATCGCAGCATCATTGGGTGCTATCAAAAGAGATGGACAGGTATTGGTTGGTTTTGCCTTGGAAACAAACGATGAGACAACGAATGCTGAAAATAAATTGAAGCAAAAGAATCTTGATTTCATCGTGTTGAACTCGCTTCGTGACCCGGGAGCTTGTTTTCGCTACGACACCAATAAGATTTCCATTATCGACCGCCGGGGAGAATCGGTCAGTTATCCATTGAAATCGAAACAAGAGGTAGCTATAGACATAGTAAACAAGTTGGCAACATTACTAAGATG
>CAVJCD010000248.1:0-3172 GCA_963648005.1 Tannerellaceae bacterium | reverse complement strand
GATGAATGGCTGGAATGAAACAAAGAGCGAATTGATGACCATTTGGGTGAAGGATAATACGCTGGAGAGGCTGAAGATATGGCCGAGCCCGAAGGGTAGTCTTATTCCTATACCGGATTTGAAACCGGAGCAGAAAACGCTGAAAGATTTTTGTTGGTTCGACTACCTGCGCCCCAAAAGCAAAGACGACATCTATCAGGTGGTGCAGAGAAAAGTAGAGGAGGCACCCATTCGGAGCAACAAGTTTAAGCATGAATAAATAATACCTAAAAGCATAAGGAGAATACATCATGGCACTTTTCTCATTCTATAACACACGTAAGCCACGGCAGTTTAGTCACAAGCCGATTTATTGGGACCCTCACAAAGAGGAAATGGAGGAACGTGTGAGTAAAATCAAACGCGAGATGGGGATGGAAGAACCGCTGGAGGACTACAAGCCCCAGATAAAAGGGCACTTCGTTGAGGGTACTTCGCATCTGAAGAAAAGTCTTGATAGAGGCGATGATGAGCGAAGCCGTAGGTACAAGAGTGTAAAACTGATTGTCGGAATTGCCGTTTTGGGCCTGTTGCTTTGGTTCCTGTATATGTCATGAGTGATGTGATTCATTTATTGCCGGATAGCATAGCCAACCAAATAGCGGCAGGAGAGGTCATTCAGCGGCCGGCTTCGGTGGTAAAGGAGTTGGTTGAGAATGCAATTGATGCAGAAGCCGGGCATATCCAGGTAAACATAAAAGATGCCGGTAGGACATTGATTCAAGTCATTGATGACGGGAAGGGGATGTCTGAGACAGATGCCCGTATGGCTTTCGAGCGGCATGCCACCTCCAAAATCTCCTCTGCCGGTGATTTGTTCTCGCTTCATACCATGGGATTCCGTGGCGAAGCCTTGGCTTCTATTGCTGCAGTGGCACACGTGGAGCTGCGTACACGTCTAAAAGGCGCGGAGTTGGGCACAAAACTCTCTATTGCCGGCTCCGATTTGGTTGACATAGAGCCTGAGGCTTGTGCCGAAGGAAGTATCTTCTCCGTCAAAAACCTGTTCTTCAATGTGCCTGCACGCCGCAAATTCTTGAAATCAAACGAAACGGAGCTGCGCAATATCATCACTGAGTTCGAACGGGTTGCGCTGGTCAATCCGCAAGTGGCGATGACGTTGAGCCATAATGATGTCGAGATATTCAATTTGCCCAAGTCCGGTTTGCGCCAGCGTATTGTCAATGTGTATGGCAAGAACTTGAACCAAAAGCTGCTTTCCGTGGATGCGCAGAGTTCAATGGTCTCTATTACCGGTTTTGTGGGCCGTCCCGATTCAGCCAAGAAGCGTGGCGCCTTGCAATACTTCTTCGTGAACGGCCGTTTCATGAAACACTTCTATTTCCATAAGGCCGTTACACAGGCATACGAGCAGTTGGTTCACCCGGGCGAACAGCCTAATTATTTCATCTATTTCACCCTCGACCCATCCACAATCGACGTTAACATCCATCCGACCAAGACGGAGATTAAGTTCGAAAACGAGCAGTCGGTTTGGCAGATGTTGATGGCTGCAATCCGTGAGGCTTTGGCCAAGTCGAGCGCAATCCCTACCCTCGATTTTGGTGAGGAAGATGCGATAGACATTCCGGTATATAACCCAAACATGGGAGATGTTAAGTATCCGACCCTGCAGACTGAACCCGGATACAACCCCTTCCTCTCGTCTGGGCAAAGCTATCACCGTTCGTTTGTTGAAAGAACCGATGTCGACTGGTCGAAACTCTATAAAGGTTACGAAAGCGACAGTGATGCTGTGCGCAAAGACCTGGAGAAGATGGGGGAGATTGAAGGCCTGAGAGAAAACGGCTTGTTGAAACCGGCTGCTACGGTTACCTCCGACGACATGCTGTTCCCAGGGATGACAACACCCGGCTATCAGTATAAGGGGCGCTACATCGTTACTCCCCTAAAGTCCGGCATGGCGTTGATTGACCAGCATAGGGCGCATGTGCGCGTTTTGTTCGACCGCTATATAGAAAATATGAAGCGGCAGAAAGGCGCATCTCAACAGCTCCTCTTCCCTCAAGTGGCTGAGTTTACCGCTGCCGAAGCCGTGGTGCTGCAAGCCATTATGGACGATATGTGTTTTGTCGGGTTCGATTTGTCTAATCTTGGTAACAACAGCTATGCCGTGACCGGATTACCCGCCTATTTGGAGAACGTCGATTCTGTGAGATTGGTCAAGGACGTGGTGAACCGTGTTATGGAGACGGGCTGCGAGGTGCATGAGGAAATATGCGAAGCCATAGCCCTGACCTTGGCGAGGGCGGCTGCCATCCGTTCGGGAAAAACCTTGTCGGCAGATGAAATGGACAACTTGATTGCCTCTTTGTTCTCGTCTTCCGATTCCAACCTCACTCCCGATGGAAAAACAATCATCACCATCCTGACCGACGACGAATTGGAGAAACGCTTCAATAACTGACATTCCGCAACACAAGACATTTGAGAATTTACGACCGTTTGGTTTCTGTGGAACTTTCGGAGCACTCCGAAGGAATGATTGGGAGAGGGCAAAACTTTCGGAGCACTCCGAAGGAATGGTTGGGAGATGGCGAAACTTTCGGAGCACTCCGAAGGGATGGTTGGGAGAAGGTGAAGCTTTCGGAGCACTCCGAAGGGATGGTTGGGAGAAGGTGAAGCTTTCGGAGTATTTCTCCAGTGCTGCGAAAGAAATTTGAAGCCGGAAAGTTATGATTTCTATCATCCTCGAAGTTAGAGAGAACTCAGCGGGGCGCTTTACTACGGTGCCGAAGCAGGGAATATGTTCTTTCGTCAAAAGACGGGTCTTTCATCCTCAAAACATATATCCTTTGACTTCAAAAGTCCCGTCTTTAAGCCGCAAAAGATAGGTCTTTATTTATAAGTACTACACCCCTCTTCCAAAGCTCTGGGTTATTCTTTTGTACTACTCTATCCCATAGGTGTGTGAATTCATGAATACCATGTTCTGCAGATATTATCTCTTCATCAAGATATATATTACCATCTCTATCTACAAAACCATAGATTTCTCCTTGAGGAGTGGAAAAGGTTTCCATTCCTTTCTGACTGTTGATTGGAATATAACGAGGACCATTAGTACCATCATTTCCATATACTCTTATGAAACCTGTTCCGAAATCTTCTG
>CAVJCD010000247.1:0-3189 GCA_963648005.1 Tannerellaceae bacterium | reverse complement strand
GGGCCAGCATACCGGCGTGGCTTTGATGCCGTTGTCGTTTAAAAACTTGGCAGTGCCTGCCGTGCCGTAGATGGTGTATCCCTTGGCATCCAACAGCCGGCAAGAATCCAACAAGTCCACTTTGCTCTTGGCTGCCCCCGACGAAACCAATATGTTTTTTTTCGGGATGTTGTTACCCACGGCAATCATGGCTGAAAGCAATGCCTCGTTGAAGTCGTCACCAATGCAACCAACCTCGCCGGTTGAGCTCATATCCACGCCCAATACGGGGTCGGCTTTATGCAGACGGGCGAACGAGAACTGCGAAGCCTTTACACCAATCCAGTCGATGTCGAAAGCGCTCTTGTCGGGTTTGGTGTAAGGAGCATCGAGCATGATGCGGGTGGCAGTTTCAATGAAGTTGCGTTTCAATACCTTTGACACAAACGGGAAACTGCGTGATGCACGAAGGTTGCATTCAATAACCTTCACGTCGTTGTTCTTTGCCAGGAACTGGATATTGAACGGCCCGCTGATATTTAGCTCTCCGGCAATCATCTTGCTCACCTTCTTTATGCGGCGTGCCGTTTCGAAATAGATTTTCTGAGCCGGGAACACCAATGTGGCATCTCCGGAGTGAACGCCGGCAAACTCTATATGTTCGGAAATGGCATATTCCACTATCTCGCCATTCATTGCCACTGCGTCGAACTCAATCTCCTTCGCTCCCTGCAGGAATTCGGATACAACCACCGGATACTCTTTGGAAACCTTTGCAGCTAGATTCAAGAACTCAATCATCTGTTCCTTGTTGTGGCAAACATTCATGGCTGCGCCCGAAAGTACGTACGACGGACGAATCAGTATCGGGAAACCAACTCTCTCGATAAAGGCATCGATTTCGTCCATGCTGGTCAGCTCTGCCCACGCCGGTTGGTCGATACCCAGCGTATCCAACATCGCGGAGAATTTATGACGGTTCTCAGCACGGTCGATAGACAGCGGAGACGTACCCAGTATCGGCACGTTTTGGCGGTGGAGTTTCATCGCCAGGTTGTTTGGAATCTGTCCGCCCACGGAGACGATGACGCCTTTAGGCAATTCCAGGTCAATCACATCAAGTACGCGCTCAAAAGAAAGCTCGTCGAAGTAGAGGCGGTCGCACATATCGTAGTCGGTCGACACGGTTTCGGGGTTGTAGTTGATCATAATTGACTTGTAACCCAACTTGCGCGCCGTCTGTGCAGCGTTTACCGAACACCAGTCGAATTCCACGGAAGAGCCAATACGATATGCACCCGAACCCAGAATCACAACGCTCTTGTCGTTCTTATAATAAGGAATGTCGTGCTCACTGCCATCGTATGTCATGTACAGGTAGTTTGTCAACTCTGGATGTTCCGAAGCTACGGTGTTGATGCGCTTCACGCTCGGTAGGATTCCCATCTTCTTACGCAGATTGCGTACGCGGATATTCTCCTTCTCCATATTGCCGGTAGGGTTCTCCACATAACGTGCAATCTGGAAGTCTGAAAATCCCAATCGTTTTGCTTCTCTTAAGACATCTTCGGGGAGGTCTTCAATCTTGTTGTATTGAGACAACACCTTGGTGTAGTCAACGATATTCTTTAGACTGTTCAAGAACCATGGGGTGATTTTCGAGAGTTCATGGATACGCTCCACGGTATATCCCTCTTCCAATGCTTTGGCTATGGCGAAGATTCGTAAATCGGTCGGGTTGGCAAGCGCATCGTCCAAATTGTCGAATGTCAAGCCGCAGTTCCCTACGAAGCCATGCATTCCCTGTCCAATCATACGTAAACCTTTTTGCATGATTTCCTCAAAGCTCTTGCCTATCGACATGATTTCTCCGACGGATTTCATGCTCGAACCTATTTGGTGACTGACACCGACAAATTTGTTCAAGTCCCAACGCGGAATCTTTACAATCATATAATCCACTTCCGGTGCCTTATAGGCTGAGTTTGGTGTGCCCATTTCTCCAATCTCGTCAAGACTGTAGTCCAACGCCAGCTTTGCGGCAACAAAAGCCAATGGGTAACCGCTTGCTTTGGATGCTAATGCCGAAGAACGGCTCAAACGGGCGTTTACCTCAATCACGCGGTAGTCGCATGTGTCGGAGTTGAAAGCATACTGTATGTTACATTCACCTACGATACCCAAGTGGCGGATTATCTTTACGGACAAATCTTGCAATAGATGCAACTCTTTGTCTGTTAGCGAACAAGTTGGAGCAACTACTATACTCTCGCCAGTATGTACGCCCAATGGGTCTACATTTTCCATGCTCACTACTGTGAAACAGTGGTCATTCTTGTCGCGGATTACTTCGAACTCAATCTCTTTCCATCCTTTAAGAGATTCCTCCACCAAAATCTGCGGAGAATAGGTGAATGCACTTTCTGCCAATGTATGTAGTTCGGCTTCGTCCTTACAGATGCCACTACCCATACCTCCAAGGGCGTAAGCCGAGCGAATCATTACTGGGAAACCAATATTGTTGGCCGCCTTGATGGCATCATCCATCGTTTCTACAGCTTGGCTTATCGGGGTTTTTATATCAATCTCGTCCAGTTTCTTTACAAACAAGTCGCGGTCTTCTGTATACATGATGGCTTCCACAGAAGTGCCCAATACCCGTACATTGTATTTGTTCAATACACCGTTAGTGTATAATTGTGTACCGCAGTTGAGCGCCGTTTGACCACCAAAAGCCAGCAGAATGCCGTCCGGCCGCTCTTTCTTGATGATTTCTTCTACGAAATACGGAGTTATAGGTAGGAAATAAACCTTGTCGGCTATTCCTTCAGATGTTTGTATGGTGGCAATGTTTGGGTTTAACAATACAGTACTGATGCCTTCTTCCCTAAGAGCCTTCAATGCCTGTGAGCCGGAGTAGTCAAACTCCCCCGCTTGTCCAATCTTTAGGGCACCGGAGCCCAAGACGATTACCTTTTTGATACCAATTTTCGACATGATATTTGGATTGTTTTTTATTGTTTGTTGTGTTTTGTTCAATTCCCCGTAAAGGTAGGAAGTATAATTTAATTACACAACAGAGAGGTGAATCCGAGGGGTGAGGCTTGAGCGTGTAGGAGGCCCCAATTTGTGTTTTGAGCCGTAAAACAGGGCTAAAAGGTGAGAAATTTCAGTCAAGAGAGACATGTTTTGTATAGTATTGACATTCAT
>CAVJCD010000246.1:0-3191 GCA_963648005.1 Tannerellaceae bacterium | reverse complement strand
CCGCCACACTTACCGCATATAACTTTTCGCGAAGAACCCGAATGGCTTTCTCCGTATCCGATACAATGAGACGCAAGATACCGAAATCCGAATTTTCCGACACTGTGAAAGCCGACATATTCACTCCGGCTTCACCCAAAATTTTTGCCACTTCCGTAAAACGGCCTTTCTTGTTTTCAAGAAAGATAGATAATTGTTTAATCAGCATAGCATTTACTTTGTTAATGAGTTATTCCAACTTTCGTTTATCAATCACGTGCTTAGCCTTACCCATACTGCGTTCGAGGCTACGAGGTTCAACTATTTTTATGTCGGGTTGGATACCGAGCACACTCTGCATGCGGGAGGTAATCTTCTTCTTTAATGCAATCATCTTGTTCATTTCGTCCGAATAATAGTCCGGACGCACTTCCACTTGTATCTGGAAAGTATCAGTGTTGTTCACGCGGTCCACCAAAATCAGATAATGCGCTTCAAACTCCGGCATTTCCAACAATACCGACTCAACTTGTGAAGGGAACACATTCACCCCACGAATAATCATCATATCATCGCTACGGCCGAGAATACGTCCCATACGGACTGCCGTGCGACCGCACTCACATTTATCGTAAATGAGATGCGTAAGGTCACGGGTACGGTAACGAATCATAGGCATTCCCTCCTTCGTCAATGTGGTAAACACCAATTCTCCATGTTCACCCGGAGCAACAGGCTGCAAAGTCACCGGGTCAATAATCTCCGGGAAGAAATGGTCTTCCCACAGATGTGTTCCATTTTGGCATTCACACTCACCGCCAACACCGGGGCCACATACTTCGGTAAGGCCATAGATGTCGTAGGCTTTGATATTTAGTTTTTCCTCCAATTCCTTACGCATATTCTCTGTCCAAGGCTCGGCACCAAACACTCCTACCCTCAACTGAAATTCATCCAAAGGGATACCCGAGCCATGGATTGTTTCTGCCAGATACAATGCATACGAAGGCGTACAAGCCAAGGCCTTCGCCCCGAAGTCGTGCATAATCTGAATCTGTTTCTGCGTATTACCGCTACTCATCGGAATCACTGTCCCTCCGATATTCTCCACGCCACCATGAACACCCAAGCCTCCGGTGAACAAGCCATACCCATACGACACTTGCATGGAATCGTTTTTCGTAATACCATAAGCCGTGAGACAACGTGCCACAACCTCAGCCCAAATGGAAAGGTCTCTACGGGTATAACCTACAACAATTGGCTTTCCAGTCGTACCGGAAGAGGCATGCAAACGAACAATCTCAGACATCGGCACAGCCATCAACCCAAAGGGATAATTGTCTCGCAAGTCTTGCTTCACTGTAAACGGCAGCTTTGTTATATCATCTATCGATTGAATATCATCCGGAGTGACTCCCATCTCCTGCATCTTTTTACGATAAAATGGAGTATTGTGGTAAACATGTTCTACAACCCGTTTCAACCGTATACTTTGCAGTTTCCGCATCTCTTCGCGGTCCATACATTCAAAAGTCTCGTTCCAAATCATGGCATCTACTTGTTTTCTTTTAGCAAAATCACCGCAAAGTAACGGCTTTTTCACCAACCGACAATGACAAGTATGTTTAATTGAACATCGCCATCTTCCTAATCGCCTACACACCGACAATCGCATAAGGGTGTAACGTTGACGCAGGCGGCACTTTCACGGCATGCTTAAGACAAGGTTACCATCGTGTAGGTATTCTGAAAGCCTACAAAAATTCGACATTTACCTACATGTAGGGATTGTGTCGGATTTTTGCCGATTGTACTTTTGCCGACCAATAGAGGTCGAGATGATTCGTAGGATTGCGCATATTTTTTTGTTCATCATTTGCAGCAGCACGTCTCTTTTATGGGGACAGACATACCTATTTAAGGGAACCGTATTAGACGGGCAAACTCATAAAGCATTGGATTATGCGGCCGTCCAGTTGTTTGTAGGAGAACAACTCGCTTACGGTGTGGTGACAGATATGAATGGTTGTTTTGACCTTCAGCGTGTTCTCCCCGGCACATATCGGGTTGTAGTTTCCTATTTGGGTTACGACTCCAATGAAAGAAAGATATCCGTTACCAAAAACACTTCAGAGACTTTCTTGTTAAAACCTTCCGCCATGGCATTGAATGAGGTGGTTGTTACTGCCCTTGAGTCGAAACACGCGGCCAGTGCATCCGTCATCGACCGTACGGCGATGAAACACCTTCAACCCAGCAGCTTCAGTGACTTGATGGAACTTATTCCCGGGGGAAAGTCGGTAGACCCGCAGATGGGGCAAGCCAATCTTATTCGCATACGCGAAACGAGTACAACGAAAGACATTTCTTCATTGGGAGTGGGTTTCTATGTCGATGGCATATCTCAAAGCACGGATGCAAGTATGCAATACATGCCGAGCAGCACCTCCACCGTAAACTCAACAAGCACCATGTCGAAGGGAGTGGATATGCGTACCATCTCGACCGACAATATCGAAAAGGTGGAAGTTATTCGCGGTATACCCTCCGTCGCCTACGGCAACGTGTCGAATGGAGCAGTGATTATTCAGCGCAAAACAAGCGAAAGTCCACTCTCGGCACGATTCAAGGCAGACAAGACCAGCAAACTTATTTCCGCAGGTAAAGGGTTTAGGTTAGACGGAAACGGACATTATATTTTGAATGCCGACCTAAGCTACTTGGATTCAAAGATAGACCCGCGCAACAGCGTAAAGAACTATACCAGATTTACAGCCTCCACCCGTCTGGACGGGAAATGGCTTTGGCGTGAACGTAATATTCATTGGAACATCAGCACTGACTATACCGGGTCTTTTGATGCTGCCAAGAGAGACAAAGATGCAACCGTCAAGGAAGATTCCTATAAATCGGATTACAGCAGTTTTAAGATGGCTGGGAAATGGAACATGAAATTCCCCAACCATTCATGGATTCGTAAGATTGGAGCATCCGTTTCAATCAGCCAGCAATGGGAGAAAATGTGCGAAACGAAATCCGTTTCACTAAATCGCCCATCAGCCATTGCCACCCAAAAGGAAAGTGGAGAAGCAGATGGTCTTTATCTACCTTATAATTATATATCGCAAATGGAGGTCGACGGCAAACCCTTGTATGCAACAGCTTCTGCACATACGGAATTGGCATTTCCGTTGGGAGTACTGCAAAAC
>CAVJCD010000245.1:0-3195 GCA_963648005.1 Tannerellaceae bacterium | reverse complement strand
AGCACGTGCTGATTAACAACTTGCCGGAGACAGGCGAGGAGGACGAGAAGGAGCCCGAAAGTTTCATTAAGGACGATGATTAGGATATGACATTGAAGGTATTTACAGCATTCAGCGGGTACGACTCGCAGTGTATGGCGCTCGAGAGGATAAAGGAAGCGCATAAGGATTTCAACTATGAGCTTGTGGGTTGGAGCGAGATAGACCCTAATGCCATAAAACTCCATGACGCCAACTTCCCAGAGGCGAAGGACAGGAATTACGGCGATATAAGCAAGGTTGAGTGGGAGAAGGTTCCCGATTTTGACCTGTTTACCTACTCCTTCCCTTGTTTCCCTGCCGGCACATTGGTATTGACGGATAGTGGCTGCAAGAATATAGAGGATATAAATAGTGATGACTGCGTCTTGACGCATACGAACAAGTGGCAGCGTGTAGTGAAGGCTATGCAAAGGGAGTATAACGGTGACTTGTATAAAATCAAGGCAATGTGTTTCCGGGATGTAGCCTGTACTCCCAATCACCCTTTCTACGCAAGAAAGATGAAACACGTAGGCCATGAAGGCAAGCGTGTGTTTTTGGAGCCGGAATGGGTTCAGGCACAAAACCTTGACAAATCATACTATTTGGGCTATGCGGTCAATACGGATGCCGAGCTACCGAAATGGGATGGTGTTGAAGATAACCGTTGGGGGCACCACAAACAATCCACAGCTTTACGGGAGAAGTTTGGAGATAAGAACTTCTGGTATCTTATGGGGCGCTATGTCGGTGACGGGTGGAAGAGAACATCCAAGACCGGCAGTGGCATCATTGTATGTTGCAGTGATAGGAACAGAGATTCTCTTTGCGAGTGTCTCGACAGCCTCGGATTCTCGCATACTGTCAATGAAGACAGAACCTGTACAAAAGTCATCATCAGTTCCAATGAACTGCATAGCTTTGTCGACAGATATGGATATAAGGCTTATGGCAAGAAAATAGATATTGAAACGATGAAACTTCCGGTGGAACTGCTGAAGGGATTTGTTAACGGTTATATGGATAGTGACGGGTACTACAGCGAGCCGGACAAGTTATGGAAGATTACGTCCGTGAGCAGGGAGCTTATATATGGCATCGCCCAGTGTGTAGCAAAGTGCTTCAAGCGGCCGTTTAGTATTTACGAAACAAAAAGGCGTAGCACTACGGTTATAGAAGGACGTGAGGTGAACCAGAGAAATTCTTGGACTATCACTTGGAAGATGAGCACAAACAAGCAAGGTAAGGCATTTTTTGAGAATGGATATGTATGGTTCCCGATAAGGGAGATTTCGTCAGAAGCCGCGGTTACGACAGTATACAATATGCAAGTGGAAAACGACGAGTCTTATACGGCTAACGGATGTGTTGTCCACAACTGTACCGACGTTTCAGGAGCCGGGCAACAGAAAGGTTTGGAGGAAGGCAGCAATACCCGTTCCTCGCTTCTTTGGGAGTGCCGTAAGACAATAGAAGCCAAGAGACCCAAATATCTCCTTATGGAGAACGTGAAGGCGCTTACGCAGAAGAAGTTTCTTCCCTATCTGAAGAAATGGCAGGCAGAGCTGGAGGAATACGGCTACGAGAACTTCACTCAGGTGCTCAATGCCAGTGACTACGGAGTGCCTCAGAATAGAGAGAGGGTATTTATGGTGTCAATCCGGAAGGACGTGAGCTTCGACTACAGGTTCCCGAAGAAGATGGAGCTGAAGAAGATGCTTGTGGATGTCCTGGAGGATGATGTTGACGAGAAATACTACCTCAGTGACGAGGCGGTTGCCAAATACAGGGAAAAGACCAATGACAGAGAACTTGAAGGCATTATCTAATAGAGGGGGGGCAGAATATGGAGAAAGCCTATACCGGTGACCAGCGAAGGTCTTGCGCCGACGATAACCTCGATGTATGTCACCTTCTCGCCCTGCGGTCTGTATTCCGTACGGCATTACCCGAAACTTGGAATCTTGGAGGTCTGGGAGTATGATGAAGAAGATTAGGGGGGGGGTATCTGATACCGACACCGGTGACATCGCAAGGGCTGTGTCCTACGATAACGGCAGTTTACTCCGCGCTGGGGCCTCAGAACCTTCTGGATGTCGCACATTTTCCCAAGATGGGAGTAATAGAGGTGAGATATGAAGAGAATAGTCATTAACGGTTATAGGGGGGCAGGGTTTGTCCTACGATACCTGCAAGGTACGTCCAAAGAGGCGAGAGCTGCGTATGGAGACATGACGGCTTCCTGTTGACCGCAATACTTGAAGTGTATGAGAATAAAAGTACTTAACAATATAGGGGGGGGCTCGCTGTATCCGCGCAAGCTATTACAAGGTCAGTGTTGCTAACCTTATCCATCAGGACGGCAGAGCCGCCACATTTGTAATGGAGTATGAACAGAGTTAAAACGGGGGGGGGTACGTCTGATGAGGATGATACACAAGGTTGACAGACCGTATTTGTTTATCGACACCTACAACCAACGGGTTGTCGAGAATATAAGCGGCACAATCCTTACAGGCATAGACTTCCGGAATATGTATTACATATCAGTACCGGGATGAGAATAAAGGTAAGACTGCGGCATCAAGAGGTAGGATGTATAACGGCAGACTGGTGCAGATGCTGGAAATCGGGGGGGGTATAGCGAACTGCGTAACAACGGCAAGCAAGGACTCTCTAGTAGTTGAGATATGGGAAATATAATACAGGTCGGCCAAGTATATGGCAACGATAAAAACAACCCTCTAGCCGGGCGTGTATTCGGTATACGGGGCATTGCACCTGCGATGTGTTGCGGCTTCGGTTGGGGGGGGGCTAGATTAATAAAAGACGAGCGTATGAGTGAAAAGAAAAAATTGAAGGTCAGGATTAGAAAACTGACGGAAACGGAGGTATTCCGCTTAATGGACGTAGACGAGAAGTACATCGAGCGGATGAAGAATAGTGGAGTGTCAAGAACGAAGCTCTACTTTGCGGCAGGCAACAGCATTGTTGTAAGCTGTATGGAGCATATCTTTGAGAATTTGTTCTACCCGCAGAAGGACAAGCCGAAGGTTGACGCTGACGGGCAGTTGTGTTTATTCTGAGAAATGAAGAAGAACTACCACAATAAAGCCCCCTTCTCCACCCTGCATCCAGACCCTTGCCATTGGACAAGAAAGGGCAATAGCTGGA
>CAVJCD010000244.1:0-3310 GCA_963648005.1 Tannerellaceae bacterium | reverse complement strand
AACGTGTTGCGTGTTGCGTGTTGCGTGTTGCGTGCTGGCGCCGGGGGCGCCATTTGGAAGTGTTCGGTGTGGTTACAAACGGCGCCGGGGGCGCCGACACGTAACACGTAACACGCAAAACGCAAAACGTTAAATGCGGTACGCATTTAGCTCTTTGGGGCAGATGTTGCAGCAGTCGAGGATTACTTTGCCTTGCAGGGCGGAGAGGTGCTGCTTTATGTGGGTGTGTTTTACCATTATCACTACCATGTCGATGTCCTTTAAAAACGCTTCGAAGTCGGAGTATTGGTTCTCGGCTATCCCGGTGTTCTCAAGGTAGGGGTCGTAGCACTTCAGGGGGCTGGCAAGGTGGCGCACCTGGGCTTCCAGGAGCTGAAGGGCGGGCGACTCGCGGAAGTCGTCGACATCCTCCTTATACGTCAAGCCATAGAGACCCACCCGGCAGTTGTCATGAAGGTTGTTCTCCTTCATTATTTCGTATATGCGGCCAAGGACGAAGGCGGGCTGGCTGTCGTTGGTCTTCATGCTCTCGTCGATGACCTTTGCCAGCTGGGGATAGTCGCCCACGATGAACCAGGGGTCCACCGAGATACAGTGGCCACCCACGCCGGGTCCGGGCTGAAGGATATTGACCCGGGGGTGCATATTGCAGATGCGTATTATCTCGTAGACATCCATATTGTCGTGGCGGCAGATACGCGAGAGCTCGTTGGCAAAGGCTATGTTGACTGCACGGTAGGTGTTTTCCACCACCTTGGTCATCTCCGCCGTGCGTATGTCGGTAACCACTATCCTGCCCTCGCAGAACGAGGCGTAGTATTGCTTCACCTTCTCGCCCACCTCTGGGCTGTCGGCCCCGATGGTGCGGTTGTTGTGCAACAGCTCGTAGACCATATTGCCGGGGATGATGCGCTCGGGGGCATGCACCAGGTGGATGTCCTTGCCGGGGGTGAAGCCCGACTCCTTTATCACGGGACGCACATAGCGGTCTACGGTGCCCGGGCTGACGGTGCTCTCGATGACCACCACAGCGCCCCGGGGGCACACCTTCATCACCTCCCTGAGCGCCGACACCACATAGCCGGCGTCGACCTTCTTGGTGAACTTGTCGTAGGGCGTGGGGACGCTTATTATATATGTGTCTGCCCTCTGGTATTCGGTGGTGAACCGTATGCCATGTGCCAGGGCGGAGCGAAACAGCTCGTCCAGGCCCTCCTCCTTGAAGGTGGTCTGACCCCGGTTGAGCGTGTCAACGAGTTGTCTGTTATAGTCGGTGCCGATAATTTCCACACCGTGAGAAGCCATCATCAGGGCCGTTGGCAGCCCGATATAGCCAAGTCCGATTACGTTTATCATGTTTTTCTGTTTGGTTTGTCAGTCGTTTTAACGTGTTGCGTTTTGCGTGTTACGTTTTGCGTGCTGGCGCCGGGGGCGCCATTTGAAAGTGCTCGGTGTGGTTACAACCGGCGCCGGGGGCGCCGACACGTAACACGCAACACGTAACACGTTAATGGCACGTTAATGGCGTAACACGTTTTTTATTTTATCCTTTTCACCTGCTCTATGGTTTTGGGGCTTAGCTTGCCGGTGAGGGCGGCGGTCAGGGTGGCGAAGGAATGGAGGTCGGTGGCGACGTAGCTATACAGTCCGTCGTTCATTATCCTCAAGGCATTCTTCCTTGCCCTCTCGCCATACATGCCAAGCAGTGAGAAGAGGTTCATCTGCAGCTCCACGCCCGCCTCCCTCAGCTCCCTGTAGTGCCCGGGCTGCATATACATATAACGCTCCGGGTGAGCCAGCACGGGGAAGAAGCCCCTCTTCTTTGTCTCCTCCAGGAGCGAACCAAAGTTCACCGGGGGAGTATAGTAGGAGGTCTCCACCAGGAGGCGGTTGCCCTCCTTACCCCACGGCAGCAGCTCGTCAGCCCTCAGGCGCTCCAAAAACAATCCGTCGAGCATGTTCTCCGACGCCAGGCAGAGCTCGATGTCGCCCTTATAGGCATCCCTTAAGAGTGAGAACCTGTGGCGCAGTTCCTGAGGGGTGTTGGGCACGTCCTCCATGACATGGGGCGTGAGCCATACACGCCTTACCCCCAGCTCCTCGTAGCGCGAGAGCACCGCCAGCGCCTCGCCCATGGTCTCCACCCCATCGTCCACTCCGGGAAGGATATGGCAATGGCAGTCGGTGAAGCCGGCGAAGATGCCGCTGCTTTTTAGGGACGTTTTATTGCTGAAAGGCCACATGATTTGCGTGTTGCGTTTTGCGTGTTGCGTTACACGTTATTTACTTCCATCCATTTCCCCCCCCCTTGTTTTTGGATTTGGAGCCGTAGTGGTAGCCGTAGCCGTAACCATAGCTATAGCGGTAGTAGCCGTACTTGCCGTAGCGGCCGCCATTGCCTTCGGTGCCGTTGAGGATGATGCTCATATTGTTGTGGTGCTTCTCGTCGTAGAGCTTCTGGAGCTCGAGCACCATGGAGCGCTCAAACATTCCGCTGCGCACAACAAAGATGACGCGGTCGGCATACTGCCCTATGATTTGCGTGTCGGCAACAATCTCCACCGGAGGACAGTCGAGGATGATATAGTCGTACTCCCCGCGGAGCTTCTCGAACATCGGCGCCAGGCGCTCGCTATAGAGCAGCTCGGTGGGGTTGGGCGGCATCACTCCCATAGGAAGCACATGCAGGTCCTCCACGTTCTCTGCCCCAACGATGAGGCTCTCGAGGTTTGTTTCCTTGCCTATGAGGTAGTCGGTGAGACCCTTCTCGGGGCTGCCAACATATTCCGAAGCGGTGCCTCGGCGAAGGTCGCAGTCGATGACCAGCACCTTCTTGCTGCGGATGGCAAACGACTTGGCTATGTTGATTGACAGGAAGCTCTTGCCGCTGCCGGCATTGAAGGAGGTGAGGAGGACAACGTTGGCACGTCCGGCTTCGTTGTTCGACACAAACTCGATGTTGGTGCGAAGTACGCGGAATGCCTCGTTGATGACATCCCGGCGGCCCGACTTGACCACCACCACGCGCTCCTCCTTAGGCTTCTTCTGCCACCAATGGCGCTTGCCGCGGGTGTAATACGGTATCTCGCCAAGGAACGGGACGGTGAGGTTCTCGAGGTCCTTGCGGCCACGCACAGTGGTGTTGGTTGTCTCCCTCACGAAGAGCACCACGACGGGGATGAGCACGCCGAGCAGGAATGCCACCAAGAGTATGTTGCGCCTCACGGGAGCCACAGGTGAGAGCTTGCCGTAGGGAGGCGTGATGATGCGGGTGTTGTAGGCGGTGAAGGCCTGCGAGAGCTCGTTCTCC
>CAVJCD010000243.1:0-3326 GCA_963648005.1 Tannerellaceae bacterium | reverse complement strand
GCATCGGGCAAGGCATAGTCTATAAGGAGTTTGAGACATACCACAGGGATGTACCGGCAGCATCGGAACAGAATCTTCTGCAACTATGGCAATGGCACCAACACCGTTTGCGCCATGCGCTACAAGAGGGTGCTCTACTCCTCGACTGCCATTCTTTCCCAGAAGAGTTGAGCGATGTGGACATCTGCATCGGCTACAATGAGGATTGGTCAAAACCGTCGAAAGAGACAATAGAAATGGCTGTCAACCATTTTATGGACAAGGGCTACAAAGTAGGTGTGAACTATCCGTATAGCAACTCTGAAACTCCAGACTGCAATTTCCGCTATCACTCGCTGATGCTGGAAGTCAACAAGAAAGCATATTTGAAGCCTGGCTCTATACATCTTCAAGATGATGGTCTGAGGAATGTTATTGCAGAATTTCAAAAACGGCTTTTGTCTTGACGTTAAATAAAAAAGTTTGAATCAAAAAGTTCCCCCTTAGTTCGTTAAAAATATGGCAACATTTGAAGGAATAGGAGATAACATAAAGTCTATCACAGAAATGGCTTTGGTTGGAGATGCTGACGCTTAAAATAAATTGGGTGTCAGTTATTTACAAGGGCTTGGCAACGTGAAAAATTATAAAACGGCTTTTCTGTGGTTTTAAAAGAGCGGCAGAAGCCGGGTACGCTAAAGCTCAATCCAACTTGGGATTATGTTTGTTTTACGGACAAGGCGTGAAACAAGACTTAGAAAGAGCTTTTCAACTTTACTGTCAGGTTGCAGAGGGGAATAATGCTAAAGGGATGAATAATCTTGGGGCCTGTTTCTTGAAAGGTATCGGGACGCCCCAAAATGAGAAGAAAGCATTTGAGTGGTTTCTAAAAGCAGCCGAACTTGGAGACTCTATGGCTCAGAATAAACTTCATCACAAATCCCATCATATAAAACAAAAGTCATGATATGTCTAGAAGAATTTCATCTGTTGTCAGATGACCAAGAATGGGCTTTCTTCCAATATGGATCTAAAGGATGCTACGACTCGTTCTATCCTTACCAACTGTTTCCACAAAAGCAGTTAAGGGAAATAACGTTTTCGGACATAACAATCTTTTGTGGAAGCAACGGTTCAGGAAAGAGCACTGTATTGAATATAATTGGCGAGAAATTGGAACTGAAACGAAATACGCCTTACAATAAGACCGATTTCTTTGATCCGTATCTTTCAGGGTGCAGCTGCTACTTTCGGGATGAAGACCCGTTGAGGATGAGAGAGCTGATGAAAGTTTCGCGTTTTATTTCAAGCGACGATGTATTCAACCACATTATCGGAGTACGTGAAAGAAATGAGAACCTCAGTTTCAAACGCGATGTGACATCGCGTGACATTGCAAATATCAAGAGGAAAGGGTGGAAAAATGGCCCAAGAGGTTTCAATGCCGAAGACCCCGAAAACATGAATGCATTCCTTGATTATTGCAAAAAGCTAAGAGGTTCTTCTGCAAACTATATACGCACAAATGTCGGTGTTGATGAGAGGACATACTCCAACGGGGAGAACGGATTCAAGTACTTCACTGATGCGATACAGCCTGGTGGCCTGTATCTGCTTGACGAACCGGAAAATTCGTTGTCGGCAGAGATGCAGTTGGAGTTGGTTCAGTTCATCTTGGGTATGGCACGTTTCTACGACTGCCAGTTCATTATGTCAACTCATAGCCCATTTATTCTTTCGATACCCTTCGCAAGAATATATAATATGGATGAGATACCCGTTTCTACATGTAAATGGACCGAACTCCCCAACATTAAGGTTTATTACGAATTCTTCAAAGACCATCAAGCTGAATTTGAATGATTTTCCACAATTCTGTCTAATTCTGTGAGACGAGATAGAAAGTCGAACAAACTGCACATGCCTCAATCTGTTTCTGTGATGCAATCTTGGTGGACGCATCCATTCGGCAGGGACACTCTCTTGAAGTAGCAGGCTTGCCGTATGGCAGGAGATAGCCGGAACTGCACAGCGCAGAAAGGAGGAGGCAGAACAAGCCAAAGCAAAGGCAGAAACAGAGACCGCACAAGCCGAAACCAAAGCAGAGACCGCACCGAAAGCGGTTGAAAGTGTTGCGGAAGGCGTTGTAGGCAGAGGCCTTACGGAACAAGAGGCGGCGAATTTGCTTGCCGGAATGGAAACCAATGCAGAAACAACTCGCGAAATGGAACTTACTCCTGAAAATTGGTTGTCAGAATTTGGTGAAGACGGAATGGTCAGCACTCCTATCGGTAAAGTAAAGATGGGTGAAAACCAATACTTCAAGTTAGCCCAACGCGGACGCGAAGGTAAATTAGGAATGGCAAAGCCTACTTTGGAACACCCTGATGTTGTTATAGAAGATGAGCGACCGACCAATGACGGGAATTCGGAACGTGCGACTTCGTATGTTTTTGTAAAGACATTTGTAAAAGAAGACGGAAGCAGGTATTATTATTTTACCTCGGTTACAGTTAGCAAAGAAGGTAAAGAGGTTGTCATTTCCAATCAAGAGAAGTCTGGAAACAGAATATCCAAGCTACTCCAAAAAGGAAAGGTAGCTTGGATTAATTCTGAATTCAGCTTGCATCCGACAACACAAGTCGAGGAGTCAGTTCCCCTTAACGATTCGAACAAGCCTACTTCAACTGACAGTCAGCCTGCCTTGCTCGGTGTCAATTCGTCTGAATCTTCCGAGGACGAAGTTACAAACAATTCGGAAGAAAACAAATCTTTGGGCGAAAATATTGCGGAACAAGCCGAAGCTGCACCGAAGACCGAGGTAAAAGCGGAGCAAGGCACTACTGAAGATGGTGTGACTGAAAAGGAGAATGTTGGGCAGAAGGAACGCTCCGAAATGGAAAACCGTATAGTAGATTGGTTGTCGCAAGAAAACCTTGACTGGGCAGAAGGGAAATCAAGAGAGGAAATATTCGCTGAGTTTGGGAATGAGCTTGTTCCTATAGCGTATGTACCAACACAATATCTTTCACTTTTAGGAGATGGCATAAAAGACCCCAGAATCTATTGCGGCAAAGGATATTTTATTGACCATGCATTACGTAATCATGCCAATGCGGGAGTACAAATCCCGGCAGATGATGTAGATGCAAGCAAATATTTGAATATCCAAAATGTTCTTGACAATCCCGATAAGGTTACAGAAACATTCGTAGACGGCAAACGAACAATCGTTTTCATTAAAAAGATTGGACGATATTTTGCGGAACTTACTCAAATTGAGGAAGACGGGAAAATAGTCTTGCACAAATCGTTGTTTAACCAAAAGAAAGAACCGTATGCCAAAT
>CAVJCD010000242.1:0-3353 GCA_963648005.1 Tannerellaceae bacterium | reverse complement strand
TAGTGGCAGTGAACTCTTTTATCTCGGCGGTAACGACAGAGCCTATCCCCTCGTTGGTTCTCACATCCAAGGTATCGCCATAAGAAGTACCCCCGCCCATATTCCTTGCATACGGACAGATGTGATAGGTTGTATCACTAACGAGGTCATTCATCGTCAGTTCGTATGTACCCATCCCTTCCGACGAATCCGTCGCCTTCTGAATAGTGGTTGAACCCTTCAGCCAATAGACGAAGCCACGCTCCACAACGGCATCTCCGTTCTCCTTCTTTATGGTTGCCCGGGCAGAGATACTCGTGGCACAGACACTGATGTCTGCCTGCGTGAATGCCTCGAACTCCGGAGGCAAGGCATTCTGCAAGCCGGTATTCATGTCCGGCTCTTCCACACAACCCGACAAACACCCAACAAACAATGCGAACAATAACGGTAAGTATATTTGCTTCATATCTCTATCTTTTAAAAGAACACACCCAAGCCGGCATTCAGGTCGACATACTCAAACTCCAACGTATTACATCCTACACTCACAAACATAGGTCCGAACTTAACCATGAAGTCCAACTCGGCAACGATACCGCTATAAGAGTAGTCGATGTTCTTCGCCCAGAATGTCTCCGTGCGTTGAGAGTCTGAGTAGGGTATCGTATTGTATTCGTACAACAACTTTCTCTCTCCATATCCCAACCCTACAGACGTATACAGCCACGGGGCACACTTAACGACCAAACCCGCAGAGAGGGCCTTGTTGCTGGACTTCTTGTTATTGGTAAACCTATAGGCAGCATCCTCGGGTATGGTGACCAGCTCCCTGTCTCCACGACATTCGTTCGTATAGTCTCCGGACGAGAAATCAGACCTGAAGCGAGCATACCAACCCAAGCGTCTACCAACACCTCCAACCGTTAATCCGTAAGGCGCCTCAATGGAATAGGCATACCCAATGAAGAACTTCATTGGTTGCTTAGGATTCTTCTTGGCAGGAAGAGTTGTAGTAATTCCCTTCGGTTGGCGAAGCTTCTCCAAATGGTCGCTCCAGTTCTTGGCTTGCTCCTCGCTGGCAATAGTGCCAACACCCTCTCTATAATAGAATATCAACTGCGATATAGCAGTTGTATCGCCCTCTATCGTTGCTTTATCTCTGAGGCAATCGAAGCACTTACTCATCAATCCGCGCATAGACGAACGCATTTCTTCATTCTGTTTCCAGATAGTGGTCAACTGCTCTATGCTATACGAATCACACCTCATAACCCCCTCCTCATACCACATGGAAGCTTTCCTATAGTCTTGATTACGCATGGCTTCGTCGCCCTTCTTGTTGTAGTCGGTCTGCGCCGTCAAGGGGCCGGAGAATAGCACCAACAACAATATGAGTATCTTCGGTATCTTCATTTTTTCCATCAATAATAATCAGATAAACGTTCACTAATCATCACACCGTTTGTGTCGTATATGTCGTACATTTCATCTTCCCTGAGAAATGCACTGTATCCCTGCTGTGTACGATAGGCTGCCAGATATTTACATTTGATACGTTCTTGAGCCTCGGCATCAATAGCCCCGTACTTCTTGTTGTCCTTCTTTTGTACAATCATCAGTTCTCCGAAGGGTTTTATTTCCTCATACATCTCCTTTCTTCCTGCAAGAAGTATCTCGTTTTGTTTAACCCGGCATTCCCCTATAAGGTCAAACAATTCGTCCGTTGTTTTAATCTTTCCGGCTTTGCTGAATGCATTTCCGGCTTCAATAATATCCTTCGTCGCTTTCTTGTAATCAGCCGCCTCGCCGGATGCCTGTGCTGCTGCCATCTTCTCTTTCCCGGCAACAACCAATGCCTTGAATTCGGCATCGAGTTCTTCCTCCGATTGGGATGGATATGTGGCAACATCATTCTTAACATCATTGGTGGAGGCTTCTTGCTGAGGTTTCTCCGGTTTAGTGGGCGAAGCTACCACAGGCTTCTCTTCCGCCTTCTTGGCATCAGCACTTTGCGCCTTCACCTCTCTGGGAGACTCTTCCTTCGCAGTTTCCGGAACGTTGCTTTCTTCTTCCACATTTATAGTCAATTCCGGAGTGGTGGTATCCGACACATTGGCAACCGGAATTACCAATCTACTGCGTTGCATCATAAAGACCACAGCCGAACCTACACTCGCAAATAAGACAATCAACAAAGTAATCAATGCTGTCTTTCTTCTTTTCTTTTTCGAAGTCAGGGGCACATTATCTGCATTCAACACCGTTTCATCCTCTCCTTCCGTTTTGGGTTGTGAAGACAGCAATACGGTTGTATCATCATCTCCCGCATACTCCGAAGAAGGTACTCCTCTGTTTGCCACCCCCTCTTCCTCCCTAGGATAATCCAAAGCAGCCAACATTTCTGATACCGACTGAAAACGGTCTGCAGGCACAACTGCCATTGCCTTCATAATGGCAGCGTCTGTTTTCGAAGAAATAGATGGATTCAATGCCCTCGGCGATGGCAAAGGACGTGTTGCCCTAAGAATAGACTCTGTCGGTATCTTACCCGTCAGCAGATTATACATCGTTGCTCCTAACGAATATATGTCCGGACATGGCGAAAAGTTTTGTATGCCCTCACTATCATACTGCTCGATAGATGCAAAACCCTTGGAGAGAGTCAGTGTCGTTGTACTCGTTTCCTGTTGCTTGATATCGTAACGTTTGCTTACTCCGAAATCTATTAAGCGTGCCTTCCCATTTTGGTCAACCAATATATTACTGGGCTTGATATCCAAATGGAGAATGCTTTTCTCATGAACAAACTGTAGAGCCTCGCCCACTTGATGTATATAACGGAGTACCATAGCTTCCGGAAGAACACCATCCTTATCCAGGATACTCTTCAGGTTACTACCCGAGATATATTCCATAACGATGTAGGCTGTGTTGTTCTCTTCAAACACTTCCAATACATTGACGATATGCGGATGATGAACATCCGACAATATCTTTGCCTCTTTGATAAGTTTCTCCTTAAACTTGTCAAAAAGCATTCTTCCCATATCGGAATGAACCTTAACCTCTGAAGTCTCAGAGTCTCTGTAGCAATAATCCTTGAAGAAATATTCTTTGACACATACCGGGACTTCCGTCTTTACTGTCCCCAAAGGCCCTTTAACTTCGGTGAACCAAACGCCTTTGTATGTTATACCAAACCCACCTTGACCGATTACATGCGTAAGCCGATATTTTCCATTCTGAAGGAGATGTCCGTTTGGCAAATTCATGACTTGTAGCTAGTCTCTTTTTAATTTGCCAAAGTTACATCATTTACACAAAAGAATAAAAGAATGAAATGATATTTTGTCTCACCCCAGTAGATTCAC
>CAVJCD010000241.1:0-3363 GCA_963648005.1 Tannerellaceae bacterium | reverse complement strand
CTATATGAAATAATCGTTTTGAATATTGTTTTATTGATAGCGATGCACAAACACGAGAAGATGTGCAAATCATTCGTCAACAAGTAAGACATGAAAAAGAGCGTAATAGATATAGACGATTTACAAAGAGACTATCCATTCTTCAGAAGTCGCATCGGTACTTTCTTGGGCAAACGATTAATCAAATGGCTAAGCATTGACAAAGTAAACCGAGTACATGCTGCCAGTTGCCATCTAAGTGGAGCTGCGTTTACGTCCGCCATACTGCGCGACCCATTAATCGACATTAAATATCGTCTACACAACGGGGAGGTTCTCGACAACCTGCCGGAAGGGGCGTTCATCACCGTTTCCAATCACCCTATTGGTTCGATAGACGGAATCATTCTGATAGATATCATGGCAGCGCGCAGACCGGACTTCAAAGTCATGGTAAACGAGATTTTGGTAAAGATAAGTGCCATGAAAGACAATTTCGTTTCCGTTTTGCCCGACTCTACCGGTAATGGTCCGAATCCTGCCAACATAAATGGCATACGCTATTCTTTGCAACGCTTGAAGGAAGGTCATCCCATGGGATTTTTCCCTGCGGGAGCCATTTCGTTCTACAATAAGAAACATAATGCGGTTCGTGATATGGCATGGACACACAGCGTTGTCCGTTTGATTCACAAAGCCGGTGTTCCTATCTATCCCATTTATTTCGACTTTTTAAACTCCGGTTTTTTCTATTGGTTGGGACGTATTAGTTGGAGAATACGTTCATTGCGTATTCCCGCCGAAGCCTTCAACAAACGGGGAAAGACGGTAGATGTATATGTGGGAGAGCCTATCCTTCCCAGTGAGCTGGACAAGTTTACGGATGATACGGCAGTGGCGGAGTTCTTGTATAACCGCACGTATGATGCCAAAAAATAGGACGTCGTAAGAAGAAACCTATTTTTCGATAGCCGTGATTCGGATGAAGATTTATACTTTTGGCAAGCAAACCAAATAATTATAGCTGTTTTAAACGATTATGGTTGATATCCGACAAATAAAACAACGTTTTGGAATTATAGGGAATAGCCCAAGTTTGGATAGAGCTATTGATGTTGCCCTCCAAGTGGCGCCCACGGATTTGTCTGTGCTTGTATTTGGAGAGAGCGGCGTCGGCAAGGAGACTTTTCCGCAGATTATTCATCAGAACAGTCCGCGTAAGCACGGTCAGTACATAGCCGTAAACTGTGGAGCCATCCCTGAAGGAACTATCGACTCTGAATTGTTTGGGCACGAGAAAGGGTCTTTCACTGGAGCATTGGCCGACCGAAAAGGTTATTTCGAGGTAGCCGATGGGGGAACAATCTTTTTGGATGAGGTGGGTGAACTGCCCACTCCTACTCAAGCCCGATTGTTGCGTGTTCTCGAAACCGGAGAATTCATTAAGGTCGGCTCGTCGAAAGTGTTGAAGACAAACGTAAGGATTGTTGCTGCAACGAATGTAAACTTGGTGCAAGCTGTAGCCGAAGGGAAATTTCGTGAGGACTTATACTATCGTTTGAGCACTGTGCCTATCCAAGTGCCGCCCTTGCGTGAGCGTGCAGACGATATCATCTTGTTGTTTCGCAAGTTTGCCGGCGACTGTGCCGATAAATACCGTATGCCGCCGATTCGTTTGAATGAAGAAGCACGACGGTTGTTGGTCTCTTACCGTTGGCCGGGTAACGTCCGCGAGCTCAAGAATGTCACGGAACGTATCTCGGTGATTGAAGAAAACCGCGATATCACAGCAGACATACTGCGTCAGTATCTACCCGACCTGGATATGGAGAAATACCCCGTTCTTGTCAAGCACGAGGAAAACGGCCAGAAGTTTTTCAACAGCGAACGCGAGATACTCTATCAGGTACTCTTCGATATGAAGAAAGACGTCAACGAGTTGAAGAAGTTGGTTCATGATATCATGGGTGGAAAAATGCCTATGACCGTAACCGACAACACCTCCTACGCCCATCCGATACAACAGGTTCAGCCCACTCCTATCCAAGAAGCGGAAACAGTGGAGGAGCCTGAGACTCTCTCGCTGGAGGAAGTGGAGAAAGAAATGATTCGCAAGGCGCTTGAACGGCATAACGGACGAAGGAAGGGTGCCGCAGCCGACTTGAAGATTTCGGAACGTACGCTTTACAGAAAGATTAAAGAATATAATTTGGAATAGGTTATGTTGAGAGCGCACACCATCCTACTCTGTCTGCTTATGGCATTGGTAGCCACGGCTTGTTCCATTTCTTATAAGTTCAATGGGGCGTCCATCGACTATACCAAGATAAAGACAATCTCCATCAAGGATTTCCCCAACCAGGCAGCATTGGTTTATCCTCAGCTCTCACAGGAATTCACCGAAGCGTTGAAAGACATTTATGTCCGTCAGACACGTCTTGAGATGGTCAACGACAATGGGGACCTGGATTTGGAAGGCGAGATTACCGGATATGAACTGACACCTATGGCTGTCAAGGAAGACGCTTGGTCGTCGCAGACAAAGCTGACAGTAACCATCCGTGTGCGTTATTCCAATCGGGTCAATCCGGACGAAGATTTCGAGCAGACTTTCTCGGCTTACCGTGAGTTCGATTCCACAAGGATGTTGCAAGATGTACAGGATGAATTGTGTACCGAAATCATTGAAGAGTTGACCGACCAGATTTATAATGCCACCGTAGCCAATTGGTAACCGATTATGAAAGCCATAGATTTATATCCTCTTATGGAAGACCCTTCTCTTCTAAACAAGAAAACGATTGACCCGTTGCGACAACTCGTGGATGAATACCCGTATTTCCATATCGCCCGGATGCTGTATCTCAAGAACCTTGCTGTAGCCGAAGATGCAAACTTCATGGAAGAGTTGAAGAAAATGGCTGTTTTCGTACCAGATAGAAAGAAACTGTTCACACTAATCGAAGGAGACCGCTATGGCATAAGCTTTTCGTCGTTCGTAAACGATGCACCAAAGACAGATTCGTTCTCGCTTATTGATGCATTTCTGGCTAACGGGAAGGACAAAGAAGGCGGAGATGGAGCGAATGAGCTTCAGCCGTCGGTGTCGGGGGATTATATCTATTGGTCGCTCACGAACGACAGTAAAGAAGAAGAGAAGGAAACAGAGCCTTCGGCAAAACTTAAGCATCAAGACCTAATTGACGCCTTTATCGAAAGCGATGCGGCACGCACTCCCGGTCGCAGGTTGCCTCAAAACGAATCTCCCTCCGAGTCTTTGGAAGAAGAACCTCAGGAAGAGTTGCCAACACCTTCGCCCGACGATGATTCTTATTTTACCGAGACATTGGCACATATCTACATCAAGCAAAAACGTTATGAGAA
>CAVJCD010000240.1:0-3375 GCA_963648005.1 Tannerellaceae bacterium | reverse complement strand
TGCAAAGTTGGTTTGCGATGGCAAGCGAAAGATTGTTGTATTGTCTGCCATGTCGGGTACAACCAATTCGTTGGTTGAGATATCCGACTATTTGTATAAGAAGAACCCGGATGGTGCAAACGAGATTATTAACAAACTTGCGCAGAAATACAACGGACATATAGAAGAACTCTATAGTACAGATGAATATAAACAGAAAGCCAAAGAACTTGTAAAGTCTTATTTTGATTACATCCGCACTTTTACGAAGGATTTGTTCACTTTGTTTGAAGAAAAAGTGGTGTTGGCTCAAGGTGAACTTATCTCAACTGGTATGATGAACTTGTATCTGAATGAGATTGGCGTAAACTCTGTTTTGCTTCCGGCTTTGGACTATATGCGTACGGACAAGAATGCAGAGCCTGACCCTGTTTATATAAGGGAGCGTCTGCTGAGACAATTGAACGAACATAAAGATGCCGACCTATACATTACTCAAGGGTATATATGCCGCAATGCCTATGGCGAGGTCGACAACCTTCAGCGTGGAGGAAGCGATTACAGTGCGTCTCTTATCGGTGCAGCCGTGAATGCGGACGAAATCCAAATATGGACGGATATTGATGGCATGCATAACAATGACCCTCGTGTTGTTGAACGGACTTCGCCGGTACGTAATCTGCATTTTGAAGAAGCAGCAGAATTGGCCTACTTTGGTGCAAAGATTCTGCATCCGACTTGTATCTTGCCTGCCAAGCTAAACAATATCCCTGTCCGTTTGTTGAATACCATGCAGCCGGATGCTCCTGGGACAATTATTTCAAATGAGACTGAGAAGGGAAAAATCAAAGCTGTTGCGGCAAAAGACAATATCACTTCCATCAAGATAAAAAGCGGCCGTATGTTGTTGGCCACCGGTTTCCTTCGTAAAGTGTTTGAGATATTTGAGAACTATCAGACTCCGATAGATATGGTTACCACTTCGGAAGTGGGTATATCGGTAACGATTGACAATCGCAAACACTTGGAAGAGATTGTAGACGACCTGAAGAAATATGGTACGGTCACGGTGGACGAGGACATGGTGATTGTTTGTGTGGTTGGCGATTTGGAATGGGATAATGTTGGCTTTGAGGCCCGCATCGTTCAGGCGCTTAAGGATGTGCCGGTGCGTATGATTTCTTATGGAGGGAGCAACTATAATGTATCGATTCTAGTCAAGTCTACCGACAAGAAGAAGGCTCTTCAGGCTTTGAGTGACCATTTATTCAACGAATGACAATTGGCATTATACGAAATGCCTAAAGAGGGGATTCTGTATATTGATTGCAAAACAAAACCCAAGTAAAGATGCTAAAGGGTAAATTTCCGATAAACAAATTTGAAGGGCTGGTAACGCCTTTCTATTATTATGACGTTGAATTGTTGCAGGAAACGTTGAATACGGTGAAAAGCGAAGCCGGGCGATACGGATACCATGTGCACTATGCTGTTAAGGCAAATGCCAATCCACGTATTCTGTCTGTTATTGCGAAGAACGGTCTGGGTGCAGATTGCGTTAGCGGGGGTGAAGTGTCGGCCGCCTTGGAAGCCGGATTCCCTGCAGATAGGATTGTGTTTGCCGGTGTGGGTAAGGCTGATTGGGAAATCAATCTGGGGCTTGAGAAAGATATCTTCTGCTTTAATGTGGAATCGGCTGCAGAGTTGGAAGTCATCAACTCTTTGTCTGCTGCCAAAAACAAGGTGGCCCGGGTTGCTTTGCGTATCAATCCGGAGGTGGATGCCCATACCCATGCAAAGATTACGACCGGAATGAAGGAGAACAAGTTTGGTATCAACCTAAGCTTGTTGGGGCGAGTCTTGGATAGCCTGCCGGGATTGGAGAATGTAAAGTTGATAGGTATACACTGTCATATAGGGTCGCAAATTACGGATATGTCTGCTTTCCGTAATTTGACCATTCGCGTCAATGAGATACAGGATGAACTGGAAGCCAGAGGTATTTACGTGGAGAATCTGAACTTCGGTGGAGGATTGGGCATAGACTACTATCATCCCAATCATTTGCCTATCCCTGCATTCGACAATTACTTTGCCGTATTCGACAAACTATTGGAACTGCGTCCCGGTCAGCAGGTGCATTTCGAACCCGGCCGTTCGGTCGTGGCCCAATGTGGAACACTAATCTCGAAGGCTTTGTATGTGAAAGTCGGCGAAACCAAACAATTTGCTATTTTGGATGCCGGATTTACCGAACTGATTCGTCCTGCCATGTACAATGCTTATCATAGGATTGAGAATATTTCCAGCGACGAAGCAATAGAAATGTATGATGTGGTAGGGCCGATTTGCGAATCCTCGGATGTGTTTGGCAAAGATGTTGAGCTCAACAAGGTGCATCGCGGTGACTTGATAGCCTTGCGTTCTGCCGGGGCTTATGGAGAGGTGATGGCTTCTCAGTATAACTGTCGCAAGCTTCCGAAGGCATACTATTCGGATACCATATAATTGGTCGTATTGGAAAATCACTACCTTTGTGCACACTCTCAAAGGGTGTGTCGGGGTTGACATATCTTTGGGTGTAAAAGATAGAATATGATGGGAAAGAAAGAACTCTATGGTATACTCATGATTTGTTGTTTGTTGCTCACGTCTTGTCTGGGGGACTCGAGTGCTCGGATAACGATGGGAGAACAAGAGGCTGTCTATCAGTCTTACTCGACTAAAGGGTTTTATGTGAGTGACGGTCGTTTTCTTTATGGCACTAATTTGAGTGTGACGGGTGATACGGGTGATTGTTTCTTGATAGAATACTCGTTTGATTCGGCTGATTCGGAGTTGCAAGACTCGGATAGTTTGTATGTCGAGTTGGAGGGTCAACCAATTGGAGTGTCGTTATGGTCCTCGGATAGCAATATAACAGACACAACGAGGGTGATGGAGAATGAAGTCCTTACAAAATCGTTGTTGGGTCGTAAGGCTTATATCGCAGGGCGTTTGTTCCTGTGGTCCAATCATACGGAGTTTCAGTCGCAGCAAGACAGCTTCATGATTAGCTACGATTCGGATAATATGTATACCGAGGAGGAGGGGAAGCGAATCTATAACCTTTATCTTCGGGTAAAAAGAAATACCGCAGAACAAGAAAATAGCGACGAAACAGCCAAGAGTGTTTTGGTAACAAATGCGTTTGATATAAGTGAATTCTTTAGCAAGGCAAAAAACAAGGAAGAGGCAATGGGCGCAACGGAACTTTTCGTGGCAATCCATTACGCTTCGGCATATAATAAGGACACGACAGCTTGTTTGTGGAGCGTAACGGAGCCTATGCAGATTTCGATAGCCGGGAATGCCGAATAAGCTCAAAACAGAAAAACAAATAGAGATGTATAAGGA
>CAVJCD010000239.1:0-3399 GCA_963648005.1 Tannerellaceae bacterium | reverse complement strand
CGTTGTATCTCTTCGATATAGGATTTCAGCTGAGCTACCTGGCTGTTCTGTCGATATTGTTTCTGTGGCCGCGCATACATTCTCTTATTGTTGTGAGGAATCCATTGTTGGAAAAGCCATGGAGTTGGGTTGCCGTGGCTTTGGCTGCCCAGGCGGGCACGGCGTTGCTTTCGCTCTACTACTTTAGGCAGTTCTCGTTGGTCTTTCTCTTCACCAACCTGCCGCTGTCGTTTCTTTCAACCTATCTTATCCCCGCGGGGTTGCTGTACGTCCTGCTCCCGCAGGCTACTCCGGGCTACGGGTTGTTGCAGCTTATGGTGGAAAAGCTGACGCATGCAATGTTTTTGATTGTGGAAGCCTTCAGCCGCGTGACGCAGGCGGCGCTGTGGTATCGCGTTGACGGATGGTTTACCGCATTGGGATATGCCTCTGTGGTTTTCTTCTTGCTCTACATCAAGACGCGGCGACCAAAGATGCTTTTAACGGGGCTGCTGCTGCTCCTGCTCATAATTGTCAAACTAATCATAGAGGATTGTTTGCTTCCTTCATAAGAGCCGAAGCAGCAGACAGCTTCTCCCTTTTTAGATTTTACTGATGATGGCCACGTAGCCTCCTGCCCCGGCAAGCTTCACATTAAGAGGCTTTGCGGAGTCGACCCTCTGAATCTTGTGGTCGCAGCTGGTGGCATCTTTGCCGGCCTTCTTGCCGTCTTTCCAATATTCCACCTGGTAGGTACCCTGCGGCAGGAAGGACAGCGGCAGTTCCACGGTGCGACCCTCGCTGTTGTTGATAACGCCAACAAACCACTTCTCGCCGCTCTTCTTGGCAAGTGCCACGAACGAATTGGGGTCGCCGCCAAGGAAGCGGATATCGTCCCATGTGGTAGGCACAACGCGAACAAAGTCTTCGCCCACCTTACCATATACATTATCCGGATGCTCGCAGAAGCAGGTGTACGGACTCTCGTAGACAACAAACTTGGCAAGCTCGGCAGCACGGGTGTTCATCACAAGCGTGGGGCATTGGTTCTTGAACTTATCCTTCGTGACGTTGAGGAATCCGCCGGGGGTGTAGTCCATTTGCCCTGCCAAGAGACGGGTGTATGCCAGCTTGACGTTGTGCTCGGGGGTCATCTTGTTGCCACCAAACTTATAATATTCGGCACCCATCACACCCTCGCGGGTCATCATGTTGGGATACGTACGCTCAATGCCGTCGGGCTTGTAGGCTCCGTGGAAGTCAATCATCAGCTCGTTGTCGGCGGCCGTCTTGATGATGCGGCGATACCAGTTCACCATGTCTTGGTCGTCGCGGTCCATGAAGTCTATCTTCAGACCCTTTACGCCCCATTTGTGATAAAGCGGGAAAGCGTCCTTGTACTGGTCGTTGTTGTTGGCATCTTCGCAACGCAGCCACAGCCATATGTCCACGTTGTTTGAGTTGGCATAGCGGATAATTTCGGGCAGGTCGATTTGCGGTGCGGGCTTGGTGATGTCTGCCGAGGGAGTACAATAGGGACCATACCATGTCCAATCCACAAGCATGTAGGGCCATCCTTCTTTGGCTGCGAGGTCGATATATTGTTTGATGACGCTCTGCTCCATCTTTATCTCACCACTCCACCAATGGTCCCATGCCGACATACCCGGCTTTATCCACGACGGGTCTTTGATGGCGCAGTCGGGGTTGAGCGAGCGCAGAATCTCGCTCTCGATAAACTTACCGGGGTTGTGGCCCGCCATGATAACGCGCCAGGAGGAGGTGCACGACTCCGAGAAGCGTGCCTTCACGCCATCTTCCTTCTCGCCCCATATAGGTGTCAGCTTGGTGGTAAGCATCTGATATCCGTCCTTGGCCTTGCCGCCTTTGCCTAGATAGAACGCCGGGAAGTCATCGAGGTCTGCCTCAAGCACAGCCATCCAGTTGTCTTTATCCACGCGGATAAGACCCGGCAGACCGGCATGGATATTCTCGCCCATCTCCTTCACGGGTGTTTCTATAAACTCGCCTTCCTGAGCCGACTTGTATCCGCTGGCACTGTTCTTATCGTATGCGAAGTCGGGAATCCACAGACTGGATGTCTCGGGCACGTTGTAGCCCGTCAGCTCGCGGACAATCTGGCGATTGCCCAAAACCGGCACGCCAAAGAGGGTGTAGCGAAATGCCACACCGTCGTTCATCACACGGAAGGTAACGTCCATACGCCTAAAGCCGCCGTCTTTCTCCTTCAAACGGAGATATACCTCACGATAGGGCACGCGGCATTCGGCATGCTTGTTTCTCACCACCGGCGTCCATGCCTCCACGCCGGTAATGACCTTGGCGTCGTTCTCCACGCGGAAGTTGCCCGTCATGTCTTTCTCGTCCTTCAGACTGAAGCCCATTGGCGAAGGGGCGATGATGGTCTTGCCGTCGAGCGACACACTGTATTGCAAGGTCTCACTGTTCGTAACCGTAAGCGACAGATGACCGTCGGGAGATGTAAACC
The DNA here is from genome assembly GCA_963648005.1 of Tannerellaceae bacterium. Classification (GTDB taxonomy): domain Bacteria; phylum Bacteroidota; class Bacteroidia; order Bacteroidales; family Tannerellaceae; genus Parabacteroides. The sequence goes on along the minus strand of CAVJCD010000239.1, from coordinate 911 downwards.
GATAGTCTTGCGCCATTGCTCCCACAGCTGTCATTAAAGCTATGGAGAGGGTAAAAGTTTTAAGATTTGCCATAGATATTGTGTTTTAGATGTTTCTCTCAGCGAAAGTACATTGTTTGTCCGAAATAGCCAAAAGCCGTTTCCCGGGGGTCATATCCTCAGCTTCATGCCGGCAAATATCGTGTCGGGACGAAGCTCAATGACGGCAGACTCTTCGCCGGCCATGCAGAATCCGCACTTATCGCATACTCCCATCTCCTCTCCGATGCACCGGTCTTTGCGTGTGCCGTCGGTGAATATGAAGTTCGTCATCCAGCAACGCTTGCGGAACTTATTGTCGCGCATCTTGCTTAAGCCGCTGCGGGAGTTCATTATCGGGTAGCCGCGCTTCTTGTAGTCGAGTATCAAGTCAATTATTTCGAGTCTTTTCTCGTGGGGCACCTCAAGATGCTCCGTTCTGGGGAAGGGTGTATGGAAATTGAGCGACAGGCATTCGAGATAAGGACTTGCTGCAACGTATTCGATGGCTGCTGCAACCGAATCGCAGTTGAGGGTGTTGATAGCCATATTGGCACTGAGGTGAAGGCATCCACAGGAGGCGATGTTTTTCTCCAGCCTTTCGAAGCAACCCTTGCCACGCACGCTGTCGTGATATTCGCCAACCCCGTCCATCGACACCCATATGCTGTCTGCCACACTTCCGTAGAAGGGTTTCTGCGCGTTTGTGGTGATGGTGCACGAGAAGAAACCAATATTATGGGCGAGGCGGCAGAGGTCGTTCACCGTGCGTTCGCCATCGTGCCAAAGGAAGGGCTCCCCGCCTTCAAAATCCACAAACCTTGACCCCAGCGAGTAGCAATATTCGAGCTCTGTACGTATCTGTTCGTAGGTCTTGTCTATCGGGGCAGTGT
>CAVJCD010000238.1:0-3440 GCA_963648005.1 Tannerellaceae bacterium | reverse complement strand
CACTCCGCAACTAAAGATAGATGGCGGCTACTGGTATATCTCTTACGACAATGGTGCCAATTGGACTCAGTTGGGTAAGGCTACCGGAGAGAAAGGCGACAAGGGTGATACCGGCGCAACAGGCGCCAAGGGTGACAAGGGCGATAAAGGTGACACAGGTAACGTTGGAGATTCAATATTCCGGTCGGTTACAAGCGATGACAACTATGTCTACTTTACACTTAGAACAGGCAAAGTGTTCAGAGTCCCTACAGGCAATGCCTCTACTTCTAGCAGGTTCGCCATCGTCTATAATCTCAATGAGGGATTAGGGACTTTTGCAACAGACTCGTTTTCTTATTCTCAGGCAACTACCTTAAGGAAGTGTACCTATTTGCGTGCAAGATACGCTTTCGCAGGTTGGAATACCAAGTCCAATGGTTCAGGCTCGAATTACGAGGCTGGCGCAACATTTACGGTAACGCAGAACATCACGCTCTATGCACGATGGGTTCTAACGGAGGATTTCTCCGTTGGCGGTGGAAAGAGAGTGAAGTTTGCACCGGGCAACTTACAATATCAAGCACGCACCAAGACATGGCGTTTCGCAGAAAACCAATATGATTATATTGGAGAGGGCAACAATAATATAACAGCCGTTACTTATGCTGGTTGGATAGACCTGTTTGGATGGGGTACAGCAAATAATCCGACTAACACGAGCACAACGAACAGTGATTATTCCTTCACTGACTGGGGTATTAATAAGATAGATGACTACGCTGCCAACACATGGCGTACTTTGACTATAGATGAATGGCAGCATTTATATGATTACCGTAATAATGCTGCATCTCGTCGTGGTTCTGCTACTGTTGAGGGTATATATGGAGTAGTCTTTCTTCCTGATTCATGGCAACAACCAAGTGGCGTCTCTTTCACTGCGGATACAAAGGATTATGCGTCCAATAAATATACCCTCGAGCAATGGTCGAAAATGGAAGCAGCCGGTGCTGTCTTTTTACCTGCTGCAGGTTTGCGCGAGGGCTCAACGTTTTTCATGAATGAGTGGTATGGTTGCTATTGGGCAAGCACTACATACGATACAGATGTTGCAACTTATGCAAAATATTTTCGTTTTAGTAAGCTCCGCTTTATATTTGATGATATCTTCCGCTACTATGGGTGTAGTGTGCGTTTAGTCCATGATTCATAAAAGCCACGTGTCTTTGCACAATCAGGAACATAAAACAAGAGCAGCCTAAACGACTGCTCTTGTTTTGTTCTGCCGTCTTAGAGAGACTATTAGAACGGCGTGTTGCTGGCATCATTTGGGGCGTTGACCAACAATGTGATTCAATCCACCGAGATGCAGTCTCTTTTGTTTATGTATGCCAGGGCGGCACCTATGGCTGTGCGGTATTCTGCGTATTGGGGTTTGAGGAAGCGGCCGCCATACATCTCTTCAAGGCGATGGAATATGCTCTCGCACTGCGGCAACTTGGTGAGATTGCCAATCAGCACGTAGTCGTGTATGTCGCTGTTCAATGCCGCGAGGATTACCGACTGACCGATGCACTGAAGTACCATATATATAATGCCTGCGGCAATGTCTTCCTCCGAGGCATTGGCTTCAGCCTTACCAAAGGTAGAGGCAGTGGCTTCGAGCGGTAAGCCTGGCAAGGCTATGTTGCAGATGTCTTTGATTTGAAGATTGATGTTCGTTATGTCGCCCTTCAAAGCGAGGGATACAATGGTATTGATGTCGCGCGTCTTCAATAGCAGGCGCGAGAGGCCTTGTATGGTGCCTCCACCAATCCCGATGCCGCCAATGTGTTCTATCTTCCCTCCGTCAACCTTCACAAACGAGGTGCCCGTACCCATGCTCACAACAATAAGCTTGTCGAGGTTTGTAAGATACTGTGCGCCCAGTCCGTTGGCAAGAAACTCGTCGGTCTTGGCTGTAGGTAATCCGTAGAGCGGCTGACTTATATATGCGCTTCCCACACCTGTAAGCACCACCTTCTCAACACTTGAGAGTGGGATATCATTGTCGTAGAGATATTTTCCGAAAGCGCCAAAGAGCGATGTTACCGGGTCGGTTGCCCTCACAAACATCGGGTTCTTAATCTTCTCGCCATCCAAACCCACAATCTTCGTTGTGCTCCCTCCTACGTCTATGCCTATAACTATGCCCATGGTCCGTTTTGTTAATACCGATGCCAAAGGTACGCCTTATCAGCGGAATGTCGTACCTTCGTATCAAATTTTAGAAAGAGGAGATTTACACATGTTTGCTGCACTCAATTTCCAACAAATCCTTAGTGCGTTTATCGTGCTCTTTGCCGTTATTGATATACTCGGCTCCATCCCTATCATTATAGATTTGAAAGAAAAAGGTAAGGAGGTAAACGCCGTGAAGGCAACGGTCATATCGTTTGCCCTCATGCTCGGCTTCTTCTATGCCGGCGACTTCCTGCTGAAACTCTTCCGCGTGGACATAGAGTCGTTTGCCGTGGCTGGTGCGTTCATCATTTTCCTTATAGCGCTCGAGATGATTCTCGATGTCGAGATATTCAAAAACACGGGCCCTATCAAGGAAGCCACACTGGTACCCCTCGTATTCCCGCTCTTGGCTGGTGCCGGGTCGTTCACCACACTGCTCTCGCTCCGCACCGAGTATGCCGAGATAAATATCGTGATAGCCCTGGTGCTCAATATGCTGTGGGTCTACTTCGTAATGCGCATGACCCGTCAGGTGGAACGTCTGCTGGGGAAAGGCGGCATCTATATCCTCCGCAAATTCTTCGGTATTATCCTTTTGGCTATCTCCGTCAAACTCTTTACCGCCAACATCACACAGCTTATAGAAGCAATGTATAAGTAATAAAGAAAGGGTGACTGTCCAATGAGGACAATCACCCTTTTCTTTTCCAACAAAACCACTTATTTACTTAGCAGCTTCGATAGATGCTTTTCTGAATTCTTTCAGCAATTTTTCAAGGTTCAAAGAAGCCTTACGAGCACGCGTACCAGCGGCCTTGTTACCATTCTCTACTTGCGCTTTGGCATTCGTGCTAAAATTAGCAATCTCTGCATTGATTTTGTCTACCAGCTCTTTCATCTTTGTTTATAAATTTAATTAGTGTGAAAATATTGCCACAAATGTATGAAGAATTCTTTCTCTAACAACAAAAAATCAATCATTTACGAAAAATTCTTCAAAAAACGCCCTCTGCTACGCCTCTTGAGGCTCAGAAGCTTCCTCCGCCGCCTCTGCCAATATCTGCATGGCCCGTTCAAATATTGTTGTATCGTCTAAAACAACCAAACCGCCGTCAGGCCCCGGCTCAATATGTATTCCACAACTCTTGCCATCCTTATAATTACTTCCACCAAAATAATTACGCACTGTTTCAACAGCAAGCCCTAACTCGTCTGCTATACGATGGGTACTACCG
>CAVJCD010000237.1:0-3482 GCA_963648005.1 Tannerellaceae bacterium | reverse complement strand
TATTGGTTGTTTGTGGTTTTAATTCGTATGGTAACACCCAATATTATGCATACGACCTTTGTTGCCCATACGAAGCAAATAAAAACATAAAAGTACAAGCCGACAACACCGGGTGGGCAGAATGTCCTAAATGCGGAACAAAATATGAAATTGCATATGGTTCCGGCACACCATCGGAAGGGCCATCGGAATTTGCTTTAACCAGATTTGATGTCACACAACAGGGAAACAAACTTTTAATTCGGTATTAAAAATCCAGACAGGTGTTTTTGATGTCAAAAGTTTGCAGATAAAAAAATGTCGTCTACCTTTGCACGCGCAAGTAGAAATGATGCGAAAGTAGCTCAGTTGGTAGAGCATAACCTTGCCAAGGTTAGGGTCGCGGGTTCGAGTCCCGTCTTTCGCTCTTCTTTGGAGAAGAGGGACGCTCGAATGGTGGAATCGGTAGACACGAAGGACTTAAAATCCTTTGGCCATTGCGGCTGTGCGGGTTCAAGTCCCGCTTCGAGTACTTGTCTAGGTCGTTCGCGAAAGTAGCTCAGTTGGTAGAGCATAACCTTGCCAAGGTTAGGGTCGCGGGTTCGAGTCCCGTCTTTCGCTCTTCTTTGGAGAAGAGGGACGCTCGAATGGTGGAATCGGTAGACACGAAGGACTTAAAATCCTTTGGCCATTGCGGCTGTGCGGGTTCAAGTCCCGCTTCGAGTACTTGTCTAGGTCGTTCGCGAAAGTAGCTCAGTTGGTAGAGCATAACCTTGCCAAGGTTAGGGTCGCGGGTTCGAGTCCCGTCTTTCGCTCTTCTTTGGAGAAGAGGGACGCTCGAATGGTGGAATCGGTAGACACGAAGGACTTAAAATCCTTTGGCCATTGCGGCTGTGCGGGTTCAAGTCCCGCTTCGAGTACTTGTCTAGGTCGTTCGCGAAAGTAGCTCAGTTGGTAGAGCATAACCTTGCCAAGGTTAGGGTCGCGGGTTCGAGTCCCGTCTTTCGCTCATTTGTTCCAAAGGAAGTTGTGTTGTAGTTAATGCAGCACAACTTCTTCTTTTTGTATCAATTGATAAGACAAACATAATCAGCAAGAAAATGAAAAAGACGTTCTTATTCTTACAAATCGCCGCAGTCTGTTTGTTGGTGGGATGCCGGCAAGAAATCGGGAATAGCCTACTCAATGATGAAATTCGATATGTCGACCCTTTTATCGGGACAGGATTTCATGGACACACTTTCCCCGGTGCCACCCGTCCCTTTGCCATGGTGCAGGTCAGCCCTGATACTCATATCATGGGTTGGGACGCCAGTAGTGGTTATCATTATGACGACCGAGAACTCTACGGATTCAGCCACACACACCTTTCCGGTACTGGTATCGGAGACTTGGGCGATGTGTCGTTGTTGCCGTTCTCCGGAACCGACTCCATAAAACCTGTCGGACACATCTCTAAAGAGACTGAGAAAGCAACTCCCGGTTATTACGCTGTACGTTTGGACAACTTCGGAGTAAACGTTGAATTAACAAGTACTGAAAGAGTTGGTTTCCATAAGTACACATACGACAACCCCAAAGACCGCCGTGTTATGCTCGACCTGGGGCATATACTTCAACCCAATTGGGGTCATAAGTTAGTGGACAATAATTACCTTTTCGTAAACGATTCAACAGTGGAAGGAATTTTCCGCACACAAGGATGGGCTCATTTTCATTCCGTCTCCTATCGTATTACATTCTCAGAACCAATCGAAACCGTTTACCAATATATCGGCGGTAAACTGCGTCAAGATTCTTTGTTCTTGCGTATCAACACAGCTGAAGACTTGAAGTTCCATTATAAATTCCAGGAAAAAGCAGAACCTCTATATGTAAAGGTCGCACTTTCGATGGTGGACACTGAAGGTGCAGAGAAAAACCTTGATGAAGAACTTCCGGGATGGGATTTCGAAAAGGTACGCACTCAATCAGCCGAAATTTGGAACAAGGCTATGAATGCTGTTGAGATACAAGCAGATTCTACAGTAATGACAAATTTCTATACGGCACTCTACCATACCATGATTGCTCCGTTTGCCTATCAAGATGTGGACGGTCGTTACGTGGGTTTGGATAAAAAAGTGCATACCGCAGCATCAGGCTATACGAACTATTCCGTATTCTCCATGTGGGACACTTTCCGCGCATTACATCCGTTGATGACAATTATCCGTCCGGACTTGGCTGCCGACTGGGGTAAAGTCTTAGTACAGGGATACAAGGAAGGTGGCATCTTACCTAAATGGCCTCTGGCCTCCAGCTATACCGGATGTATGGTGGGCTATCCTGCGGCTTCTATTCTAGCCGATTTGGTTTGTAAAGGCCTTGCTGATAACAATGACATAAAGACATGGGGCGAAGCCGGAGCTCGTTCTTCTATTTATCGCGATGATTTGGCTGAGAAGTTTAAAGGCACACGTGAGTTGGACCTAATCACCCGCCACACATATTATAAAGAGAAATATGGATTCGTACCGGCCGACTCCATTCCGGAATCGGTTTCTTGGGGATTGGAAATGGCTTACGAGGATTGGTGCATTTCGCAGATTGCCAAGAAAGCCGGACTGGACTCATTGGCACAAGCCTACGCAGCTAAGGGCGAATACTACAAACGCTATCTTGACCCGGAAACAAAGATGATGCGTCCTGTCATGGGTGATGGAAGTTTCCGCACACCATTCAATCCACGTTATTCAGCTCATATGAGGAGTGATTATACGGAGGGCAACGCTTTCCAATGGAGTTTCTTCGTACCTCACGACATGGATAATTTCATTGCTACAATCGGAGGCAAGAAAGAGTTGGAAACACGTCTGGACACGTTGTTCACAACATCCTCGCAGGTAGATGGAGAAGAGGCGTCGAGCGATATCACCGGATTGATTGGTCAGTATGCGCATGGCAACGAACCAAGCCACCATATGGCTTATTTATATAATTGGACAGACGCCCCCTGGAAAGGACAAGAGAGATTGGACTATATCATGCACGAATTCTACACGAACAACCCGGACGGTATCATCGGCAATGAGGATTGTGGACAAATGTCGGCATGGTATGTAATGAGTGCTCTAGGTCTCTATCAAGTGGCTCCGGGAATTCCGGTCTATACGTTGGGTCGTCCAATGATTGACCATGCCAAGATTAAGGTAAAAGGAGGTGTGTTTGAAATTCAGGTAGAAAACAATAACCAAGAGAACAAATACACAAAGAGAGTTTTGCTGAACGGGAAGGAGTTGGATACTCCGTTCATTTCTCATAAAGATGTCGCCGAAGGAGGTAAGCTTGTATTCGAGATGACAAACATCCATCCGTAAAAAGGGGTATACAAATGTTTTGTGTTTCGAAGAAAAGACATACCTTTGCGAACCGAATATTATCAAATTGTACTAAGAGTTTAGTTTTTAACACATTATTACGTCAAGTGTCCGTAGTGATAATGGCAGTTTAGAAGCTAAGCG
>CAVJCD010000236.1:0-3494 GCA_963648005.1 Tannerellaceae bacterium | reverse complement strand
CCTGCAGAGAGCACGAACCCTTTGTTTCGAAAGCAAGGATATCGTCCTGACTCATGCTCTGAATGGCGGCAGCCAGACTCTTCATTATCTTGCCGTAGCGCGGACCGAGCTTCTTGAAGTCGGGCTTGATGCGTTTCACAAGGATGCCGGCAGCGTTGTCAACAAACTTCAGCTCCTTCACGTTCACTTCGTTTAGGATAAGGCTCTTCACTGCTTCAATGCTCTTCCTCTGACGGTCATCAACAACGGGCACCATGATGGTCTGCAGCGGCTGACGCACTTTGATGTTCACCTTACGACGCAAGGCGAGCACCATTGAGGATACGTCCTGCGCCATCTTCATGCGCTCTTCCAAGTTCTTGTCGATAGCCGATTCGTCGCATTTGGGGAAGTCCGACAAGTGAACCGACTCCACCTTCTCGCGACCGGTCACGGCAATCAAGTCGCAGAACAGCTGGTCGGCATAGAAAGGAGCAATAGGTGCCATCAGCTTGGCTACAGTCTCCAAGCAGGTATAGAGGGTCTGATAAGCCGACAGCTTGTCTGTTGTCATGCCTCCACCCCAGAAACGGCGGCGGTTGAGGCGCACATACCAGTTGCTGAGGTTGTCGCCAACAAACTCAGAGATGGCACGTCCTGCGCGGGTGGGCTCGTAGCTGTCGAAATAGCCGTCCACATCCTTCACCAAGGTATTCAGAAGGGAAAGAATCCAACGGTCGATTTCCGGACGTTCGTTCATTGGCACATCCGGCTGCGAATAGTCGAAGCCATCCACGTTGGCATACAAGACAAAGAATGAATATGTATTGTAGAGTGTGCCGAAGAACTTGCGACGCACTTCGTCCATACCGTCGATATCGAACTTGATATTGTCCCACGGCGAGGCATTGGTAATCATATACCAGCGCAACGGGTCGGAGCCATACTCCTCAATCGTGGAGAACGGGTCAACGGCATTGCCCAGGCGCTTCGACATCTTGTTGCCGTTCTTGTCCAATACCAGTCCGTTCGACACAACGGCTTTGTAGGCCACACTGTCGAACACCATCGTTGCTATGGCATGCAGGGTAAAGAACCAACCACGTGTCTGGTCCACTCCCTCGGCAATGAAGTCTGCCGGATAAGCCGTACGGTTGTCCAGCAATTCCTTGTTCTCGAACGGATAGTGGATTTGTGCATACGGCATTGAGCCCGAGTCGAACCAAACGTCAATCAAATCTGCCTCACGCTTCATTGGCTTGCCGCTTGCCGAAACAAGAACCACATCGTCTACGTACGGACGGTGCAGGTCAATCTTCTCGTAGTTTGCCTTATCGTAGTTGCCCGGAACAAAACCTTTGTCCTTATACGGGTTCGACTTCATGAAACCTTTTTCTACGGACTTCTCTATCTCATTGTACAGCTCTTCTACCGAGCCGATGCAGATTTCTTCCGCTCCGTCTTCCGTGCGCCATATAGGCAGCGGGGTTCCCCAGTAGCGGCTGCGGCTCAGATTCCAGTCCTGCAAGTTCTCCAGCCATTTGCCAAAACGGCCCGAGCCGGTGCTCTGAGGCTTCCAGTTGATAGTATTGTTGAGATCTATCATGCGGTCGCGACAAGCAGTGGTGCGGATAAACCAGCTGTCCAACGGATAGTAGAGCACGGGCTTGTCGGTACGCCAGCAATGCGGATAGTTGTGTACATGCTTTTCGATGCGGAACACACGGTTTCCTGCCTTCAGCATCATACACATCTCGATATCCAATGTCTCGTCCTTGTCGGTCTTGGTCGCATCGTAGGCATTCTTTACGAACTTACCCTGATAGGGGGCATATGCGGCACTGTCCATATTCTTTGCCACAAACGCCGGGTCCAAGTCTTCCAAGAGATAGAACTTGCCTGTCATATCCACCATCGGGCGGTTGTTGCCGTCCTTGTCCAGCATCATCAACGGGGGCACACCGGCAGCTTTTGCCACGCGGTCGTCGTCGGCACCAAAGGTCGGCGCAATATGCACGATACCTGTACCATCTTCCACTGTTACATAATCGCCCAAAATCACACGGAAGGCACCTTCGCCCGGGTTTACCCACGGGATGAGCTGCTCGTAGCGCATGCCTGCCAGCTCCGGACCTTTCCACTCTCCCACAACCTTGAACGGTATAAGCTTGTCGCCTGCCTTATAGTCCGTCAGCTGAAGGTCTGCAGCCTTCGGGCTGAAGTATACATTCACAAGGTCTTTTGCCAAGACAGCCGTCATCGGCATGCCGGTATAGGGATTGTAGGTCTGGACAGCCACATAGGTGATATTCGGACCAACGCAAAGAGCCGTGTTCGAAGGCAATGTCCACGGAGTGGTTGTCCATGCAAGGAAGAACGGCTCGCCAAACATAGCCATCTCGGGCTTGGGGTCAAGGATGCGGAACTGCGCCGTGCAGGTAGTATCCTTCACATCACGGTAGCAGCCCGGCTGGTTAAGCTCGTGCGAGCTGAGACCCGTCCCCGCTGCCGGCGAATACGGCTGGATGGTATAGCCCTTATAGAGCAATCCTTTCTTGTAAAGTTCCTTCAAGAGATACCAAAGAGTCTCGATATAGCGGTTGTCGTAGGTGATATACGGATTCTCCATGTCCACCCAATAACCCATCTTGCCGGTAAGGTCTTCCCACTCCTTGGTAAACTTCATCACATCGCGACGGCAGGCAGAGTTGTAGTCCGCAACGGAGATTTTCTTGCCAATGTCTTCCTTGGTTATCCCGAGCGACTTCTCCACGCCCAGCTCCACCGGCAGTCCGTGGGTGTCCCACCCTGCCTTACGGTTCACGAGGTATCCCTTCATGGTCTTGTAGCGGCAGAATATATCCTTTATCGAGCGGGCAATAACGTGGTGGATTCCCGGCATACCGTTTGCCGAAGGCGGACCTTCATAGAAAACAAACGAGGGATATCCTTCACGGATTTCCAAACTCTTATGGAAGATATTGCCATCTCGCCACTTCTTCAACACATCTTTGTTCACCTTCGAGAGGTCGAGCTTAGAGTATTCGGTAAATTTCTTACTCATATCGCGCTGTTTTTTTAACTATCTTTTTTAAAATGTCGCAAAGTTAGCGCAATAATTCCAATGAAGCAAGATTGCTGCAATCCGCAGTCCGTGCATGCTGCACGGGCGGCAGAAACCGCGTTTCTTGGTCCATGCATACTGCACGGGCGGCAGAAACCGCGTTTCTTGGTCCATGCATACTGCACGGGCGGCAGAAACCGCGTTTCTTGGTCCATGCATACTGCACGGGCGGCAGAAACCGCGTTTCTTGGTCCATGCATACTGCACGGGCGGCAGAAACCGCGTTTCTTGGTCCATGCATACTGCACGGGCGGCAGAAACCGCGTTTCTTGGTCCATGCATACTGCACGAGCCGCAGAAACAGCAACAGTTACCCACATCATGCCCCCCTTCATACTGTCATTCCGGGCAATGACCCGGAATCTCATGATGTGGCTTGATATGAGGAGGG
>CAVJCD010000235.1:0-3500 GCA_963648005.1 Tannerellaceae bacterium | reverse complement strand
ACCGTAAACACTTACCTTCTGTCCGTCAGAGGGGAAGCCGGCAATAACGTCCGTTTCAGTCACCATACCCTCCATAGTTGTCATTATCGTCTTCGCCATCGACTGCAGTTCCTTGGTATTCTCCCACATAAGTTCGCACAGGTTAAACAGAATATTGTGGGCTCCCTCGTATTTGTTTGTCGATGCGTCACCGTCAACATAAGGGTGCATACGGTCGATATAGTAAGGCTTGGTAGTACGGCCATTGTTGTCAATAGCAAGCATAGTATCGACATCGTCAGTGTGCAGCTCCATAAGATAAACGGTCTTCGTTACGCCGTCAATGGTGACATTCGTGGCCTTTGGATCAATGACAAAATACGTGTTCTTGGAACAGTTGTCCGTACCGCAAAGCATGTGAACGATAAGGGTATAATAAAGCTGGAGGCTCTTGACTTTGAAATACCACCCAATATATTTTTTAGCATGGGCGACAATAGCGCCTTTCAACTCGTCGTTGAGTAGCTTGTATTCGCTCTTGTTGACGCTGGCAGTGTAAGTGTCTCCAGTAATCTCGTCAGTACGAATGTTGACGGTCTTCCAAGTCTTTTTGTCACTGTCCCACAGTCCGGCATCCACCCACTTGTTGTCTACATAATTGTAGCGCTTCAGCAAATACGCGTCGGTTCCGTCAGTACACCAATACTTGTTAAAGGTATTCTTGGCCGCATCACTGCTTTGGAATTTGTCGAATGTGCCTTTATAGTATTCGATATGAGGCGAATGAAGAAAAAGGAAGTTCCACGTATTCTGCAACACATCAATAAGCGCCTGCTTAGGGGTGCTTTGCGCATCGTCCTGAGTTGCTCCGGCATCGAAGTCCAAGCATTGCATACCGTTGTAGAAAAAGCCCTCATCATCGCCGCCTTTGTAGGTAATGTTCTCTGAGCAATCGGGCTCGTCCCAAGTAAAAGGTACACGCATATCCGTAAGGTCGTAGTTGTTATCGGAACCTTCGAACATAGCGAACATAGGGTGCAGCTTCTTCACATAACCCCAAGTAGGTTTGTCCATCTTGCCTGCGCCCCACGTACAAGGACCACGGAACACTGGGGTATCACTATCCAGTGCTTGTGTAAAGAATATGAACGGCTCCGTGTACTTGCTCACACGCGCCTCGCCATACGCTTCTTGCAGTGAGTTCTTGCCTACAATCTTCGTATGCAAATCGTTGTAAATATTGTTCACGCCCGGGAGGTGTGACATCATAGAGCTGGCATAGTTAATCTTGTTCACCAGCTTCTGCGCCATCGGTACGCCTGCGGCCACCTGATAGCCCATACCACGGTACTTGCCATTGCCATCAATCCAGCCATCGGGAACAACCACGCCGGGCTGGCCGTCAATCTCTATATAATCGTAGTCCTTTGCCTTTTCGTCAGTTGGGAAGTTCTTACCCAAGCAGCCACCCTTCAATGACACTACCTTACTTGTTGTACCGTCTTCATTTTCTACGTCCTTAACTTCATACTTAATACTCTCGTGAAGGTCGGCAAGCAGTACGTTAATAGTATCTTCCACATCACCCATTTTAATCTGGATGTTGGAATAGTAGTAAGTGTTTGCTGTAGAGCCTTGTCTCTTGGTTTCCAGTGAACACGTAGCCTTACAAAGCGTTCCACTGTATTCTGGAAGATAATTGCCGTTGACATCGTATTGGTATATCTCCCACCAGCATTTCTGTACTGACGTGCTTTCCTTATACGGCTCCTTACCGTGATAGATAAGACAACGGTAGCCGTGCTCCCTGCACTTCTCCATGTCAATCTTACCACTGGTCATAATATCATTGGCGGTACGCAAAGCTTGCTTCTCTGCGGTAGTAGGCAAGGTGGAAATGTAGTCGTCCTGCACTTCCGTTGCTTCAAGAGCCGTGTTCTGATATATTCTTATTCCGTAGATGTCAATATCAGCTCCTTCCTGTCCGATGGTAAAACCGCCGTTTGACATTTCGCCTGTACAAAACTCCTCAGTATCGGTTATCGAATACTTGAACTCACGCTCTATATCGCCATTGATAAAGACGCGCACAAGTGCAATCTTTGTTGCCGTAACATCATAGGTCGAGGCGGTAGGGATAAGTGCATCACCCTTATTGGGCGCAACTGCATTGTGGATGTTGACGGCTATATGGGTACGCTGGCCTTCGCGCCATTTGAAGTTTGTTTCGTCGCTGACCGCATTGCTCTTGGTGTGTATCTCGCCGCCCATAGGTTGCATCTTCAGACCTCTGAAAGTGGTTGTCTGAGTGCCGTCCGTATCAGTAATAGACTGCTCTTCAAAAAGGCTAATGATGGGGTCGTCCTCATTAGTGACATTGCGAGTCTTGAAGTCAATCTCAATTTCCAGTGAACTGTCGGCAGTCTTGATGAACTGGGCAAATGGGTTGTACTTGAAGTTTACTTTGGCTCCGGCAGGAACGCGCAACACACGCTGACCATCTTCATCACTGGCAATCCATCCGTCTTTCACCAAACCAAAGCCTGTCCACGTACTTTCTATCTCTTTGCCTGTCTTGGCGTTGATAATTGACAATGGATTGCTCTCACTGTTGTTGCGTGTCTTAGGGTTAAGTACAAAGTCAGCGCCGCTTTTAGGGGCAAAGCTTTCACTGTTGTCGACATTGATGATTGCGTTGGCAATCCCCTGCGAAGTCAGCAAGAAGTTCACCTCGTCACCATTTCCGTCCTTTCTCCAAACGCGGAAATAAGCTGGAAGTATGTCTTGTTCCGCATCTTCAGCTTCAATTTCCACAGTAGTATTGAGCGTATTCATAGTTCCCGGGCTCACAACCTGCTCAATGCGGAAATATTGTGTAGGGTCGTCCTCTGGGAATGATTCTGCGTAGGCCGTCAAATAGAAAATTGTAGTTACGTCTTCGCCATTGTTGGTTGAACCGTCCGCACCGGGGCTGAACACTGCGTACTGACAAAGGTCGGCTTGTGCGTAGTTGTCGCAAGTCTCCAGCAAATTCTGTATCATCAAGTACGGCGTGGTCTTGTCGGCTTCAGTGGTTGGGTTGACTACCATAAAGCGGTTGACAAGTGTCTGACTGCTGATAGTGCCGCCCTGTCCATCATCGCACGTCAGCCAAGCCTTAACCGTCCTTACGCCGTGCTTCCATAACTTGTAAGCGTCCGTACTATCCGTGATGTTCTTGGTAATAGTAGCGCTGTCTTGGTCTGCCGTAAGCGCATAAGAGAGTGAAAGAGTCTGACCGCTGCCGCCTGTAATGTCAACGTGAAGGGTTTTTGCAACTGCGCCATAAACCATATAGCTGATAGGATAACCACGCTCCATATATGTATCAGCATAGATAGGTGTTTGCCAGTTCTGCTGACAAACAATGTCAAGCGTGGTGCGAGTAATGCTGTTACCAATAGCCACATAAGTTGTGGTTGCCGTCTTGGTCTCGCCATTATCATCTGTATAAGTTACCGAAGCACGCACACGCAACTGCT
>CAVJCD010000234.1:0-3501 GCA_963648005.1 Tannerellaceae bacterium | reverse complement strand
CTATCAGCTCTATACCATGAAACGTGACGGCAGCTCGCAGCTCGCAGCAGCCGAGAAACTGCTCTTCATGCCCGATGCTCTCTCTTATATGCTTACCGGCAATATGGTTACCGAGTATACCATAGCATCCACCTCGCAGCTGCTCAATCCCGTTACCAAGGAGATTGACGACGATTTGCTGAAGGGCATGGGACTCAGTTCGGACCTCTTCTGCAAGATGGTCATGCCTGGTTATGTTGTCGGCACGCTTACTGATTCCATTGCCAACGAGACGGGCGTAGGCAAGATTCCCGTCATCGCAGTCGCAGGGCACGATACGGCATCGGCCGTGGCAGCAGTCCCTGCAGTAAACGAGAAATTCGCTTACCTGAGCAGCGGAACATGGTCGCTGATGGGTATCGAGGTCAAGGATCCTATCATCTCGGAGAAGACTGCCGAGCTGAATATCACCAATGAGGGCGGTATAGAGGGGACTTCGCGTTTCCTGAAGAACATCACCGGCATGTGGCTCCTGGAGCAGTGCCTGAAGGAGTGGAAACAGCAGGGTATAGAGTATACTTATCCTCGCCTTGTCTCCATGGCCGACGAGTCGCCCAAGTTCAAGCGCTTCATCGACCCCGACGACCCTTCGTTCACCAATCCCGAGAGCATGGTCAATGCCATAGACTACTACTGCGTACGTACCGGTCAAACCCCGCCCAAGGAGCATGCCGAATATGTACGGTGCATCTTCGAGAGTTTGGCTCTTAAATATAAATATGTGTTGCAGATGTTCATCGACCAGGCTCCGTTCGCTATCGAGAAACTGCACATCATCGGCGGCGGTTCGAAGAACAATCTTCTCAACCAGTTTACGGCCAACAGTGTAGGTCTTCCCGTTGTTGCCGGTCCGTCGGAGGCTACGGCTATCGGAAACATCATGGTGCAGGCGCGTGCTGCCGGCATGGTCGATACCTTGCAGCAGATGCGCAATATGATTGCTGAGGCAGTGGAGACTGTCACCTTCCTGCCGCAGAATCAGAGTGAGTGGATGACTGCATATGACAGATTCGTGAAAATAATAGATCAGAAATAGACAAGTATAACCGATTTTTTAATTACTAAATTTAGAACAGAACTATGAAACAGGAGAATGTAATCAAAGCATACGAGGTTGCCAAAGCCCGCTATGCAGAACTTGGTATTGATACTGACGCTGCAGTGGCTGCATTGGAGAAGATGTCCATCTCGCTGCACTGCTGGCAGACAGACGACGTGATCGGTTTTGAGAACCCCGACGGTGAGCTTACTGGCGGTATCCAGACTACGGGCAACTATCCTGGCAAGGCTAGGAACATCGACGAGGTAAGGGCTGACATCGAGAAGGTTACCACGCTTGTAGCCGGTCATCACCGCTTGAGCCTCCACGCTATCTACGGCGACTTCGGTGGCCAGAAGGTAGACCGCAACCAGATAGAGCCCAAACACTTCCAGAGCTGGATCGACTGGGCAAAGGAGAACAATATGAAACTCGATTTCAACTCGACGAGTTTCTCGCACCCCTTGAGCGGCAGCCTTACATTGGCAAACCCCGACAAGGCTATCCGTGAGTTCTGGGTTGAGCACACCATCCGTAGCCGTAAAATTGCCGAGGCTATGGCCGAGCAGCTGGGCGGCAAGGCTTGCCACAACCTGTGGGTACATGACGGTTCGAAGGACATGACCGTAAACCGTTATGAGTACCGTTCGCTGATGAAGGATTCGTGCGACAAGATTTTTGCCGTTAAGTGCCCCAACGTGAAGGATGCCATGGAGTGCAAGCTCTTCGGTACCGGTCTTGAGAGCTTCACGGTAGGCTCGCTGGAGTTCTGCCTCGCATATGCAGTGAAGAACAACATTATGGCCACTTTGGATATGGGCCATTTCCACCCCACGGAGGTTACCTACGACAAGATTTCGTCGCTGTTGCTCTTTACTCCCGAGATTATGCTGCACGTTTCGCGCCCCGTACGTTGGGACAGCGACCACGTAGTGATTCTCAACGATGACTTGATGATGCTGGCACAAGAGCTCGTATGGGCAAATGCTATGGACAAGGTCAATATCGGTCTTGACTATTTCGATGCATCCATCAACCGTATCGGAGCATATGTCATCGGTATCCGTGCCACCCAGAAGGCATTCCTTCAGGCATTCCTGAGCCCCATCAAACAGTTGCGTGAGTTTGAGGCAGCCGATCATGGTTTCGAGAGACTCGCATTCCTCGAGGAGGCCAAGAGCATGCCTTGGAACGATGTATTCAACTATTTCTGCCTGAAGAACAATGTTCCCGTTGCTGAGGACTATGTGAAAGAGGTGGAGCAGTACGAGAAAGACGTAACTTCGAAAAGATAACTAAACCATGACAGGCGCGATTATTCTCGGATTGTTGATAATTGCCATAGGCAGCTTCGGTCAGTCAAGTTCCTATGTGCCTATCAACAAGGTCAAACAATGGAGCTGGGAGTGCTTCTGGCTTGTGCAAGGTATCTTTGCATACCTCTTCTTCCCGTTGTGCGGTGCGTTTTTGGGCGTGCCCGACGGTATAGGCCTTTTTGAATTCTATGCGGCAAACAAGGTCGCTCCCTCCATCATTTACGGTATCCTGTGGGGTGTCGGTGGGCTGACTTTCGGCTTGAGCATGCGTTACCTTGGCGTGGCTCTCGGACAGAGCATTGCGCTGGGTATCTGCTCGGCATTCGGAACTCTCATCCCCGCGCTCATGGGCGGAACGGATTTGTTCCACGGTCAGGGCCTTATCCTGCTCATTGGTGTATGTATTACCCTGGCGGGTATCTCCATCATCGGTTATGCCGGTTCGCTCCGTGCAAAGAACATGACCGAGGAGGAGAAACGTGCGGCTATCAAGGATTTTGCCCTTACGAAAGGTCTGCTTGTTGCGTTGCTCTGCGGTGTGATGAGCGCATGCTTCTCACTGGGACTCGAGGCTGGTGGCGACTTGAAGAACGCTGCCTTGGCAGCCGGTGTCAAACCGCTCTTCGCCGAGTTGCCCGTGACTCTGCTTGTGACATTTGGAGGTTTCCTTACCAATGCCGTTTACTGCATCTGGCAGAATGTCAAAAACCACACCGGCAAGGAGTATTTCTCGGTGCCGTCCAATGTTTTTGTCAATAACCTGCTCTTCTGTGCATTGGCCGGTGTGCTGTGGTATTCGCAGTTCTTCGGTCTGGCTTTGGGCAAGAGCTTCCTCGAAGACGCATCTCCCGTACTCTTCGCTTTCTCGTGGTGTATCCTCATGTCGCTGAACGTGATGTTCTCCAACTTGTGGGGTATCATCCTCAAGGAATGGAAGGGTAGCGGCCGCAAGACCATCTATGTTCTTATTGCCGGTCTTGTAATACTGCTTATTTCCATCTTCTTCCCCACGGTGATGGGTTAGCGGACGGATAACTTATAGATGACGGGAGAACCGGGTTGATCGGCTCTCCCGTTTTTTTATCCCATTGTTTTTCGTAACGCCGG
>CAVJCD010000233.1:0-3523 GCA_963648005.1 Tannerellaceae bacterium | reverse complement strand
AAACTTCTTCGGACGCAGATGCCGAGAAAGTTTCGAAAAACGGACGTAAATCAAAAGCCGTGAAACCGGAGGCGGAAACAAAAGAAACCTCCGTGGCCGTTGAACCCTCTGAGGGTGAAACTGCAAAGCCCGAGCGCAAAAAGAGAGGACGCGTTGGGAAGAAAGACAAAGAAGCGGGAGCTGCCGTTGTGGTGGAAGGTCAATCTGAAACCGAAAAGATGAATCCCTCTCAATCCTCGTCTGTGGAGGAAAGAACACGGAAACCGCTATTGCCACCGGTTGTGGCAGAAGATGCTTCTGACGAACTGCCGAAGGAAGCTGCCACAGACCTTCAGGAGAATTCTTTGACGGAGACTTCCAACGAAACATCTGTAGCCGGAGAATCCAAGAGGGTTGTGTTTAAGCACCAAGATACCAAAACGCTTCTCGACCAGCTTTTCCCCGTCGAAACCTCGTCTGCGAAACAGGAGAAAGCCAGCTCCTTGCAACCGGAACAACAGAATGCGCCGCAGCATAGACCGGGGCAGAATGCTGCTCGCCAGAACCCTGGCAAGCAAAACAATCAGAATGTCCACAACCAGCGTGGCAACAACAATGCGCCGCAGGAGAAACAATATGAATTTGATGGTATCTTGACTGGTACTGGTGTGTTGGAGATGATGCCCGACGGTTATGGATTCCTTCGTTCATCAGACTATAACTACTTGACTTCTCCTGATGATATCTACGTTTCGCAGTCGCAGATTAAACTCTTTGGGTTGAAGACTGGTGACGTTGTGGAAGGTCCCATTCGTCCGCCGAAAGAGGGTGAGAAGTATTTTCCGCTTGTAAAAGTTGACAAAATAAACGGCCGTTCGCCGGAAGATGTGCGCGACCGTGTTCCATTCGACCACCTGACACCGCTTTTCCCCAACGAGAAGTTTATGCTTACGGCCCGTAAGTCGCCGAAGGTATACGACGATATTGCTGTTCGTGTGGTAGATTTGTTCTCACCAATCGGCAAGGGACAACGCGGTCTGATTGTGGCACAACCCAAGACAGGTAAGACAATGCTTTTGAAAGATATTGCAAATGCCATTGCCGCCAATCATCCGGAGGTTTATATGATTATCCTGTTGATTGACGAACGTCCGGAAGAGGTGACGGACATGGCTCGTAGCGTGGATGCAGAAGTGATAGCTTCCACCTTCGATGAGCCGGCTGACCGCCACGTTAAGATTGCCGACATTGTATTGAATAAGGCAAAACGCATGGTGGAATGTGGTCACGATGTGGTTATACTTCTGGATTCAATCACTCGTTTGGCGCGCGCTTACAATACTGTTCAGCCCGCTTCCGGCAAGGTGCTTTCCGGTGGTGTGGATGCCAACGCATTGCAGAAACCGAAACGTTTCTTTGGTGCTGCCCGTAATATTGAGAACGGTGGCAGCCTTACAATCTTGGCAACGGCTTTGACCGAAACGGGTTCGAAGATGGATGATGTGATTTTTGAAGAATTCAAGGGTACGGGTAACATGGAGTTGCAGCTTGACCGTAAGTTGTCTAACAAACGTGTTTATCCGGCTGTGGATATCATTGCATCAAGTACTCGTAGGGACGATTTGCTGCAGGACGAAAACACGCTGAACCGTATGTGGATACTTCGCAAATATCTCTCTGATATGAATTCTCTCGAAGCTATGGAATTTGTGAAGAAACGTATGGAGCAGACGCTGGATAACATGGAATTTTTGGCATCGATGAATGGATAATCTGGACTAATCCCAAGAAGGGAGGGCTATCAGATGAAAAAGACAATTCTATTTCTGATATTCACAACATTCTCGTTGATGGGGTCGGCGCAGATTAACACGAATCGAATGCTGGCTATCGGACGTAATGCGTTGTATTTCGAAGATTATGTGTTGTCCATACAGTATTTCAATCAGGTGATTAAGGCGAAACCCTGGATTGCCGAGCCCTATTTCTATCGTGCCGTAGCCAAAATCAATCTTGATGACTATAGAGGAGCAGAGGAAGATTGCTCTCTGTGTCTGAAACAAAATCCCTTTCTGGTACAAGCTTATTACGCTCGCGGCATTGCTCGCCAGAGCCAAGAGAAATACACGGAAGCAATAGAGGATTACAACAAGGGATTGGAATTTAAGCCCGAAGACCGGCAGATGCTTCTCAATAAGGCGGTGGCCAATATACAGAGGAAAAACTACGATGAGGCAGAAAAGACTTTTGATGAACTTATGCGGGTGTACTCGAAGTATTCAATAGTCTATCTGACTCGTGGTGCCATGTATAGTGAGAAGGGCGATACACTGAAGGCTTTGGCTGACTACAATAAGGCTATTGAGATTGACCCCTATTATGCTCCGTCGTATGGCAATCGTGCCATTTTGCTCTATCAAACCAATGATTTGGACAGCG
Organism: Tannerellaceae bacterium; assembly: GCA_963648005.1. Classification (GTDB taxonomy): domain Bacteria; phylum Bacteroidota; class Bacteroidia; order Bacteroidales; family Tannerellaceae; genus Parabacteroides. Next base: position 1,105 of record CAVJCD010000233.1, on the reverse strand, counting down.
CATTGGCAGATTTGAATGAGGCAATCCATTTAAACACTCGTGAAGCAGGCTATTACATAAATCGTGGTTTGGTGCGCTATCAGAAGAACGACCTTCGTGGGGCGATGAGCGATTACGACCAAGTCATCAGTATGGATAAGGATAATCTGATAGCTCGTTTCAACCGAGGATTGCTCCGTTACCAAGTGGGTGACAACAACCGGGCCATTGAAGATTTCGACGTGGTTCTTCAGATAGAACCGGACAACTATATGGCTTATTACAACCGTGCTCTTCTGCGCCAGGAGACAGGCGATTACCAAGGGGCGGTGAGCGATTTTGATGTTGTTTTGAAACAATACCCCAACTTCACTCCGGGTTACTACAGCCGTTCGGAAGCAAAGCGGAAGATGAACGACCAAGCGGGTGCAGACCGTGATTATTGGACTGCCATTGAACAGGAGAAAGGTGCCAAAAAGGGAACCTCTTCCCATCAGACTTCTGGTGCTCAGACCTCGGGAAGTGGAGCTGCGGATGAAAACACGCGTGAGAAATCGGATAAGAATATCGGCAAGTTCAACCGTTTGGTGGTGTATGACAAGGAGGAAGAACGTAGGAACAAATACCAGAGCGATGTCCGTGGACGCGTGCAAGACCGTAACGTGCGCGTAGACCTTGAGCCCCAATTTGTATTGACCTATTATGAGAAGATAGACCAGGTGAAGAAATTGGTCTATTATGACAAAATGGTTGAAGAATATAATGCTCGTATGGTCCTTGCGCGTAAGCTACGTATCACAAATGAAGAGGCGGCTCTAACCGAAGACCAAGTTTCATTACATTTTGCCTCCATTGACGAATTCTCTTCAAAGATAGAGGCCCAGCCCGGTAATGCGGATGTGTGGTTCGGCCGTGCCATCGACTATATGTTGGTGCAAGATTTCTCTGAGGCCATCAAAGATTTCAATAAGGTTGTGGAACTCGACCCGACATACATCATGGCTTATTTCAATCGTGCAGTAGTGCGCTACAAGCAGTTGATTTATGATATGTCGCAGGTGACTTCTGCCGATGAACAAACGATGTCGGTGGGCAGTATGAGTTTCAAGATGGGGCAGGGTGCGCC
>CAVJCD010000232.1:0-3534 GCA_963648005.1 Tannerellaceae bacterium | reverse complement strand
AAGACGAACTGATAAAACGCCTTATAGAACGCGGAAAAGTATCGGGCCGCTCCGAGTTGGGCAAGATTGCAAAAGACTACATCGAGAAGGGTCAGCTTGTGCCCGACGAACTGATTGTCGATATGCTGGCAAAGGTGCTCGACAGCAAGAAAGGCTCCAAGGGCGTTATCTTCGACGGCTTCCCCCGTACTATCCCGCAAGCCAAAGCCCTGAAGGAAATGCTTAACAAACGCGGCACGGATGTGTCCGTCATGCTTAATCTTCAGGTTGACGAAGACGAACTGATAAAACGCCTTATAGAACGCGGAAAAGTATCGGGCCGCTCCGACGACAATCTTGATACCATCAAATCGCGCCTGGAGGTCTACCACACTCAGACAGCGCCCTTGGCAGACTACTACATCGGCGAAGGCAAGCACGTGGCTATCCAAGGCATGGGAACCATCGATGAAATCTTCGGCCGCATCAAAGAAGCCGTTGACAAAGTAAAATAAGAGAGGAAAGAAGAATATGGCTGAATCCAACTTTGTAGATTACGTAAAGATTTATTGCCGCTCGGGGAAAGGCGGGAGAGGGTCGTCCCATTTCCGTCGCGAGAAGTATATCCCCAAGGGTGGTCCCGACGGAGGCGACGGAGGGAGAGGAGGCCATGTTTATCTTCGTGGCAACCGCAACTATTGGACACTGCTCCACCTCAAGTTCGAACGTCATATCATGGCAACCAACGGTGAGGGCGGAGGTGCCAAACGTAGCTTCGGGAAAGACGGCGAAGACAAGGTGATAGAGGTGCCTTGCGGAACCGTGGTATACGATGCCGAGACAGGCGAGTATATCTGCGACGTCACCGAAGATGCTCAGGAAGTGATGCTGCTGAAAGGCGGACGGGGAGGATTGGGTAACTGGCATTTCAGAACAGCCACCAATCAGGCTCCGCGCTATTCGCAGCCGGGAGAGCCGGCACAGGAACGTAAGGTGATACTCCAGTTGAAGCTCCTTGCCGACGTCGGCTTGGTGGGCTTTCCCAATGCAGGCAAGTCCACGCTGCTCTCTGTGGTGTCGGCTGCCAAACCCAAAATAGCCAACTATCCCTTTACCACCCTGGAACCCAACCTCGGCATCGTGGAATATCGCGACCACCGTTCATTCGTGATGGCTGATATCCCCGGTATCATTGAGGGTGCCAGCGAAGGGAAAGGCCTCGGGCTGCGTTTCCTTCGCCATATCGAGCGAAACTCGTTGCTCCTGTTCATGATTCCGGCAGATTCGGACGACATAAGGAAGGAATATGGGATACTCCACAACGAGTTGGTGAAATATAATCCCGAGCTGATGGGCAAAAGCCGCGTGCTGGCCATCACCAAGAGCGATATGCTGGACGACGAACTTATTGAAGCACTGTCCGAAGACCTCCCCGAAGATGTACCCCACGTATTTATCTCCTCGGTAACCGGACAAGGCATCAAGGAACTGAAAGACCTGCTGTGGAAGGAACTGAACAAGGAAACATTCCATCAGGTTGAAGATATAGTCCATCAGAATATCGATGTCAATGCCATTCCGCTGGATGACGACGACGATGACTTTGTCTTCCCCGTGGACGAGGATGATTCGGACGAAGACTACGAGGAATACGATTGGGACGAAGAAGAAGAACAAAACTGACGTATGATACGTATCTCCATCTCGGAAGAAATAGCAAAGGCTTGTCCGGAGCTCCACCTTGCCGCCGTGCAGTGCTGGGTGACGAACACTCCCTCCAATGAACAGTTGTGGGAGGATATAGCTAAGGAGGAGGCCTTGATACTCTCCTCCTGCAAGATAGAAGAGATAAACAAATTTCCACCCATACAAGCAACCCGGCAAGCCTACAAACGCTTGGGAAAAGACCCCAACCGCTATCGTCCGTCGGCAGAAGCCCTTCGCAGGCGTATCCTTCGTGGGTTGCCGCTATACAAGATAGATACCTTGGTGGATGTCATCAATCTTCTCTCCATTCAAAGCGGATTCTCCATCGGCGGCTTCGACGTGGATAAAATCGACGGGGATTTGTTGCTCGGCGTGGGCAGAGAAGGCGAGCTCTATCATGGCATCGGACGCGGCGAACTGAATATAGAAGGCCTTCCTGTCTATCGTGACAGACAAGGCGGCGTGGGCACTCCCACCAGCGATGAGGAACGGACCAAGATTGAGCTGCATACGGAAAAACTGCTGATGATTGTCAACGGATACTCGGGCGAAAGTGGCTTGCGTGATGCCGTGGCTTATGGCACGGACCTCCTTCGTAGATATGCCTTAGGCACAAACTTCGAAATAGAGGAGATAACCCCCGAAAGCCGGACGAGAATATCCCTATAGCCGACGCCGGGCGCGGATTTTGTGCAAAAAAATATGTTTTTCAGATACACAAATCGATTAATATCTAAATTTGTCCCCGTTAATAACTTAACAAAACGATAAACAATATGATTGAATTGATTGGAACAAATGCCGGCATCGTTTGGAGAGCCTTGAATGAAGGTGGAAAGATGAGCGCAAAGGCACTGAAGAAAGCAACGAAAATCAAAACAGAAAAAGACATGTATGCCGCTTTTGGCTGGTTGGCAAAAGAAGGTAAATTGTCTTTCGAGGAAGTTGACGGTGAATTGTTTGTTGCGCTGATATAATTACGTAACAGATAAAAAGGAAAAGAGGCTGTTCGGATAATGTTTGAACAGCCTTTTGTGTATCCGTTGGCTTGGGGGTTAAAAAATCCGAAGGAGTGTTGCTTAATTAAATTCAAAACCATACTTTTGTATACAATTTGGTGTGAGATGACCGACGATCAAGAGAAATTGCTGGCTGTGTTTGAAGTTAGAGTTCGTGATTTGATGGCGTTGTGTGACAAGCAAAACCAAAAAATCAAAGAGCTCACAGATGCTTTCGACCAAAAAGAGGCAACACTGAAGCAGGCGATGGAAACAATCGCAGAGTTGAATGCCAAATATGATAAGCTGTTGACGGCAAGAGCGCTTTCTGTTAATAACGAGGAGATGAAGAATGCCAAGATGCGCTTATCGAAGTTAGTGCGGGAAGTAGACAAATGCATTGCACTATTAAATGAATAGGAGCGATGGATGACAGGTTACTTATACATTTAGAGATAGCCGAAAAAAGTTACGGTCTTTGGATTAATCGTGAAGATGAACGGCTTGCGAGGGAAGCTGCCAAGCAGATTCGGTTTAAGATTAGTCAGTATCGGCAGCATTTTTCTAAATCTGACGTGGATGTGAAAGATTTGTTGGCAATGGTCGCTTTACACTTGTCTATGAATAATCTGCAAATGGCGGATAAGAACGATACCAGTCCTATATCGGATAAGATACAGTTGCTCACCGGGGAGTTGGAGCAGTATTTGAAGGACAAGTAGATTCTTTTTTAGTTCGTTGTAGAAGGAGTTTTCCGCACTGCTTTGCACGGTAAATCGTGCCTTGTGGTGCTTTTTTTTGTTATATATATAAATGGTTAAACTATAAGTAAAATGACAGTGTATATAAT
>CAVJCD010000231.1:0-3558 GCA_963648005.1 Tannerellaceae bacterium | reverse complement strand
GACATATCTCAACGAGGTCAGCCGCAAGTTGAACCGACGGTTGACCGACAGCGAGGTGTATGGCTTTGCACAGGTAAACTCGGAGCACTGTCGTCATAAAATCTTCGGCGGCACGTTTATCATCGACGGCGAGGAGAAAGAAAGTTCTTTGTTTGCTCTGATAAAGAAAACATCGAAGGAGAACCCCAATAAGTTAGTTTCTGCCTATAAAGACAATGTAGCATTCAATGAAGGTCCGGTGATTGAGCAGTTTGCTCCGGCAAGCAGTGAGGGTCCGGACTACTATGAGGTGAAAGAGATTCAGTCTGTCATCTCGTTGAAAGCCGAGACTCACAATTTCCCCACAACGGTGGAGCCGTTTAATGGTGCGGCAACAGGCTCGGGTGGCGAGATTCGCGACCGTTTGGGTGGTGGTAAGTCGTCGTTGCCTATAGCAGGTACGGCAGTCTACATGACCGCTTATCCAAGAACAGAGGGTGCCCGTGAGTGGGAAAAGATTATGGACCCCCGCCAGTGGCTTTATCAGACGCCGGAGCAGATTCTTATAAAAGCATCCAACGGGGCTTCCGACTTTGGCAACAAGTTTGGTCAGCCGTTGATTTGCGGTTCACTCCTTACGTTCGAGCACGAAGAGAACGACAAGAAGTTTGCCTACGACAAGGTCATCATGCTTGCCGGCGGTGTGGGCTATGCCAATAAGCGCGATGCCCTGAAGGGTGACCCCGAACCGGGCGAAGAGATTGTGTTGTTGGGTGGCGACAACTACCGCATCGGTATGGGCGGCGGTGCCGTTTCGTCGGTCAACACGGGGCAGTATACAAGCGGCATTGAACTGAATGCCATACAGAGAGCCAATCCGGAGATGCAGAAACGTGTGTCGAATGTGATTCGTGCAATTGCCGAGTCGGACAACAATCCGGTGGTATCTATCCACGACCACGGGGCAGGGGGGCATCTCAATTGCCTTTCCGAGTTGGTGGAAGCCACGGGCGGGCATATCGACATGAGCCAGCTTCCCGTTGGCGACCCCACGTTGTCTGCCAAGGAGATTGTGGGCAACGAGAGCCAGGAGCGCATGGGCTTGTTGATGAAGAAAGAGGATGTGGTCCGCGTGCGCCGCATTGCCGACCGCGAACGTTCCCCGATGTATGTGGTGGGTGAGACCACGAACGACATGAAGTTTGTGTTCGAGCAAGCCGACGGCGTGAAACCTATCGACATCAAACTGGAATATATGTTTGGCAAGCCGCCACGGACGGTGATGACCGACCATACGGTGGAGGAAGTATATTCTCCGGTGGTATACAAAGAGTCGGAGCTCCACCATTACTTGGAGAACGTGCTCCAGCTTGAGGCTGTGGCATGTAAGGACTGGTTGACAAACAAGGTGGACCGTTCGGTAACGGGTAAGGTTGCCCGCCAGCAGTGTCAGGGCGAGTTGCAGTTGCCGCTAAGCGATTTGGGAGCCGTTGCTCTCGACTATCGCGGAAAGGTGGGTATAGCCACCTCCATAGGTCATGCTCCGCAAGTGGCATTGGTTGACCCGGCAGCCGGCTCGGTGATGGCCATTGCCGAGGCATTGACCAACATAGTGTTTGCTCCGTTGACCGACAATCTGGAGGGTGTTTCTCTCAGTGCCAACTGGATGTGGCCGTGCCGCAATGAAGGCGAGGATGCCCGTTTGTATAAGGCTGTTGAGGCTGCTTCCGATTTTGCTTGTGCCTTGGGCATAAATATCCCGACGGGAAAAGACTCGCTGTCGATGACGCAGAAGTATGGTAGCGACAAGGTATTGGCGCCGGGTACGGTCATTATCTCAGCAGGGGCAGAGGTAAGCAACGTGCGCGGGATTGTGTCGCCGGTGCTTGCTCATGAGAAGAATTCCTACATTTATTATATAGACTTCTCGTTCGACGGAATGAAACTTGGCGGTTCTGCTTTTGCGCAGGTGCTGGGCAAGCTGGGCGACGAGGTGCCTACGGTGAAAGACTGCGAATATTTTGCTGATGCCTTCAACGCCGTGCAGGATGCAATAGCGAAGGGCTTGGTTCTTGCGGGCCACGATATCTCTGCCGGCGGTATGATTACCACCTTGCTCGAGATGTGTTTCGCCAATGTGGAAGGCGGCTTGGAGGTCAACTTCGATAAGCTTGCCGAGGAAGATATCATGAAGATTCTGTTTGCCGAGAACCCGGGAATCATTGTTCAGGTGAAAGACCGGAAGGCATTCGAGAAGCTTATGGACGAAGCCGGCGTGGGTTATGCCGTTATTGCCCGTCCGACTAACGAGCGCCACATATTGGTGGAGAAAGCCGGTGTACACTATCAGTTTGGCATCGACTATCTGCGCGACGTATGGTATGAGTCGTCGTATAAGCTCGACATCAAGCAGAGCGGCAATGTATGTGCAGGCAACCGCTTCGAGAACTATAAGATGCAGCCTCTGGAGTTCAAGTTCGCCAAGAACTTCACCGGTCGTCTTCAAGATTATGGGCTTACAGCCGACCGTAAGGGAAAGAGTGGCATCCGGGCTGCGGTAATCCGCGAGAAGGGTTGCCAGTGCGAGCGCGAGACGTCGTACGCCTTGTATTTGGCGGGCTTTGATGTGAAGGATGTGCATATGACCGACCTTGCTACGGGCCGCGAGACATTGGAAGACGTTAACATGATTGTGTTCTGCGGCGGATTCTCCAACTCCGACGTTCTTGGTTCAGCCAAGGGATGGGCGGGAGGCTTCCTTTTCAACGAGAAGGCAAAGAAGGCGCTGGATAACTTCTACGCACGCCCCGACACCTTGAGCCTCGGCATCTGCAACGGTTGTCAGCTGATGGCAGAGTTGGGCGTGATTTATCCGGAGCACGAGAAGAAGCATAAGATGGTGCACAACGACTCGCATAAGTTTGAATCGAACTTCATCTCTGTGGAGGTTCCCAAGAACCACTCTGTTATGTTCCATTCCTTGAGTGGACAGAAGTTGGGCATTTGGGTGGCTCACGGCGAAGGTAAGTTCAGCTTCCCCTACGAAGAAAAAGAATATCACATCGCACTTAAGTATAACTACGAAGGTTATCCCGCCAACCCCAACGGTTCGCCTTGGTCGGTGGCTGGCGTATGCTCTCACGACGGGCGTCATCTTGCTATGATGCCCCACTTGGAGCGTGCGCTTTTCCCGTGGCAGTGCGCATACTATCCCGCCGAGCATAGAGGCGACGAGGTTACTCCGTGGATTGAAGGCTTCGTGAATGCCCGCAAGTGGATTGAAGAGAACAAGAAATAAATCATTTAATAATCATTTAATAAGAACAACAGAAATGCAAAAGAAAGCGATACTGACTTTCATGCTTGCCGCATTTGTTAGTGCAAGCATGTTGGCACAAACAAAGGTTATTGCCCATCGCGGGTATTGGAATTGTGAAGGCTCAGCCCAAAACTCCATCACGGCTTTGAACAAGGCGCACGAGATAGATGCCTATGGCTCCGAACTAGACGTGTCGATAACCCTCGACGGGGTGATGATTGTCAACCACGACGACAACTATCAGGGCGTCTGCATAGAGA
>CAVJCD010000230.1:372-3577 GCA_963648005.1 Tannerellaceae bacterium | reverse complement strand
ACTTACTTATATATGTCACTCTTTGTTCCGAGCGATAGCCGTATGCCGAGACTTTTATGGTAGAGCTGTTCTCCGCGCCTTTGCTTTGTTCCGTTTTAAGGATACATTGGGTTACGCACTGCGGATGTTTGAAATGGTCTTGCCCCCAGAAGTTAGCCAAAGCCTCATGTTCCCAGAAGGCACTTTCGCGCTGCATATCTCGACCATATATATCTTCCTGCGGACGGATTTGCTGATACATCGGTACACAGAGCAATGGCGCCAGACTGAAATATATGGCACGGAAATAGTTCGCATTGATGGTATAGAAATCCTTTTGCGCCTTGTCGTAGTCGAAGTTCTGATATTGCTTGGGATTCATATCGAGTTCCATCTCCTGCATATGCTGGGGCACGATGGTGTTTATCATCTTGTGCTTTAAGAAATCGAAGTCGTCGCCATATCCCGATGTATGGTCTTTCAGCAGCCGCATCATGCTTTCTTGAGCCAAGGGCGTGAACAATAAGGCAAACTGTTGGTTGTTGTTGCGGTCGCTCGTGTTGAACACCACCTCAAACTCCTCGTTGCTCATCATGGCAAAGTCGCTGTCGCTTAAGTCGCGTGCCTTCTTGCGGAGCACACGTTTCTTCCATTTGTATGACAGCGACCCCTCCTTGTCTGCCAAACCGCTTTGCTTGCGGTTGAATATCAAATCGGGGGCTGCCGTATTGCCGTATATCAGCCGTGTCTTTTCGTAATAACCGGGATAGGGAGCTGTGACATATGCCACGAGCACCTGAGTATGTGGCACAGTATGGTATTTCCCGTCCGAACCACGCTCTCGGGTTGTCCAATGGATGGTTTTCGTTCCGGTGTATGTTTTCTCCCCCCATTCCATCTTACGGGTACGACATATCACAAACGGGTTGCCGTTGATGAGGCCCGAGTGGGAGTATAACACCGAACGTTCGGCATTAAACGAATCGTCCCAATTATATACCTCCTTGAGGTCGGCAAGGCGTTGTGTCGTGAAATAGGGGTCGAACTCCAAGCGCGGCACCGTCTTCGACATCATACGTGTAAGCACGTCCCAATCGTACAGACTGTTGAGCGAAGCCATCTGCGCCCATGCCTCTTTCTTAAGGCGTGCCACCGAGTCCTCCAGTTTGCTGCGTTCTTTTTTCAACGCCTTCAGATGGGGATGTACCCTAAAGAATAGGTATAAGAGAACCACCACAACCGCGGCAATGATTGCCAAGGCAATCTCCGAGGTCAATGCGTTTTGGGTGTACTGATAGTAGCCATACCCTATTCCACCCGCAACGCACAGCCAAAGAACGACGCACCACAGAGTCCACCTTCTGATTCTTGACGACACCTTATCGGCCTTCTTCTGCGTGGAGTACATCTGCCGGCACGTCTCACGGTTGGCATCAACGTCCACTTGCGCCTCTTTTGCCAGTTCGGCAAAAGTCTTTTCTGCCACTTCTTTAAAGCGGTCATGGAACACCCTGACATACTCCAAGAGCGGGTCATAAATATCTTGCACCATGACTCTTTGGTTTTAGAAGAATTTGCTGCGAGCCATCTGGCGTGTTTCTTCCGAAGCCGTAAACGGAATACGGGTGGTGTAGTGCTGACGGGCGGCAACAATCATCTTGGTGGGCCAAGCAAAGACATCAGTGTTCCACTGGGTTACTCTGTTGTTGTATACCGTACGGGCAGCGGTAATCTCGCGTTGCAGATAGTTGTTCTGCTGCATGGCATCGGCAATGGCGTTATGCGCTTTCAGCTCGGGATAGGCTTCCACCTGGGGGAAAAGACGGCCAAAGGCATGGTCCACCTGCCGGCTTACCTCGTTGCGGTTCTCGCCGTTTACCACGCCGCTGCGAAGACCGGCAACAGCCTTCATAACATCTTTGTCGAGGTCAACAGCCTTCTCAACCAATCCTGCCACGTTCTGCAGAATCTGTACGCGTTGCTCCAAGTAGTTGTCGATATTAGAGGCTTCGGCTTGGATACGTTGCTCCAACTGCTGAAAATAGTTTCGTGCGGAGATTTTCTTGAAGATAAATATCACACCCGGCAAGATGCCCACCAAACAGCCTACGACACCCACCAGCAGCGGATTCTCGAGCGTGCTGCCCAGGATGAACACGAATAGCAGAACAAGTATGGGGATTGTTACCCACAATGCGATTTCAAACAAGGTGGAGCCGAACCCGATTTCCACCGGTAGCTGACGGTCGATTACGTGAATGTCACGTCCATTGTCGTTGACAGTTCCTGTCACTTCATCCAGTAAATTTGCCATATTAATAGGTTTGAGTGGTTAGTGTTTTCCAATTGTTATGGCAAACATAATTGTTTTATTTGGAAATGTCCCCAAAACGGGAGGATTAATCGTTTTGGGCAAAACCCCCGACCCCCGTTTGGGCGGTTATTCGAATAAATCCGTCAAATTATTCGAATAACTGAAAACAGACTTATTCATTGCCGATAATCAAGAATGCTCTACTTTTGTATTAGTAAAAACGAATACCGTCGATGCGAATCATACCCAAGATTAATACGCTGCGAAAGGGCATACTCCTCTATCGGGGTGTCCGCTACCGTCATGGCTTTGGGGTGCATTCGCCTTTCGTGTTCAGTCTCATAACAAAGGTGATTGAAGAGAAGTGTTCTTATTATAGCTTCTACGACATCGAGCTGATTCGCAAGCAGCTGCTTTTCCGCGACGGGCTCATCACCTACCCTGACAGGAAACACAACGGAAAGATTCGCCAATGCACCGTCGGAGAGGTTGTGAGACGCGAAGCCATCAAATCCAAGCACGGTGCCTTGCTCTTTAGGCTGACAAACTATTTCAAGCCTCAAAACATCCTCCAGCTGGGACCGGCAATGGGGCTGTCGACGCTCTATCTCACATCCTACGCTTCCGGGCTTAATTGTATAGCGCTCGAGAACGTCCCGGAGTTTGCGCCCATCGCACAAATTTCTTTCGCGAAGGCAGCACGCAACCCCATCGACCTGCGTATAGGCAATTACAAAGAGCTACTTCCTAACGCCCTTGAGGATATGGGGAGGGTCGACCTCGTGTTTCTCAATACCACCTACGAGCAGCAAAACAACCTCTGGCTGTTCAACGAATGCCTAAAACATGTTCACAACGGCACAATCCTCGTGTTCGAAGGCATCAAGACCAGCCATAGGATGAGGCATTTCT
>CAVJCD010000230.1:0-362 GCA_963648005.1 Tannerellaceae bacterium | reverse complement strand
GGAAAAAAGTCTGTGCCCATCCCGCAGTGACGGTAACCATCGACCTCTACTCCATGGGCATCGTGTTCTTCAACCCAAAATTGCACAAGCATAACTATATCGTCTATTTCTAAAAAACGAAGCATATGAAAAAGAGTACCATCTACACCGGCGGCGGCGACAAGGGAGAAACATCTCTCGTTGGGGGACAGCGGGTATCGAAAGCACACCAGCGCATTGAGAGCTATGGCACGATTGACGAACTGAACTCGTTCATCGGTCTGCTTGCCACATCTTTGGAAAACCGAGAAGACCTTGATTGCATTTCCTTCATACAGCACAAGCTGTTCACCATCGGCTCTTACTTGGCAACCGACCAAGAA
>CAVJCD010000229.1:0-3579 GCA_963648005.1 Tannerellaceae bacterium | reverse complement strand
TTACAGAAGAGTCTGTATTCAGACCAAAACCTATGATAGAAATAGGCGGTATGCCTATCCTATGGCATATAATGAAAGAATATGCCTGGTATGGACACAATGAGTTCATCATTTGTGCGGGTTATAAACAAGAGTATATCAAGGGATGGTTCGCAAACTATTTCTTGAATAACAGTGACATCAGTTTCGATTTCCGAAATGGAAAGAATGAACTGATTGTACATCAAAGCAAACTGGAACCTTGGAAGGTTACTGTAGTCGATACCGGTTACAATACCATGACCGGTGGTCGTATCAAACGTGTGAAAGATTACGTTGGGAACGAGACCTTTATGATGACTTACGGAGATGGTGTTTGTGATGTAGATATCAATAAGTTGATTGAATTTCACAAGAGCCACGGAAAGAAAGCTACTCTTACCGCAGTTAAGATGAAGCAGGAGAAGGGCGTCCTTGACATTACAAAGGATATGAATGTTCGAGCATTCCGTGAAAAAAACTCAATTGACGGAGCTCCTATTAATGCCGGATATATGGTACTTGAACCGTCTGTGTTTGATTATATAGATGGCGACTCACAGCCCTTTGAGCGTGAACCTCTAGAGCGTCTTGCCTCTGAAGGTCAATTGATGTCATACATACACGAAGGCTTTTGGCAGTGTATGGATAACATCCGTGAAAAGAACCTCCTTGAAGGGCTGCTTGCTAATGGAACAGCCCCTTGGAAAAAATGGGAAAAGGAAGAACCTAAACACTGATAACTATGATAGATGTGTTTAATAACTTTTACAAGGGGAAACGTGTCCTTGTCACTGGGCATACGGGTTTTAAGGGTTCTTGGCTGAGTATCTGGTTGCATGAACTTGGCGCAGATGTAGTAGGTATTGGATTGGATCCAGGTAGCGAGAAAGACAACTTTATACTTTCGGGTATCGGAAAAAAGATAAAAGCCGACATCCGTGCAGATATTCGTGACGGAGAGAAAATGAAGGAGATATTTGCCCAGTACAAGCCGGAGATTGTCTTCCATTTGGCCGCGCAACCTCTGGTACGTCTTAGCTATGAGATTCCCGTTGAAACTTACCAGACCAATGTGATGGGTACCATCAACATCATGGAAGCCATCAGAGCTACTGACAGTGTTATCGTTGGCGTAATGGTAACTACCGATAAATGTTACGATAACAAAGAACGGTTAACAGGATACAAGGAAGATGATCCTTTTGGAGGGTACGACCCATATAGTTCCAGCAAGGGCGCCTGTGAAATTGCCATACAGAGTTGGCGCAGAAGTTTCTTTAACCCTGAAGATTATGGGAAGAAACATCACGTGAGCCTCGCCAGTGTACGTGCCGGCAATGTGATTGGCGGTGGAGATTGGGCTAAAGATCGTATCATCCCCGATTGTATTAGAGCTCTTGAAACTACGAAAATTATCAATATACGTAGTCCTAAGGCTGTGCGACCTTGGGAACATGTTTTGGAACCACTTAGCGGATACATGTTGCTTGCGCAAAAGATGTGGGACCATCCGACTGAATATTGCGAAGGGTGGAATTTTGGGCCTGAATCCGAGTCTGTTCAGACAGTTTGGGAAGTGGCAACGGCAATGATTAACAATTTCGGTTTTGGAGAGTTAAAGGATATTTCTGATTCTAATGCCCTTCACGAGGCAAATCTCTTGATGCTAGATATTACCAAAGCTAAGACTCGATTAGGTTGGAAACCGAGATTAGATGCCGCTCAGACTGCAATTCTAACTTCTGATTGGTACAAGAGATATAAACAAGAAGATGTATATAATATTTGCATAGACGAAATTAACAAATTTATCGGATAATATGGAAAAAGTTATTATAACGGGAGCAGACGGTTTTGTCGGTAGCTATACCGTAAAGTATTTCCTTAACCAAGGGAAAACAGTTCTTGCCCTCGATATGGGGCTTGAGCCTCGTCGTTTGGAAGCTCACAAGAATCTTACTTATATGCAATGCGACATCTCGGATACTAAAGCGATGCGAGAGAAAATTCCTCAAGGTGTATACGATACTTTTATTCACTTTGCGTGGGCAGGTTCGGCTGGCCCGGCACGCGTGGACTATAACCTTCAGATGCAGAATGCACTGAATACGGTAGAGTGCTTGAAGGCTGCAAAAGAGTTGGGGTGTACCCGTTTTGTTTGTGCTGGCAGTATTATGGAATATGAAGTAGAGGCAGCTATTCACTCTCAAGGAAGTCATCCGGGAATGGCTTATATTTATGGAATGGGAAAGCATATTGCTCATTGTATATGTAAGTCTGTAGCTGCCAATATTGGAATAGATTTGTTGTGGCCTATGATTACCAATGCATATGGAGTAGGTGAGTTCTCACCACGATTTGTAAATACCACACTCCGTAAGATTATCAATGGAGAACCTCTCCAGTTCACCGCAGCCACGCAGAACTACGATTTTGTGTATGTAAGTGATGTCGCTAAGGCTTTCTATCTAGTAGCGGAGAAAGGTAAACCATTCTGTGAATATATGATAGGTAGTGGTAACGCCAGGCCTTTAAGGGAATTCATCCTTGAAATGGTAAATGCATGTGGCCCTGAATCAAAACCTCTCTTCGGCGATGTCCCATTTACCGGGACCAATATGCCATTGAGCACTTTCGGTATTGAAGCCCTTAAGTGTGATTGTGGATTTAAGACTGATGTGCCGTTTGGGGTTGGTACAAAAATGACGATGGATTGGTTAAAAACGATAGAGGTGTAATGCTCTTCATTATTAATGGGAATCATAGGATTGATGTTGTTGCGAATCAATTGCTAAAACAAGGTTTATTATTTAGCTAAAGATGATTACAAAATTTACATTTGAAGAAACCGCATTAAAAGGTGCATATAAAATCCAGCCGTTCTATGCCACGGACGAACGAGGTGGTCTTGTGAAGGATTATAATATTGATATGTTCAAGGCAAATGGGATTGAGCATGATTTAAAAGAGGTTTTTTATACTATCTCAAAAAAGGGAGTAATTAGAGCGACTCATTTCCAACTGGTAAAGCAGCAGGCAAAACTGGTTCGCTGCATAAGTGGTCACGTGTTTGATGTTATTGTTGATTTACGCCCAGATTCAGCTACCTTGGGACAATGGCTTGGATTTGATTTGACCGGAGATAATCAAGTGGAATTGTATATTCCACAGTTCTTTGGTCATGGGTATCTGGTCATTGAAGATAGTATTGTCAGCTACAAGTGTGGGGAAGTGTTTTATGGTGAGGGGGACAGCGGTATTATGTACAACGATCCTGATATCAACATCAAGTGGCCGATGGAATTGATTGGCGGAGTGGAGAACCTTATCATATCAGAGAAGGATAAGAGATTGATGTCTTTTAAGGATTATTTGAAACTCACAAAGTAGTATCTTGTTATGGCATCGACTGGCATGAAAAAGGGCATAGCTCTAATTATGTTAGCAAATCTAGTTAACCTTATCATAGGTTTAGTCAATGGTTTTGTTATACCTAAGTTTTTGTCTGTCGAGAGCTATGCTATGATTAAAACTTTTACTCTATATAGTACTTATGCC
>CAVJCD010000228.1:0-3586 GCA_963648005.1 Tannerellaceae bacterium | reverse complement strand
GCGCGCCACGTTCGGGACGTGGAGGTCGGAAGTTCGAGTCTTCTCATCCCGACTTGATGAAAAAGGGAGAACCAAGCATTTTTGGTCCTCCCTTTTTATTTGTGCTTTCTTAAATGATGAAGGCAATTCGCTTGAATTACACGCTTTTTTATATGAAGTAGTCCCTACTTTATGATAGGCAGGAGATAGATGATGCGTGCGGAGAGTACTTGGGCGGAGGATTTGCTGAAGTAGTCGCTCTTGCGGTTGCCGAATATATCGCCAAGGGCATAGTTGTAGCGTCCCTCAATCATGAAGCATCCGATGCCGGTACGTAGCTCAAGGCCCGGTCCGCCACATAGACCCCAATCGAATCTCTTCTCTATATCCATATTATGCTGCTCGTTGGCACCTGCGTTGAGAGGTTCCTCTCCGGCACCGAGGTCGGTCTTTTCGCCAACAGCATATCCCAGTTTTGGTCCAAGGTTGACGTAGAACCTGAACCTCTTGCTTCCGAAGTGTATGTGTGTGAGGAAGGGCACTTCCAAGTAGTTGACGGTACGGGTGTACTTATACGTAGGGTGTTCCTCAAACTCCTCTGCCCATCCTTGCTGGCTGAAGTTGAGTTCGGTTTGAAGCCCGAGGTGCTTCCCCGTGTTCCACCTCAAGGCGAGGCCACCACTATAGCCCTGCTTCATCTTGGTGTAGACCTTGGGGTTGAAGCTTACCGACGAGAAGGTTGCGCCGAAGGATGCCCCGATGGACAACTCCTGTTGAAATTTGTTCTGCGCCATTGCGGCTGCTGCCGTCGCAAGGCATAAGGCGGATATGAGGATTGCCTTTCTTGTCATCTTACTTCGCTGCGCGTTACGTTATAGTCGCTCTGGTAATGAACGATGAAGGTATTGGTGTTGATAAAACCGCCCCAGTTGTTCACCCGCTCGAAGGTGAAGCAGGTCTGCAGCCCCTTGTAGTGGATATCGCTGAGGTTGTTCTCGAAGTTGATGCCGTATTTGCGTATGGCATCGAAGAAGAACATGCCCGTGTCGAAGCCCAGTATCCCGTATTTGGGGAATATGTTGATAGGAGTCTTGCTATACCATTTCTTATACTTTGAGTAGAAGAGGGCAACATCCGGCGAGAGATTGTCGGAATAGAAGAAGCTATAGATATAGGTACCGAGCGCAAAGAAGTCATCGAGGCACTCGTTGGTATAGGTCTGCCATTCCGGGTAGCCAAACATCGTTATGTTCATCTCCGGCATCGTCTCTGCCAGCATTCTTAGCGGCGACTTGAACTTGCTGAGGGCATCCAAGCTTCCGGAGGTGGGCACAACAACGTTGCGCTTCTCCTTGCTCAGCAGGGCTTCCATATCGGTGGGAAAGGTCTCTGCCGAAAAACTTAACTCGTGGAAGGTGATGCCTCTCTGCTTCATCTCTGCCTTGAAGGCCTTCATGAAGTCGGTCTTCTCTTCCGTGCCGGGCACCTTCAGGAGGATGATATTGTCTGCGGCAAACAAATCGCAACCCGCCTGCGATGCCTTGGCATAGAGGTGGGAGTGGGGGGTATTCACCTGGAACACGTAGGCGTTGGACAATACGTCGTCGTTCTTCGACGTGAACGGTATCACATACTTTATCTTGTTTTTCTCGGCAAACTTGGCAATGGGGGCTATCTGCTCGTTTTGTACTGCCCCGATGATGAGGTTGGCCTTCTTCAGGGCATCATCCTTGAGTATCTCCTTTATCTTCTTGGTGCCCTCACCCGTGTCGAACACCGACAGCTCTATCGAGCATCCACTGTTGCGCAGGCTGTCGATTGCCAACAGCATGCCTTCGTAGTATTCAATGAAACGTTGTGTGTTTGCCGACGGCTTGGCTTCGCCGGTCATGAACGGCAGCAGGAGCGCCACCTTTATCGTATTGATGCGTTCGCTCTTCTTTGGGGCCGAGAGCAGGGCATTCACATCTCTCTCTCCCATGGCTTCGGCAGCGGCTGCCTTTGTGGTGGTCTCCTTTGTCTCCACCGGAATCTTGAGCACCATACCTGCCTTCACGCCGTTCTTCAGTGCGGGATTACGCTTGATGAGTTCGGTACTTGTTACGTTGAACTTGCGGCAGATGCTATACATCGTCTCCTTCTTGGCTACGGTGTATTCGGTTACCTTGGTGACGGTCTTCACCTCTTCCACTATCTCTTCCTCGGCACTCTTGCTACCGGAGGAAGCCATGGGGATACGTATTGTTTTGCCTATGGTGAAGGTGGAGGTGGATAGCCCCGGGTTGGCAGCAATGATGTCTGGCCCCGGCACGGAGTATCTCACCGAAAGAGAGTAGAGCGTCTCTTTGGGTTGTATGGTGTGATACATGTAGTTGTTGTTATTGTCATCGGCGTTGCTCTTCGATGTTGCCGTGGCGCTGCGCTGTGGAATCTTCAGCGTGGCACCCGCCTTGATTGACTCACGGCTTTCGGGGTTGAGGCGGTAGATGTCGTCGGTGGTCACTCCATACATGGTGGCGATGGAATATACCGTCTGCCCGCGTTCAATGGTGTGATAAAATATATTGCTGCTTGATGCGTTATTGCTAATGCGTGTCTTGTCGTTCTGCGAGAAGAGTGTTACGCTGCAGAAACTCAGGCACAACGTCAATGCGTATATACTAATCTTGGTCATTTGATGGTTTGAATAATTCAGGGCAAAGATAGCGTATGTCGGTATAATATACTAATTTTGAAAGCCAATTGGGAAAAGGGTATGCATAAGATTTGTTTGAAAAGGGCGGCTGTTGCGCTCTGTTTTTTATTGTGTGTATTTGTGGCATACGCCCAAAAATATACGGTGACGGGAGGCAAGGGCGCCCCTCTGTTGGCTGTTGACAACAATACGGGGATGGCAAGCAGCAAGCTTCAGGTCTATCTCGTTTATGGGATGGACAATGTGGAAATCCGTTATACACCGGTCTCCGGCTCATACAAGTGGTATCGTTTTAAGGACAAGGCTTTGAACCGCGAAGAGATTCCTTCGAGGGAGGAGGGCGGCGTCACGGTTGTCGGCGGCTTGGAAGAGGGCTATGGCTACTACGTTCAGGAAGGGGATGCCGTAGGAAATGTGACAGGCTATGTATGGATAATAGACTATAGCAAGTATGCCTTCGATATCACAAGCCTTTATGTGGATGCCGGGCGTAGCGGTTGCGGCAATATGTATCTCGGCGGCGAAGCTGAGATGGAGGATATGAAATACTGTAACCCTTCCACGGGATATTCCGTAACCCTTAAGCGTGAGTTTGAGGTAACCTACGAGACAATGAAAAAGAACTCCGACGAGTCCTCGTATGT
Source organism: Tannerellaceae bacterium (assembly GCA_963648005.1). Taxonomy (GTDB): domain Bacteria; phylum Bacteroidota; class Bacteroidia; order Bacteroidales; family Tannerellaceae; genus Parabacteroides. Next base: position 268 of record CAVJCD010000228.1, on the reverse strand, counting down.
TGAGGAGACGGTGACGGAGACCGTCAACAACCCTTTCAACGACCCCCTGCCTGCTCCTTTGTGTGATACGGAGGTAACCCTCAAGGGTGATTTGTTTGCCCGGCATTTCGGCGTGGAGAAGGCTATGACTACGGATGAATATCAGGCTGTGGCTGTGGAGGCGGCAATAAAGGTGGACACCTTATTGTATACCGAGTCTTCAAATATGATTGTCAACGGCGACAGCCTCTCGGCTCCGGTGGAGTTCAACTTCAAGGCGGTGGCAAAC
>CAVJCD010000227.1:0-3609 GCA_963648005.1 Tannerellaceae bacterium | reverse complement strand
TCCTTCATCTGTGCGTCAGACAAAACGGGAGTTAAAATGAAAACGGTTTCATAATTGTTCATAAAACGCTGTTTTATTATTGTTAATACTCTTATTTTTTGCGTGGCAAAGGTATGAAGTTTTTTCGAACAAACAATTTATGGCGGAAACAAATCGTTTTTCCTACAAGCTATCCGATTGTTTGACTACTTTTATGCCCCGAAGCGGGGGTGCACCTATCGCAACAATAACAAAAAGAGCAATTATGGGACGCAAATTGTTTTTCGCCATCTTTCTTGTATCACTAACCACCGGCATTTATGCTCAATACTCTCCTGATGTATTGGGAGAAGGATTCTTGCAAAGGAAAATTCAGATGCCAGATGATTATGAGGGAAAAGTGGTCTGCACTCTTATTAAAAAGAATCTGCCAACGAATGCGAAACAAGCAGTGTTATACGTTCATGGCTATAACGACTATTTCTTCCAAAAACAATTGGGAGACAGTATAAATGCCCACGGCTACAATTTCTACGCTTTGGATCTAAGGAAATACGGGCGCTCAATTCTGCCTCATCAAGACCCTTTTTTCTGTAAAAGTCTCACGGAATATTTCGCCGATATTGACACAGCACTGACCGTCATCCACTCGGAAGGAAACGATAGGATTCTGCTTATGGCCCATTCCACGGGCGGACTAATCACCCCATTATATCTCAAGAGCAAAGCAAATTCGTTGCCCGTTGACGGATTGATTTTAAACAGCCCATTCCTTGATTGGAACTTCGGTTGGTTTATGGAGAAGATTGTAATTCCAACAGTCGCTTTTATCGGAAAACTATTCCCTAGCCTCACCGTGCAAGGTTACGGCATTGCCTCTTATGCAAATAGTCTGCTGAAGCAAGAAAAGGGGGAATGGGAGTATGACACAAAATGGAAAATGACCAATGGGCATCCTAAAAAAGCAGGATGGATAACAGCTATTCAAAACGGACAAAGGGAAGTGAGGAGAGGATTAAAATTAAGTTGTCCAATATTGGTGATGTCGTCCGACAGGTCTTATCCGGAGACAGAGGAGTGGAAAGACGAATACCTGATGTCTGACATCGTACTAAATGTGCACGATATACAAAGATATGCGCACCGGCTTGGGGACTTTGTCACACGCGACACCATTGAAGGCGGCATACACGACTTGATTCTTTCAAAGGAACCAGCCCGTGGTCTTGCCTATCAAACAATATTCGGATGGATGGCAGAGAGAGGTCTTTGATAAATATCATTACCTTTGCCATTCGCAAAAAGACTTGAAAATGAGATTTCTTCATGGCATATTAATTGGGATTGTTGCGTTATGCATTTCAACACGAGTTTACTCCCAAACAAACAAAGCGCAAGATTCAACCACTTACAAAATAGACTTGTTTGCATCTGCTGCCACCGGAGATAACACACCGTTTTGGATGGTGAGTAACCGATACGGAGTTGTTCCATTGGATGCAGGCAACGGTGTGTTGGAAGCAGGAGTATTCCATAGTCAACACATGGGTAATAAACTCCGTTGGGGTGCAGCATTGGATGTTGTTGCTGCCGCCCCACGCAATCGCAATGTGTTTATCCAACAGGCATATGCCGAGATAGGATATAGAAGTCTGTTGCTACTCGTCGGCTGTAAGGAACGCTACAATTCGTTGCGTGACAAGGGGCTTAGTTCCGGAGACATGGTACAATCGGCCAACGCCCGTCCTATTCCGGAGATAAACTTAAGCATACCAGAATTTGCGGTTGTACCCCTTACAAAAGGATGGTTGCAAGTGAAAGGAGATTTCGCTATAGGCAAGTCATTCGACACAGATTATTTGGAGGACTTTTCCGGAATAAACCAAATGTATGTAAAAGATGTGTTGTGGCATCACAAGTCTATTTTCTTTCGCATAAAAGACACAAAAACCGGATTCCCATTATTCCTTACGTTGGGTGCACAACATTTCGCCCAGTGGGGAGGGACATCCACCAACCCAAAGATAGGCAACCAACCGCAGTCTTTTAAAGATATGATACGTGTGGTTTTGGGGAGACATGGAGGAGAGGATGCATCCTTCTCAGACCGCTATAACGTGTTGGGCAGTCACTTCGGTGCTTTCGACTTCCAACTGAGTTATACTGCAAAAGACTGGACCGGACATATCTACTACCAGCATTATTTCAACGACCAATCCGGTATCGAGTTTGACAACAAATGCGACGGACTATGGGGCATACAGGTAGAACTGCCACAGACGCCATGGCTAAACAAAATAGTCGGTGAATATTTGGTCACCATGAACCAAAGCGGACCTATACATTTCATCATGTTTGACCACGACGAATGGGAAGGCGGACGCGGCGGCGGAGACGACGACTATTATAACAATAAGGAATATACTACAGGTCTCTCCTATTTCAACCGAAGCATCGGTTCCCCACTGATTATCTCTCCCGAGTACAACGAAAAAGGCAGATTAGGATTCAAAAACAACCGATTGAGAAGTTGGCATATAGGTGCAGAAGGCATCATCAACACCCACCTCTCCTATCGTGCATTGTTCACTGTGATGAATGGTTGGGGTACCTCCTACTCTCCATTCTTGAACAAAAAGCATGGCATGTCTGCTCTGATAGCCATTTGCTACACACACCAAAGACTAAAGGGGTGGCAATTTGTCGGCTCCATCGCAACTGATACGGGTACAATGGTGGGTCGTAGTGTTGGTTTTAGTTTGGGAATATCCAAAACAGGTCTGCTGAAAGCTTGGTAACTTCATTTATACTTATCCCATAAAGCGGATGCTATGATTTCCTGCGTATGGTCTGCAAACTGTTGCATGCCTTTGTGAGACGGGTCCATATCGGTTGTGGGAATGGCCGGATGGATTACCATCTCCATCTTGTGACGATGTATGTTCAGAGAACCAATGGGAAGAACATCGAATGGACCATTCAACGTAATAGGCACGATGGGTAAATGCCGGTCGTATGCCATTTGGTAAGCACCTTTCTTAAATCGACTCATCTTACCTGTGTAAGTACGAGCGCCCTCCGGGAAGACAACCACCGAAGCACCATTCTTCAAACAACGCTCGGCGTCCAATACACTGCGGGCAGCAGCCTTGGGGGTTGAATTGTCTACAAATATAAATCCCGCAGCTCGACTGGCAGCCCCAACAAATGGTATCTTCCCTATCCCTGCTTTCATAACCCATTTGATTGGGACACCAAGAAAACCATAAACCAAGAAGATATCGAATGCTCCTTGATGATTCGCCACGAATACATACGATTGCCCTCGGGCTATATTCTCACGACCTTTCACTTCTACCGGACAAAGCGTTAGATAACATGCAAGACGCGACCAAATCATTCCAGGATAATATGCGAATATCCGCTCTCCGCCCAATAGACAACCAATGATAACAACCACAGCCGTGATTATTGTAGCAATAATAAAAACCGGTACGGAAAACAGCCATAAATAAATCATGTAAAGTATTCGCAGCATGATATGAATCATTTTTATACCACAAATATAGGCGCTAAATTCATCGGGTTCATTATTTTTATTTCAAAATATTTTCGCAATCGGGTTATTAT
>CAVJCD010000226.1:0-3622 GCA_963648005.1 Tannerellaceae bacterium | reverse complement strand
TCTGTTCCGCACTCCCCAAAAAACAAGGGAAAGCAAAAGCATAACCGATAGCCCCAAGGCAGGCTCTCTAAGGAATGAACACTAAGTTAGAACCCCAAGTTCAGAAAGCAGAGCTCAGAAAGCAAAGTTCAGAAACCCAAAGGTCAGAAAATCAAAGGCAAGAACCCAAAGCTCAGAACCCCAAGGCAAGAACTCCAAGGCAAGAACTCCAAAATCCCTCCCAAAACTGCCAACTGTTAACTGTTAACTGCTAACTGCCAACTGTTAACTGCTAACTGTTAACTGCCAACTGTTTCCGTTGTGTCAATCTGCAAATAGACGCCAAACTCGGTATCCGTCTTCTCAATCTTCATCTCGTAACGCCCGGGGTAGAGTATGTCGAGTCTCTTGCGGACGTTCTCCACGCCTATGCCGCCAACGACATCCTTGTTGATGGCTATCGACGGCATCGAGTTGCGCACCTTGAAGACGAGTATCGGACCGAGAGTCTTGACCTCGACCTGCAGCCAACCTTTCTTGGGATTGTCTATATTGCCGTGCTTGAAACTGTTCTCGATGAAGGGAATGAGGAGCATAGGCTCTATCATGAACTCCTCGTTACAACCCGAGGCATCCACACGGATATTGAGGTCCGAGTCCGTCTTGAGCTTCTGGAACTCAATATAACCGTTCATATACTCTATCTCTCGCTTGAGCTTTACTTTCTTGCTCTCGCTGTCGTAGAGTGTGAAGCGCAACATGTCCGAGAGCTTGAGTATCATCTCGGGGGTCTTCTCGCTCTTTATTATCGAGAGGGCGTAGATGTTGTTGAGCGCGTTGAAGAGGAAGTGAGGGTTGATCTGAGTCTTGAGGAATTTCATCTCGAACTCTATGTTCTGATGCGTCAGGTCTATCTCCCTGCTCTTGTTGTCGCGCTCTTTCCGGAAGAATGAGTAGAGAGAGCTTACGAAGAGCATGCCGACAAGAGGCAACAGCCACTGCAGTTGCAGCCGCTTGTTGATTGGCGCAATCTCAGCCGTCGATATCGGGGGCAGCTTTATCTCTTCCCAGCCCGAGAGCAATGCCATAAGGGCAAGCGTGCTGAGCATCATGATAACCACGCCAACAGCGTAGCGCGCATAGTTGCCCGCAAAGACGTAGCGCGGCATCAGTATATGTACGTTGAAGACAAACGCCACAAAGCAAACCATGAGCATCTTCACTATGAAGGGCACGAGGTTTACGTTCTCCTTAAGCAGAGACGGCGACGCCATTATGAGTCCAAAACCCAGCACTATGGCGCACTCCATGGCCCAGCGCCTTTTTGTCCCTGGCACTTTCTCTTTTCTCATCTATCTGTCAATCTCCCTTAAAACCACGCAATGGGTGTTATCGATATGGTAAAAAAGAAAGGAACCCCGAGACTCCTATAATGAATAAGGTCTTGAGGTTCCTTTCGTATGTCGTTTTGTTCTCTTTCTTGGGGCGGTTTAGTCGAGGTTCTCGTACGGAGCCTGGGGCTGCCACAAATAAGTGTCGGCGAAGAAGGTGCCGCCCGAGCCGGTGACGTTCATGTCGCTGGTAGAGCCTGTGGTCACGAATGCCACATCCTGCTCACCCTTGCCGTCTACGTCGAAGCGAAGGACGAAGGAGACTGCAAACTTGCGAGCCTGACCCTCGAAGCTACTCTTCTGAACCCAGTAGTCGTATACGGGGTTGTACTCCCAGCAGCCTTTCGATACGCCACTCTGACCACCAGTTACGACGTATGCGCGGCAGTCTGCCGTGTTGTCGTTGAGGGTGAAGGAGGTGCTGCCGTACATTGCGAGTCCTGTGTACTGGTCATCGTAGCTCTGACGGGTTGCATCAGAAAGACGACGCATGCGGGTCCAGGTGTTGGTCTGCGCATTGTACTTCTCAAGGATGTCGATATATGTGCCGTTGTAACCACCGTAGAGGTAAGCCTCACCGTTGCAGACGAATGCGGATGCCTGAGCACGGGGAACGTTGGAGGTTGCGATGTCGTCCCAAGTGTTGCTCTCGGGGTCGTAGGAATAGAAGTCCGCAAGGATGTTGTTGTCGTAGTCCTCACCGCCACCTACGTATGCCTTGTTGCCAAGGACAAACGCGCTGGCGTAGCGAATCTTATCACCAGGGTAGTCTGCGACACGAGTCCAGTTGTTGGCCTCGGGGTCGTAGCGCCACATATCGTTGAGGTAGTTCGTGCCGTCGTAGCCAAGACCTACGAAGCCATAGGGCTTGCCATTGATGGTGAGCGAGAAACCTACACCGCCGTTGCGTGCGGGGCAAGTGTATACCTTGCTCTCGGTGGTGTCCGTGGTGAATGTGTTAGGCATAGAGCAAACAGCCGTGATGGCCTCGATGCCCTCCGCGTTGGTGCCATCAATGGTACCCTCGGTTGCAGACTCGTTCTTGTTTGCGATCTTAGCATAACGCGCTGACCAAGACGGCATACCGTCGCCGCGGAGCGTGCACATGTAGAAGTCGCGGTAACGCTCCATATCCTCGGTCTTGTTCGTGTTGGCACCAGTGCCTACGAAGGCGCGGAGGGTGTCCTTATACACGAGCTGGAAGCAGACGGCGCCGCCTCGTGGGGTGCCGGGGAAGTAGCTATAGGTGTTATACCAGTTACCCTGAAGTTGCTCGTTGTCGATGTCCTCGCAACCAACAGCAGCCGTAGCCAAGAGGGCTACAGACAAAGCTTTCAACGGGTATGAGAATCGTCTTGTCATATACGCTTTGTTATTTCCGTGCAAAGATAAGTTGTTTTATTTTTTCTCCTATCATTTTATCAACGAAAGGTCAAGTTTCGCCATATGTGCGCCGCCTTGACTTCTATTTGAAATGATAGGGTAGGTGTGGTCTATTCAAACTTGTGCTTCATGAACCATATCTCGCGGACGTTGAAGCCAATCTTGAAGCTGCTGATCCTCTCCTCTATCATTCCTGCGCTTTCCGCACCGCGAGTCTGATGCTCGTAGGCTATTGTTATGGCGTTCAGCGAGCGTCCGATGGGGACGGTGATGCCGAGGGTGAAGCCTTTCTCCATGACGTTGTAGTTCTGGAGGTCGATGTAGTTGCGGCCGTAGAAGTAGCCGACACGGTAGCGCATCCTGGCATAGAAGGGTTTGTCGGGGCTGCCCGGCGAGTACTGGATACCACCCGAGATGGTATATGTGTCGCGATAGTTGACGCTGTTGCGGAACTTGTTGTCCTTGACCTTGCTCCACTCGGCAAACTTGCACTCTACGGTGCCGAGAAGTTTCTTGCGCTGATATGTAAATCCGGCGCCATACATTCGGGGTACGTAGAAACGGAATGGCGTGGAGTCGTCACTGTCCAGTTCGCGAGATACGTTGTTGTAGATCACCTGGTCGTAGGATGTGTGGAGCCACATCTTGGGCGCATATGTCGCACCGAAACGGAAGTTGTTCTGGCCAATGTTGAAGTCGAATTGAGTGCCGACCTCCCAATAGATGTTGTTGGCCTGATACTTGGTCTTGTTGTAGATGTCCTCACCTCCGTTTGCCTGGCTGAAGTAGTTAACTTCGAGCTTCTCTATGGTGCCCCAGAGGACCGAGAAGTTGCCGCCGAGACTCCAGTGGTTGAAGAGCGTGAAGGC
>CAVJCD010000225.1:0-3694 GCA_963648005.1 Tannerellaceae bacterium | reverse complement strand
GCCTTGTATGGTGCGGTGCGCATACGAAATGGGCGTGTCGTTGAAGTCTCCGCAGACCAACACATAGTCACCCTTTGCTGCGGCAATCTCTGCAGCCACGACTTCGGCTTGCCTGGCCCGTATCTTGAAGGCGGGGCCCAACTTCTGCGCCAAGGAGCCTTTAATACCGTCGAAAGTATCCGTATTGATGTTTTTGAGGAATGCCGTATAGCGGTTTCGGTCTTCCATTGTCAGCTTAAACGACTCGAGGTGATTGTTTATCAGGGTCAGTTTCTTGCCATTCACATTCAGCTCATGAATTGAGGAAACATTGGATTCGCTCTTGTATTTTATCCGCCGCGAGGCAGAGATGGGATACTTTGAGAAGACAGCAATGCCGGTAGTCATGTTACCCATCGAGTGGATGGGGACAATCGAGTGATATGGATACATATTCAGCGCCTCATAGACTTTCTTCGAAGTAAGAATGTTGCCCTGCTTGCCCACGGTGTATTCCTGCAGGCACACGACGTCTGCTCCCGAGGCGGCGATATAGTCAATAATCTCATTCGGGGACTTTTTAGTATGGTCCTTGTAGGCAAACCCCATCACGTTGTAGGTAAGTACCTTCAGAACATTTTCCTTCGGCATGTCTTTCGTACGGCTATGGAAGGGGAAGTACCTCCTCACCGCCCCCTGGCATATAAGGAAGGCGCACAGCCCCACGAGCAACAGACGCCATTCCCCAAGAAACAGCCAATAAATCACAAAGCAAAGATTCAAGACACATAAGATGGGGAACCCCAGTCCCAAATACGAAAAGAGAAGCACCGTGTTTGGAGACACGCGGTCTGAGTAGGCTGCGGCAACCAACAGCACAACGACCAAGACGTTGGCCGAAGCGACCAGCATCTTGATTAGCAACCTCAGTGTATTCAGTCCTCCATTCATTTCTTTCCGGCATCAAAGAGTTGTTTCTTCTCATCGGCAGACAGGCTTTCGTAGCCCGAGCGCTTCAGCTTATCCAATATGGCATCGATACTTGCCGCCTCACGGTGTTTGCGGGCGTTATACCCAGCATCCGTCTCCGCCCGTCGGTATTCCTCTTTAGGTTTTCTCTTTCCCAAATCAACGACACGGTCAATCAATCGGTTCACACGCTCCGTCGGGTCTTTGCCCTCCTTTATCCGCCGGGCAAACCAAATGCCAAACAAGGCACCGCCGATATGCGCGATGTGCCCTCCTGCATTGCTTGACGTTATGGCAAAGAGGTCGAAGAGGAACACAAACAAAGCCAGATAAATCAGTTTTATCCGCCCGAGCAGAAATATATCTATCTCCCAGTCCTTCCTATAGAATGCCACGGCGAAGACTATGGCCATAACCGATGCCGACGCACCCATCAGCATCCCGGAAGAAGCCACCGGGCGGAAATAAGGGAACACATTATACGAAATCATAAAGAGCACAGCCCCGGCAATGCCGCCCAAAAGGTATAGACCACCCAACTGCCGCTCGCCGAAAAACTGCAAGAACAGAGAGCCGAACCAATATAGCCACAGCATATTGAAAAGGATATGCAGAAAGCCGAAGTGGGTGAACATATAAGTAATCACCGTCCAAGGCCTAAAGAGCAGCAGCTCCGGCGAAGAAGGCATCTGCAGATATTGCAAGAAGGGAACCCCCGGGGCATTGAAGAGCAGGCAAACCAATCCCGCAAGGCGTATCAAGACGAAAAGCCCTACATTTATATAAATAAGTTTCGCCAGAATATCACCCGCCCGAAACGTATTCTTCAGATTAGAGAAAATACTGTCCATTGCTTGCATCTTTCTTTTTCCAGTAACGAACCATGAAAAAGCCAAACAACATGCCGCCCAAATGGGCAAAGTGAGCCACCGTGTCGCCCCCAAAACTTGAAACGCCCATAAACAGTTCAGCCAAGCCGTAGAACACCACGAAATACTTTGCCTTTATGGGTATGGGGATAAACATGAGATACAAAGGGACGTTGGGGAACAACATTGCGAAGGCGAGCAATATGCCAAACACCGAGCCCGAGGCACCAATGGTAACCAACCCGCTCAATGAGGAGTCAATCTCCACGAGTTGCAGCAGCGTCATCCCATTGTCTGAAGCAAACGACTGAAGCGAATACGCCCAGACAAGCTCTTGCACCAATCCGGCACCGATACCCGTCACAAGATAGAATGTAAGGAAACGCTTCGGTCCCCACACCATCTCGAGCACACGTCCGAACATATACACACCAAACATATTGAAGAACACGTGCGAGAACGAGTGAGTGTCGTGCATAAACATGTAGGAAACTATCTGGAAGGGGTAGAACCCGTCCACACCGGGGAAATGAAGCCCCAGGAGTCTCACCAAATCGATTCCCACCTTAGGCAGAGCCAAGCCGGCAAGCCAAAAAAGAAGATTGATAATAATAAGGTTTTTCGTAACGACAGGAATGCTATCGAAAAGCCCCGAACTATTTCTATTCATCATATATAGCCTATCAAATTGCGGCAAATTTAAACAAAAGCCTCTGTTTTTTGTGTACTTTTGTCGGCAAAGAAAAAAACCGTAATACATAAACACAAGGATATGGTCATCGAACAACAGATTGCCGGCGCGGTCATTGCCGGTTTAAAGAAACTATATGGCGCAGATGTGGACGCTGCCAACATTCAACTACAAAAGACAAAGAAAGAGTTTAAGGGTCATCTCACCTTGGTGGTGTTTCCCTTCCTTCGCGCCTCGAAGAAGTCGCCGGAGCAGACGGCACAGGAGATTGGCGAATATCTGTTGGAAAACGAACCCTCCATCGCCGAGTTTAATGTCATAAAAGGGTTCTTGAACCTCACCATTGCCGGGCCTTATTGGATTGGTTTGTTGAACACCATCCAGGCACAGCCCTCGTATGGCATCACTGCAGCTACGGAGCAGTCGCCGCTCGTGATGATTGAATACTCTTCGCCCAACACCAACAAGCCCCTGCATCTTGGGCATGTGCGCAACAATCTGCTTGGGCACAGTTTGTCGGAGATACTGAAGGCATGCGGCAACAAGGTTGTGAAGACCAATATCGTGAACGACCGGGGCATCCATATCTGCAAATCCATGCTTGCCTGGCTTAAGTGGGGCAACGGAGTTACCCCGGAGTCGTCGGGCAAGAAGGGCGACCATCTGATTGGTGACTTCTACGTGCTCTTCGACCAACACTACAAGAAGGAGCTGAAGGAACTGGAAGACGGGGGCATGACAAAAGAAGAGGCCGAGGCAAACTCTACGCTTATGGCGGAGGCTCGCGAGATGCTTCGCAAGTGGGAAGCAGGCGACAAGGAGGTGCGTGCCTTGTGGGAGAAGATGAACAGCTGGGTGTATGCCGGCTTCGACGAGACATACAAGATGATGGGCGTAGGGTTCGACAAGATATACTACGAATCGCAGACCTATCTCGACGGTAAAGCCAAGGTGATGGAAGGGTTGGAGAAAGGCATCTTCTATCGTCGCGAGGACGGCTCCGTGTGGGCAGATCTCACCAAGAATGGCTTGGACGAGAAGTTGCTTTTGCGCGCCGACGGCACGTCGGTGTATATGACACAGGATATCGGCACAGCCAAACAACGCTTCGACGACTATCCCATCGACAAGATGATATACGTGGTGGGGAATGAGCAGAACTACCACTTCCAGGTGCTCTCCATCC
>CAVJCD010000224.1:0-3710 GCA_963648005.1 Tannerellaceae bacterium | reverse complement strand
TGCTTGCTCACCGCGAGCGTGGAGAGCAACACCATCAGCAATACGGCAAACAAGTCTTCAACCACAAGGATACCGAACACCACGCCCGCGAACCGCTGGTTCCTTAGCCCCATATCGTCGAATGCCTTGAAGATAATGGTGGTGGACGACATCGAGAGCATGCCGCCAAGGAAGAGGCTGTTCATGTGCCCCCAGCCAAGAAGCATTCCGGTGATATATCCAAAGGTCATCATCCCTATCACAACCGTAACGGCACCGATAACAGCCGTGCCGCCTACCTTCATCAGCTTCTTGAAACTGAAGTCGAGCCCCAGCGCAAACAACAGAAACACCACGCCAATGTCTGCCCAGATGCGGATGCTTTCCACATCCGACACCGAAGGAATCTCCTTTATTGCCGGCCCTGCCAGAATACCGGCAACAATATAGCCGAGCACAACCGGCTGCTTTAGCTTCTTGAACAATAGTGTAACGAGACCTGCGGAGATGAGTATCACTGCCAGGTCTGAGATAAGTGGAGCTATTTGCGACATGATTTATCTTTGGTTTTAGGTGTCGCAAATTTATGGATTTATTCCATGTGTTGTCATCCATACTGCGCACCGGGGATGGGGCAATGAATCCCGCCGCGAGGCATCACCGGGACGAGGTAAAGAATTAATCCGTACTTTTGCCCCGAGGAAAGAAATATTAATCGCTAAACATACAAAAGAGACATGAAACACGTGAGAAGATGGATGGCAGTGATGCTTATGCTGCTGCCGCTATGTGGTAATATCCATTCGCAGGAGAATACAGGGACAAAAGCCCCTGAGGAGACTAAAGGCGTCAGTGCCGACAAGATTTTCCGTACCGAGCCTTACCTGCAGAACCCCGTTGGGGGTGGCATAACAGTGATGTGGCAGACAACGGTGCCTACCTACAGCTGGGTGGAATATGGAACCGACAAGAGCAACCTCAAGAAGGCGCGTACCGTTGTAGACGGACAGGTGATATGCAACGGGCTGCTAAACAAAATACGCCTTGGCGACATTGAGCCGGGAAAGACCTACTACTACCGTATCTGTTCGCAGGAGATTCTGAAGTATTATGCCTACAGCAAAGAGTTTGGCGAGACGGCTGTGTCGGAGTTCCACACCTTTAAGCTGCCGGAGACTTCATTGGCGGACTTCACTGCCATTGTGTTCAACGACCTGCACCAACATTCACAGACCCTTCAGACCCTCTACAAGCAGGTGAAGGACGTGAACTACGACTTTGTTGTCTTCAACGGTGACTGCATTGCCGACCCCGCCAGCCACGACGATGCCACCCGCTTCCTCTCCGAGCTCAACGAGACTGTGGGCGCTGCCGATGTGCCGGTGTTCTACCTGCGCGGCAACCACGAGATACGCAATGCCTACTCCATTGGTCTGCGCAACCTCTTCGACTATGTGGGCGACAAGACCTACGGGGCTTTCAACTGGGGCGACACACGTTTCGTGATGCTTGACTGCGGTGAAGACAAGCCCGACGACCATAAGGAATACTCCGGACTGAACGACTTCACTGCCCTGCGCGAAGCCCAGGTGGGATTCCTCAAGAGCGAGCTCAAGAGCAAAGCTTTCAAGAAGGCAAAGAAGCATGTGTTGATTCACCATATAAGTATCTACGGCAAGGATGTGGACAAATATAACCCCTGCCTTACGCTTTGGGGCGGACTCCTGAAGAAAGCACCGTTCGACATCTGCATCAACGGACACACACACCGTCGCGCCTACTATCCCAAAGACAGCGAATATGGCAACAACTATCCCGTTGTGATTGGCGGAGGTCCCGACCTCAACGAAGCAACGGTCATGGTGCTCCAGAAGAAAGGCAAAGAGATGACCCTTACGGTGCTCGATGCCGAGGGCAAAACCATCCGACACCTTGATTTGTGATTACGATTTGACAAGATGATGAACATAGAAGAAAAAGAAAGACTGGTGAACAGGGTGAAAGGCAACCCTTACGTAAATCATTTGGGAGTGCAGTTCAACGTTGTTGAAGAAGGGTATGTGGAGGCTCACATGCCTCTTCACGACGAGCAACGGCAATATTGCGGAGTGATACACGGCGGAGTGTTGGCGGCGTTGGCCGATACCGTGGCAGGCTTTGCCGCGTATACGGTTACTCCGTTGGACAAGGACGTGCTCACTGCCGAGCTCAACGTGTCGTTCCTTAGAGCGGCATGGGGCAATGAGCTTGTTGCCAAAGGTAAGGTCATCAAGCCGGGGCGGCGCATCCATTTCAGCGAATGCGAAATCTATTGCGACGGCAAGCTGGTAGGCAAAGCCTCCGGAACGTTCTGCGTGGTGCAGCCTCAGGTATAACCCCCAAACAGATATCAGGAAAAGAAACGCGGGCATTCCGCGTTTACAAAAACAGGCAGCAAGAGAGAATCCTCCTGCTGCCTGTTTCTTTTTCCCCGGACGGATGCTCCGGTCCTTCGTTTTATTTGTATTTAACCCATTTCGCTATCTCCTTGATGCTTGGTTTCTTGCCATACATCAGGATGCCCACCCGGTAAATCTTTGCCGAGAGCCATACGATGCCCAAAGCCAAGGCATAGAGCAATACTACGGAAATCAATCTCTCCCACAGCGGTATCTCAAACGGCACGCGTATCATCATCACAACGGGTGAGGTGAGCGGAAACATGGAGCACCAGAATGCCAACGGTCCGTCGGGGTTCTCCATGCTGTATATGCCGGCATAGAAAGCAAAGATCATGAGTACCATGATGGGCATCATGAACTGCTGGGTGTCTTCCTGATTGTCTACTGCCGAACCAATGGCGGCAAACATGGATGCATACAACAGGTAACCGCCAATGAAATAGACAACGAACGAGACGGCTATGTCGGCGAGGTTGATGGAATGGAGTATTCCCATAATCTCGTTACCCGCGGGAGAGGACATCGCGCCTGTCTCCATCATCTTCATCGAAGCCTCTGCCTGCATGGCTGCTGCGTCGGGCGAGGACATAACGCCGCCGATTACTATCAGGAACACGGTGATTATTCCCCAAAGAAAAACCTGGGTGAGACCAACGAAACCTATGCCGATGATTTTGCCCATCATCAAATCGAAGGGGCGTACCGACGATACCATCACTTCAACAATGCGGTTGGTCTTCTCTTCCATTACGCCCTGCATCACCATTGCGCCATATATCATGATGAACATATATATAATGGCAGTAAACACCACTCCGATGATGGAAGCCGCCATTGCCGACGAGGTGCTTTCCTTGCCGTCTTCGCCCCACTTGATTGTCTGTATGCTGAAGTCTATCTTGCTCTCTTGGATAATCTCCTTCAGGTTCGGGATATTAAACAAAGCCATCTTTTCGCCCTCCATCTGCTCGCTTAGCGTATGGTCCACTATGCTGCAAAGCTCCGTGGGCACCTGCTTCTCGGAATACATGGTTGCCGCCTTGGGATTGCTGAGCAAATCGCCGGTGATGCTGAGTATGGCAAATATCTCCTTGTCGCTGTTTTCGCGATATTCCTCAAGAGTCTTGTCGGCACGCACGAAATGATAGTTTTCGGTGTCTTCAAACAATGGGGCATATTTGCCGGTAGCATCAATAACAGCCACGTTGCGCACATCATCGCCTTTGATGGTAGACAACCACAGCGGTAAGAAAATCATGGCAGCAAACAGAAACGGCGTCAGGAACGTCA
>CAVJCD010000223.1:1189-3731 GCA_963648005.1 Tannerellaceae bacterium | reverse complement strand
GTGCTTAGCTACATCGACTGCCTCCCCTCGGGCCGTGAGGTGACGGTGCGCGTCAACCTTACTGCCGTCTATCCCGGAAGGTTCTACCTGCCTCCTGTATCTTGCGAGGCGATGTATGACAACCGGGTACGTGCCAACTCGGCGGGGATGACGGTGGTCGTTGAATGACTCTTTGTGGCGGATGGCTTAGGATTGTTCGGATGAAAGTAATACCTTTGAGAACTTAAATTTAAAAGACATGATAAATAGACGGAATTTTTTGAAGAGTGCCTCCTTGCTTACCCTTGGGGGATTGGTTGCCGGGAAGGCAGAAGCTTCGTATGCCGCAGCCCCCTCTGTGTCGGAGACGATGGCAAAGAAGAGTTTTGGTTTGCAGATTTATTCCTTGGGCGGTGAACTGGTAAAGGACGTTCCCGGGGGATTGGCGAAGCTCAAGAAAATGGGATATTCAACCCTTGAACTTGCCGGCTATAAAGACGGCAAGGTCTACGGCATCGACATGATGGAATATAAACGCATGGTGGATGATGCCGGACTGAAGATTACCAGTTCGCACGTGAACCCTTCTACGGGTGAGTATACCTCGGAGACCCGCAGCAAAATTATGGACTTCTGGAAAAAGACGGCAGAAGACCATGCCAAGATGGGCGTTAAGTATCTTGTTCAGCCCGGACAACCCCGCACACGCAGCGTGGAGGAGGTTGAATATGTATGCGATGTGTTCAACGAAGCAGGAAAGGTTATAAAGGAGGTTGCAGGTATTCCGTTTGGCTATCACAACCACGATTTTGAGTTTGCCAAAGTGCTCCCCGGTGGCAAGGAAGCAGTGTTTGGTCGCCACAACAAGGGCGAGAAGGTATACGACCTCTTCATCAAGAACACAGACCCCGATAGGGTATTCTTCGAGATGGATGTATACTGGACGGTGATTGGGCAGAACGACCCGGTTGAATACATGAAGACCTATCCCAACCGTTTCAAACTGTTACATATCAAAGACCGCGCAGTGCTCGGACAGTCGGGCTACATGAACTTTGAGGCAATCTTCAACCAGGCATACAAGATTGGCGTGCAAGAGTTCTTCGTAGAACTGGAAGGAATGCCTAAGGGCCATACTCAGTTCGAAGGCGTGGAAGGCTGCGCAGAATATCTCAAGAAAGCCAAGTTTGTGAAGTAAGAATCCTTCGGGATAAGAATAAAAGAAAGCCGGCTCTAAGTATAGAACCGGCTTTCTTTATGCTTCAATCAAAAGACAAACTTTTTAGCGTTTGTGCTTTTTGTGTTTCTTCTTTTTGCGTTTTTCGCCTTTTTCGCCCCCGGCTTTTTTGCTTTCGGTGGTTTCGGCTTCCACGGCTTCGCTTTCAGCTTCTTCTTCTTCGCTTTCGGTGCTTGCGCTTTCGATAGCTGTGTTTTCGCTTACGGCGTTTCCGTTTCCATACTCTTCTTCCTCATCATCCTCGTCCTCCTCGTCCTCATTCGGGTCTTTGCGCACAAAGAATGCACTCAACTCATACAGTCCGTACAACGGGAAGAATACCACACCCAATGTGAACGGGTCGCTACTCGGAGTGATGAATGCTGCGGCAACAAGCAACCCTACAATGGCATGACGGCGGTATTTATGAAAGAACCCACGATGCAAAATACCAAACTTCGACAGCAACCACGAAACCAACGGCATCTCGAAAACAATTCCCATCACAAAGATTAGCATAAGGAAGTTGTCCATATACGAATCCAAGGAGACTTGCTCGGTAATGTTCGCACTCAGTTGGTAGGTCGCCAAGAAGCGGAGAGTCATGGGAAACACCATAAAGTATCCTACGGCACACCCCAAGAAAAACATTATTGTTCCGAAAAAGAACACCCATCGTACGTTTTTCTTCTCATTCTCATACAATGCCGGGCGAATGAACTTCCATATCTCATACATAAGATAGGGGAAGGTCAACACAAGCGCCAACCAAAAAGATGTTGTCATGTGGGTGAAAAACTGTGATGCCAACTTGATGTTTACAATGTCTACGTGAAACGAGTCATTGCAGAAGTCGGGCAACACATCAAACCAAGGGCTTATATCAGCAAGCCACTTGTTCACCCCGCACAACCAACGATAGAGAACGAAATCGGAATAACATGGTGCCATAATCACGTGATCAAACAAATCACGCATAAAGGCAAAACTACCGATGGTAAAAACAAAGAGCGCTAGAATAGAACGGAATAAAGTCCAACGAAGTTCTTCCAGGTGGTCCCAGAAAGACATTTCTTCTTGTTCCAATTCTTCCATTTCTTCTACTTCTTATCGTTGTCTTCTATCTTAATGTCGTCTTCCAAACCTTTTACACCATCTTTGAAATTCTTTACACCCTTACCAATACCTTTCATCAGTTCGGGGATTTTCTTGCCACCGAAAAGCAACAATACAATAATGGCGATGATAACAATTTCGCCTGTACCCAAGTTTCCTAAGAATAATAAATTGTTCATGATATCAATGTTTAGTTAATTGTTAATCATTGTCCTTTTAAGATGCGGCAAA
>CAVJCD010000223.1:0-1179 GCA_963648005.1 Tannerellaceae bacterium | reverse complement strand
GATACTATTTGTAGCGGACAGTCACCCCGTTATTCCAAATTTATTACCTTTGCGCCGTCTTAAAAAACTGAAATTAGAAAAAGAACAGAATAGAATGAAAGCGTATGTATTTCCCGGTCAGGGAGCACAGTTTGTTGGGATGGGTAAGGATTTGTATGACGGTAATTCTTTGGCGAAAGAATTGTTTGAGAAAGCAAATGAGATTCTTGGATTCCGCATCACTGACCTTATGTTCGCCGGGACGGACGAAGATTTAAGACAGACCAAGGTTACTCAGCCTGCCGTATTTTTACACTCTGTTATCCTTGCCTGGACTTTGGGCGAGGAGTTTAAGCCGGATATGACAGCGGGCCACTCCTTGGGCGAGTTCTCAGCCCTTGTTACAGCCGGTGCATTGTCGTTTGAAGATGGACTCAAGTTGGTATCCAAGCGTGCTATGGCTATGCAGAAGGCATGCGAGGCTGCTCCTTCAACCATGGCAGCCATATTGGCTTTGCCGGACGAAACGGTTGAGGAGATTTGTGCAGGCATAAAAGACGAAGTGGTTGTTTGTGCAAACTACAACTGCCCGGGTCAGTTGGTTGTCTCCGGTACTATCTCGGGTATCGACCAGGTTTGCGAGAAGGCATTGGCTGCCGGTGCCAAACGTGCCATAAAATTAAAGGTAGGCGGTGCGTTCCACTCTCCGTTGATGGAGCCGGCACGTTCCGAGTTGGCTGCCGCCATCAAGGTTACTCCGATTAATGAGCCGAAGTGTCCCGTCTATCAGAATGTAAGTACCCTTGGCGAAACAAATCCCGAAACAATCAAGGCAAATCTCATTGCCCAGTTGACAGCCCCTGTGCGTTGGACACAGAGCATAAGGAATATGATTGGCGCAGGTGCCGACCACTTCATTGAATTGGGACCGGGAGCGGTTCTCCAGGGAATGATTAAGAAGATTGACAAAAACGTGACTACGGAAGGTCTGCAATAAGCCCCGTCGTTTATATCAAGACATAAGAAAAGCACTTTTCCCCCTTTGATTATGGGGTTGGAAAAGTGCTTTTCTCTTTCTCTTAGCTTCGGCGCTATAGCTCTTTTACGAAGCTGTCCATCTCTTCGGTGTGTTCTTCCAAGCTTTGCAGGAGTTTGAACTGTGCGCGTGTGCGAATCAGATTGTGCCCCAGACGGTGTGTC
>CAVJCD010000222.1:0-3738 GCA_963648005.1 Tannerellaceae bacterium | reverse complement strand
ACATATTGTTGTTCAGAAAAAATCACTATCGTCACCCCGTCTACCAATGGGTGTGGACATATTTTGGCGATGGCGGCAGTAGCGACGTCATCGTAGGCGAAGATTCGGACGGCCACCCGACTGTTGAATGACCCCTTAAACAGCGTTCAAACGCCGTTTAACTTCTATTTGAAGCCCCGGAGCACCCACTCTCCCGGGGCTTTTTCTTTGCCCTTTCCGTTCCGTCTTAATCCGTTTAAAATCCGCGGAACACAAAAACTATATCTTCAGCACGAGGATGAAGCGGCAGCCTTTTTTGTAGTCAGGGTCTATCGAGAGGGTGCCGCCAAGCTTGGTGGCTATGAGGGCGCAGATGGGGAGGCCCAGTCCGTCGCCTTCAGCCAGGTCTCTCGCCTTGCCAAAGGGCTTGAAGAGGTTCTCCTTCTCTTCGTCGGGGATGCCCGTGCCGCTGTCGGTAACGATGATATGGCACAGATGTGCGCCCTTGCGCTTGAACTCCAGCCTTATCTTGCCCGAGGTGGTGTAGCGTGCGGCATTCTCGAGAAGATGCAGGAGGATGCGCTCCAGCTGCTCGGGGTTGGTCTTCACCTCCAGCGAGAGGGCGTCGACAGCCAGCTCCACCTCGGGATGCACCTTGTCTCTCACCTTATCCATAACCTTGTTGCAGAACTTCTGCACGTTGAACGACTGCACCTCGTAGGCCTCCATCAGCGAGCCTTCGAGCGTGGAGAGCTCCTGAAGGTTCACCCCGAACTGCCTCAATGCCTCTATTCGCATCTTGATGGAAGCTTTCTGGAGGGGAGGCAGGCCCTGAAGGTCGTCGGTGGATACATCCAAGGCATCCAGCGTGGGCTTCATCTGCTCGGATATGCTTTGGATAAAGCGGGTCTGCTGCTCGCCGTGTTCGTTGATTGTGCGGATGATGCCCTTGAGGTTCTTGTTGAGCATGATGAAACGCAGCAAGAGGAAGACCATCCCCACGAGGGCGGCAACGAGGATGACGGCCAAGGTCAAGAGACCTGCAATGACGTATCGCTTGCCCGAGAGATTGCTGTCTTTCTCTGCGATGATATCCTGGCACTCGCCGTATTTCTGCTGCAGCTCGGCAAGCTCGCTATGGGCGTTGATAGCCTTCACCGAGTCGGTCCACACTATATATTTCTCGTAGGTGTGCTCCATCATCGCTGCGTTGCCCGAGGTGCGGGCAATGGCGATGAGCTCCTTGTAGCACTCGCTAACCCTGTCGTATTGCTTCTCCGCCTTGAGTTTCTCCTCCAGGGCAGTAAACTCGGCATCCCCGCGCTCGGTTTGCCCGAAGGTGTAGCAGTAGAGTGCTTTGGTGTACAGCAAATCGACGGCAATCTGCTCGTTGCCCGACTGACTCGCCAGGTTCTCGAGGGTGCTGAGCTGGAACTCTGCCTGCTCGGCGTTCTTTAGCTTGATATACATCTGCAACCTCTCCTTTGTAAGAAGAAAGCGTTGGTCGTAGAACACCGTCTGCGCCTTCTGCTCCTCCGCAAGCAGGAACTGCGTCATCTCACGGCAGAGGGTGAACGCGTCCTGATAGTTGTTTTCGCGATACAAAAGACTCACGGCTTTTGTCCCGCAGTCGATGGCCGGAGCATACTCGCCCTCTGAGGAGAAGGCCTCGTAGGCTTGTATATAAAGGTTGCGGGCCCCGCTGAAGTCTTTCTTCTCGACGCTTTTCTCCGCCTGAAGCATAAGGTCGCTCCCCTTACCTTCCGCCAGAAGAGACGCGCAAAAACAGACAATAAGAGCAAAAGTGATATACGTGATTCTCATGAGCTTTGATTTTATACAAAGGCAAAGGTATGCATACGGATTATTTTTTCAACCCTCTCTTCTCGATTTGTTCCTGCACGATGGCATCCACCACGGCAACGGTTGTGAGGTTCACAATGTCGCGTGTGGAGCTCTCAAGGTCGGTGAAGTGGATAGGCTTGTTAAGTCCCATCTGTATCGGGCCTATCGTCTCGGTGATGCCCAGCGCATCCAATAGCTTGTAGGCACTGTTGGCAGAGCTAAGGTTGGGGAACACGAGGGTGTTGACATCCTTTCCTTTCAGTTTGTTGAAGGGATACATCTCGTCGCGCAGACGGTTGTCGAGGGCAAAGTTGACCTGCATCTCGCCGTCGATAACAATCTCGGGATGGTTCTTGTGGAGATAGTCGATGGCGTCGTGCACCTTCTGCGGACTGCCTTGCTTGTCGGCGCCGAAGTTTGAATACGACAGCATGGCCATCACCGGCTCGTGGGCAAAAAACTTCACCGCGTCGTGGGTCAGGCGGGCAATGTCAATCAGCACCTCGGTAGAGGGGTGACGGTTGATAAGCGTATCGGAGATGAAGAAGGTACCCTTCTTGCATGTCATGATGTTCATGGCGCCGAAATGCTTGTAGGAAGGACGTATCCCGATGATTTCTTCCGCCATCTTGGTGACCTCGGAGTAACGGCTGTAGACACCCGTGATGAAAGCGTCGGCATCGCCTGTCTCCACCATCATCATACCAAAGGCATTTCTGTCCACCATTCTCTCGCGTGCTTCGGCAAAGGTCACGCCGTCGCGTGCTCTCTTCTCCGCCAGGATGCGCGCATAACGTGTGCGGCGTTTGTTCTCGCGGTCGTGACGAAGGTTCACAATCTCGATGCCCTCGAGGCTGAGGTTCTCTTCTGCTGCCAGCTTCTCGAGGCGTTCTTCGTTGCCAAGAAGGATAGGGTAGCAGATGCCTTCGGCTTTGGCCTCCACGGCAGCCTTCAGCATATTGATATGGTTGGCCTCGGCAAACACCACGCGCTTGGGAGTGGCCTTTGCCATGTCGGTGAACGAACGGAGCATCTTATTGTCGTAGCCCATCATCTCACGCAGGTGGTTGGCATATTCGTCCCAGTCGGTAATCTCCTTGCGGGCAACACCCGAAGAGATGGCAGCCTTGGCTACGGCAACCGACACGCGGGTCAGAAGCCGTGGGTCGAGAGCCTTGGGAAGGATATAGTCGCGACCAAAGGTGGTACGCTTCAGCTTATAGGCAGCGTTCACCACGTCGGGCACAGGCTCTTTTGCCAGCTCGGCAATGGCATGCACGGCTGCCAGCTTCATGTCCTCGTTGATGGCTTTGGCATGAGTGTCCAATGCGCCACGGAAGATATACGGGAAGCCCAGCACGTTGTTTATCTGGTTGGGATAGTCAGAGCGCCCGGTGGCAAAGATGATGTCCTTGCGCGAAGCCATGGCGTCGGCATACGATATCTCGGGGTTGGGGTTGGCAAGGGCAAACACTATGGGGTTGTCGTTCATGCTGCGCACCATATCCTGCGTCAGGACATTGGCAACAGACAAGCCGAGGAACACGTCGGCACCCACAACGGCTTCCTGAAGGGTGTGGATGTCTCTCGTGGTGGCAAACTCACGCTTTGCCTCGTTGAGGTCGGTGCGGCTCGCGGTAATGACGCCCTTGCTGTCGCACATCACAACGTTCTCCTTGCGGGCTCCCAAGAGCAGGTAGAGCTTGGTGCACGAGATGGAGGCGGCACCGGCACCGTTGACCACAATCTTCACGTCCTCTATCTTCTTGCCCGTTATCTCGAGGGCATTCACCAGTCCGGCTCCCGAGATGATGGCTGTACCGTGCTGGTCGTCGTGCATCACCGGGATGTCCAACTCCGCCTTTAGCCTCTGCTCAATCTTGAAGCATTCGGGCGCCTTGATATCCTCAAGGT
>CAVJCD010000221.1:0-3744 GCA_963648005.1 Tannerellaceae bacterium | reverse complement strand
CGGTCTTCGTATGGTGCATTTGCCAATGGAGTCGCCCGTTTCGTATTGCGGTTTTGCCGTGAATGCCGGGACGCGCGATGAGGCGGAGGGCGAGTTCGGTTTGGCTCATTTCGTGGAGCATATGTTGTTTAAGGGTACAGAAAAGAGGAAGGCTTGGCACATATTGAATAGGATGGAGAATGTGGGCGGTGAACTGAATGCATATACTACGAAGGAGGAGACGTTTGTCTATTCCATCTTCATGGAGGAGCACTTCAGCCGTGCGGCAGATTTATTGGTGGATTTGATATTCCACTCCAGGTTTCCTCAACAGGAGATAGATAAGGAGGTGGACGTTATCCTCGACGAGATAAACTCGTATGAGGACAGTCCCTCGGAGCTTATCTTCGACGAATTCGAGAATCTGCTTTTCGATGGTCATGCCTTGGGGCATAACATTCTTGGCGATGAGTCTACCCTACTTAAGTTCGACACTGCTGCCGGGCTTTCGTTCATGCAACGGTTCTATGCGCCCGACAATATGGTGTTCTTTTCGATGGGGCGGACGCCGTTTGGTAAGATAGTGAAACGTATGGAGGGGCTTTTGTCGGGCATAAACTTAAAGTCTGCATCACGCAGTAGGGTTGCTCCGGGGGAGATTAAGCCCGTTGTGAAGCGAGTGGGTAAAGACACGCACCAGGCGCATGTTCTTATGGGCACCCGTGCTTACAGTATGCATGACAAGAAGCGCATAGCACTGTTCCTCTTGAACAATCTGTTGGGAGGTCCCGGGATGAACAACCGTTTGAATGTATCGTTGAGGGAGAAGCACGGGTTGGTCTACAACGTAGAGTCCAACATCACTTCATATACAGACACGGGGCTGATAAGCATATATTTCGGAACAGACCCCAAGCACACTGAGAAAGCCACCCGTCTGGTCCATAGGGAGCTTGAGAAGTTGCGTGAGAACAACCTCACGGCATCGCAGCTTGCTGCAGCAAAGAAGCAGGTAGTGGGGCAACTGGGAGTGTCGGGCGATAACCGCGAGGGGCTTTTCCTCGGATTGGGAAAGAGCTTCCTTCACTACAACCGCTACGATACACTCCAAGAGGTGATAGCACGTATCAATGCTGTCACTGCAGAGGATATCCGCGAGGTGGCAACCGAGGTGTTCAACCCCGATAGGTTGTCATCCTTGATATACGAAGGTTATTCAAACGACAAATAGTGAGAGAGCCGCTCGCGGTCGGCCTCGGTGAACTCTTCCAGGAGCTGGAGGTTTTCCCAGCCGGCGAGCCTTCCTTTCTGCCGACGTAGTTGGTTGATGGCGCGGGCCTGTTGGTTGTCGATGTACGGATGCCGGTAGAGCTCGCGGATGGGTGTATGATTGACGTTGAGTTTGCGTACGAAGGTACTGTCGGCTATGAACCATGGTTTGAGAGCCTCGTAGCGTTCCTCGTCTATCCCATATACTTCCGCAAGTTGTTGCACGGAGAAGTATCCGCCGAGCAGTTCCCTATACTTCACAATCCGGCGGGCAAAGGTGCTGCCAATGCCGGGCACCTTCTTGAGGATGGTAGTGTCGGCACTGTTTAATTCCACCACCGTACCCACGGGATATTTATCCGTCTGGGGGAAGTCTTTCTTTGTGTATGTCTTCTTAGGCTCCGTGCGTCGGGGCTCTTTTTCTTTTCTGCGGACGGTTGTAGTGGTGGGAGAGGGGATATTCTTTTTTACCAAGGTGTCGCGTTTGCCTATGATGGTATCTGCCACTGCCGGTGCTTTCTCGTCAGAGGGATGGTCTTCCCGGTCAGTAAACCATAGGATGAGCCATGAGACTACGATGAGAGAGAGTAGAAGAGTGAGGGCTCTGCGCTCGCCTTTCGAAAAGTATAGTAAATCCCGCCAGTTCATGGATTAGGTACTATTGATTAAAACAAGGCTACTATCTTTTGGATAAGCCCCAGTTCGTTGAGGAAGATGAGCCCGATGGCTGCCGGGGCTATGTATTTGATGAAGAATGCATAGGTGTTGAAGAAGTAGAACGTGATTGTGCCACGATTGGTCAGTTCCTCTTTCAGTATCTTCTTTTCTATCCTACAGCCCACAAATATGCATATCATCATACCGCCGAGGGGCATCATTATCTTGGCGGTAAGGAAGTCCATGGCATCGAATATTATCATCCCGAATATGGTGTACTCCTTGAGCAAGCCGAACGAGAGGGAGCAGAGGGCACCGAGGATGGCTATCCCTAAGGATACTATCCAAGCTGCACGGCTACGGCTTGTGTGATACTCCTCGCTGAAGTAGGCAGTAGCCACCTCGTGGAGGGAGATTGTGGAGGTGAGTGCCGCGAGGGCCAGCAGGATGAAGAACACGAACGACCAGGCATTGCCCAACGGCAGCTGCCCGAATATGTTCGGCAGGGTGATGAACACCAGTTCGGGACCGGCAGTAGGCTCTATGCCGAAGCTGAATACGGCGGGGAACACCATGACGCCCGCCAGGAGTGCCACGAGGGTGTTTATCACCGTCACCTGCACGGCAGTGAGCTGGAGGTTGGTGCTCTTGCCGAAGTAGGAACCGTAGGTGATGAGGCATCCCATGCCTATGCTGAGGGAGAAGAACGTCTGTCCCATGGCGCTAAGCACAACGGAGGAGGTTATCTTACCGAAGTCGGGCTTGAAGAGAAATTCCAGACCCTCGCTTACCCCCGGGAGGGTGACGGAGCGGATACACAGCGCTATGAGGATGAGGAACAGTGCGGGCATCATAATCTTGGAGGCCCGTTCGATGCCCTTCTCCACGCCCGATACGATGATGAAGTGGGTCATGGCGATGAAGACGAATGTCCACACGATGGGTCGGACGGCACTTGAGGAGAACTGCTGGAACTCGGTAGTGAAGTCTGCCGTTGTCTTGCCGCTAAGCGAGCCGCTTGCCGCCTGCCAGATGTATTCCAGTGTCCACCCCGACACCACGGAGTAGAAGCTGAGGATGAGAAAGGCAGCCAGCACGCCGTTGTAGCCTATCAGCTTCCACTGAGTGTCCGGGGCAAGCTTCTTGAATGCGCCGGCGGCATTGCTGCGCGAGTAGCGTCCGATGAAGAACTCGGTAATCATGATAGGGAGGCCCAGCAATACGGTACATATGCCGAAGACCAGAAGGAAGGCACCTCCTCCGTTCGACCCCACCATGTATGGGAAGCGCCATATGCTCCCAAGCCCTACTGCGCACCCTACGGTGGCCAATATCACTCCAATCTTGCTGCCAAACGTTACTCTCTCATTACTTGCCATAGTTATATTCCTTTTGTTATAAAACGATTCCGTCCTTGATGTGGATGACGCGGTCGGTGTCGCGTGCCAGTTGCTCGTCGTGGGTTACGATGACGAAGGTCTGCTGCAGCTCCTCTCTCAGGTCGAAGAAGAGCCGGTGGAGTTCCTCCTTGTTACGGGTGTCGAGGCTGCCCGAGGGCTCGTCTGCCAACACCACGGCGGGGTTGTTGATGAGTGCCCGTGCCACGGCTACGCGTTGCTTCTCGCCCCCGGAGAGTTCTGCCGGCTTGTGCTCCATGCGGTCCGACAGCTTCATGAATGAGAGTATCTCTTTTGCCCTCTTGCGGGCGTCGGAGGCTTTGGTGCCGCCAATGAGGGCGGGTATCATGACGTTCTCGAGGGCTGTGAACTCGGGCAACAGCTGGTGGAACTGGAACACGAACCCTATGTTGCGGTTGCGGAAGGCGGAGAGCTCGCGCTC
>CAVJCD010000220.1:0-3769 GCA_963648005.1 Tannerellaceae bacterium | reverse complement strand
GGGGTAGCCGGTCCGCCCTATCGGGTGGGGACAGTATCAGAGTTGGTTGTGCTCCACATAAGGTTCAAGTAGCCCTACAGTTCTTATTTGTTTTGTGAATCGGAGTCTTTCTTCTCCGGTGCGCTCAACGCCTTGTTGTAAAGTTCCTCGTTGCTTGATACCTCGAGGGCCTTCTCAAGCACCTTGTCGTCCTTCAAACTTTCAATCAGCTCGCCCTTCTGATAATAGTAGCGCTTAACAATCTCCGAGGCCATGAGCTTCTTCACCTCCTCTTTGTAGAGGTCGAAGTCGCGCTCCAAATCCGGCGTGAGACGGTTCTCCAGCTCGTTGAAGATGGTGGAGTCGCCCTCCATGAAACCCTCAAACTTGGCCACATCCTTGAGGTTCTTCAGCAATTTCTCGCTCTGACGGTCGTAGGTAAAGTTCTTCTCCTTTGCATATTTCTTGAATGCCTCGAAATCCTCGTCCGAGACGGAGAACTCCTCTACAGCGGGAATAGTCTTGTGCTTCTGTGCCCAGTCGGTAACAAAATCCATCAACACGAAGTCGCTTGCTAGGTAATACATCATCGTGGGTATCTCTCTCTCTGCCACCTCAAACTCCGGACGCACACCACCGCCATCGCGCACAGGGCGCCCCTTCAAGGTATAGAACACCGACGTTAAACTGTCGGGTATAGCATCCACACTGCCGTCTGCCTTCCTGTGCGAGTAGTCCAACTGCTGTATGCAACGTCCGCTGGGGATATAATACCTACTCATCGTTACCTTCAGCCGCCCCTCGTAGGGTAACTCACGCGTTGACTGCACCAAACCCTTGCCAAACGAACGTGCACCCACCAAAACGGCACGGTCCATGTCCTGCAAAGCTCCTGACACAATTTCTGCCGACGATGCCGTGTTACCATTAATAAGAATAGCTATCGGCATAACAGTATCGATAGGCTCCGAGGAGGTGCGATACGTGCGGTCCCACTGACTAACCTTGCTTTTGGTAGACACCACCTGCGTTCCTTTCGACACAAACATGCCGACAATCTGCGTGGCACTCTCCAACAATCCGCCGCCATTGTCCCGCAAATCGAATATCAACGATTTTATATTGTGATTCTGCTTCAAATCCTCCAAGGCAGCCTTCACCTCCTGGGCACTCTTGTCAGTGAACCCTTTCAGATAGATATATCCGATGCCGTCGCCCCTCACGCCATAGTACGTTACTTGGTCAACCAAAATCTGCTTGCGCATAAGCTCCACCTTACGGGGCTTCTTTTCGTTCGGGCGTTGTATCTTGAGTACCATTTTGGTGTTGGGTACACCCTTCAACAGATTGCTCACCTCGCTTGAGTTCATGTTGCTCGTATCCATCGTGTCAACAGCCAGTATGCGGTCGCCCGCCTTCAGTCCGGCAAGCGCGGCAGGCATCCCTTCGAAAGGCTCAGAGATATAAACGCCCCCTTCCTTCCTCTCGCGGATATAAGCACCCATACCGCCATACTCTCCCGTTGTCATCATCTTCAGTTCATCCATATCCTGCTCCGGATAATATACTGTATAGGGGTCGAGACCTCCCAACATGGCGTTGATGCCCCTGCGAACAGTCTTCTCCACGTCCACAGTGTCCACATAAAACATCTCAACCTCTTTCACCACGGCATTGAATATGTCCAGATTCTTACTTATCTCAAATCTGTTATCCTTTTGAGCTTGCGCATGCATACCGCCTCCCATGAGGAGAAGCAAGCTAAACAAGCCAATCATTCCTTCTCGTTGCATTTGTTTAAACATATCGTTGTATTGCGGTCGCAAAAGTAGCCATAATGCCTTATCCCATGCACTATGGCCTCTACTTTTAACTTTTTTGTCCCCGTTTCTTGATTTTTCCCTCGCAAAGTTATTGCATGTTTCAAAAAGAACGTCTACTTTTGCGGCACATCTTTCGAGGGGATGTGAATGCAAACAAATTCTTCCTTAGCTCAGTTGGTTAGAGCATCTGACTGTTAATCAGAGGGTCCTTGGTTCAAGTCCAAGAGGGAGAGCAAGAGGCGGGAAGCGCCGGGAAAGTAAATTCTTCCTTAGCTCAGTTGGTTAGAGCATCTGACTGTTAATCAGAGGGTCCTTGGTTCAAGTCCAAGAGGGAGAGCAAGAGGCGGGAAGCGCCGGGAAAGTAAATTCTTCCTTAGCTCAGTTGGTTAGAGCATCTGACTGTTAATCAGAGGGTCCTTGGTTCAAGTCCAAGAGGGAGAGCAAGAGACGGGCGAGAGATACTTCAGCAATGAGGCATCTCTTTTTTTATGCCCGTCGGGATGTCTTCTGCGTATTCGGCAGAAACATGGCAATCTTAGTTTATACCACTTACCCAGCCTCAGCATTATGAGTGCCGCCGCCAAGGCTGCTATGGCAAACCATGATATTGCCCACTGCCCCAGAGGCAACACTATGAGGGCTGCCAGCAAAGGTCCCACAGCCTGTCCGCCGTTGCCTCCCACCTGAAAGATGGACTGCGCCAAACTCTTCTTGCCACCGGAGGCCATCTGCGCCACCCGCGATGCAGTGGGATGAAACACCGACGAGCCAAGCCCCACCACACTTACCGCCAGAAGTATCAGATAGTAGTTGCCGGCAAAAGCCAACAGCAACAATCCCATCAGGGTGAAACACATCCCCACAGACAAGGCATATGGCTGCGGATGACGGTCGGCATACAGTCCGGTAAACGGCTGCAGAATGGACGACGTCATCTGAAACGCCAACGTGATTACACCTATCTGAGAGAACGTAAAGCCAAAACTATCCTTTACTATCGGATATATGGCGGGGATGACAGATTGTATCATGTCGTTCAGGAAATGCGAGATGCTACAAATAATGAGCATCGAATAAACCGTTCCTTCCTTCATCGTAGGGTTGCCTACAATCTTGCCCTCTATCTTTCTTATGTTCATTTCCTCCTGATATCCTCCACTGTATTCGCCCGCAAAGATAAAGATTATGGCTTCTCAGAGGACTCACCCCTGAGGGGCGAAAAATGCAACAACCAACCATCTTTTTGTTCTGTGAATATTTTTGGAAACGTAAACAATCTTCATACAGTTGCAACAATTCTGCTTGGTCATTGCGTTGAACTGCAGAAGGACATAATTGACGAAAAGCGTTTTTTAAGATATTACTTGTCTAAGAAAATCCCCAATTTTCAAAAGCGGAACAAGTATACAACAGAAAACGCTCACGCCTGTGGTATATGACAATTCCTTTATGGGATTATTATATCATAACGGCGTGGGACTGTTGTTTCTATTTGTTCCGTGGGTATGAGGATACCTCTTAGACAGATAAGACATTAAAAACAGTTCCCACGCTTTTTTTATTTCAATAATCTTCCGGAGGGGGCAGGGGGAAAATAAAAAGCAGACATCGTGAATGTAATGTCTCTAATTGGGGCAATTCTCCTAATGATACTCGTATCGAAGAATGCATACGGACAGCAGACTCATTGTGACTCTTTATCCACAAACAATGAGAACTACAAATTCAGATGGAAACAAACCATTTTACCCGCATCTTTAGGTTGCCCTCGTTCCAAGTTTTATTCGGGATGGTAGCCGCAGCATCACAAATAGCGTGATTGATTTACGGAAGAACCATGGGCAACTCGAGTTCGACGATTATGTACAACATCTGCCAGTCGTTGGTTCTCTGTTGTTGGGTTACTCAGGAGTCAACGCAAGACATTCTTTTCGAGACAGGGCTTTTATTGTTGCAACATCCTACGC
>CAVJCD010000219.1:0-3854 GCA_963648005.1 Tannerellaceae bacterium | reverse complement strand
GTGAAGAAAAAGCGTCTTGGCTACAAGAGCTCTGACAAGTGTTTTGGAAGGGAAACAAAAGACGGGACTTCCCGAGAGAAAAGATATATCTTTCGAGAGCAAAAGACGGGACTTTTGAAGTCAAAAGATATATCTTTCAAACGCAAAAGACAGGACTTCCTGAGACGAAAGACCTGTCTTTTGTTTTCATACCCCCCGATGTTTGGATGAGGACTTCTCGTATTATTCTATACTGTTCACGGTGAAGGTAAACATAAGCGTTGAACAAAGCGGGATGTAGGGGTTGGTGTAATTCTTGTCGCCATAACCCAATTCATAGGGGATGATGGCCTCCACCCTATCGCCCGCACGTGTTTCCAGCAAGAGAGCCGCCAAGCCTTTGATAAGATACTGGCTGTCGAGGTCCAGCGTGTCGTCTATCGGAGTCTCGTCGCTACCTCCGGCAATAATCGTGTTTGATACGGGTAGCTTGCCAAGGATAGACACTTTTACATTCGAAGTGGAGGACGGATGCGGGCCACCCTCGCCCTCCGAGAGTATACGGTAGAGCAATGTATCCTCATCAACAACCAGTCTTTCATAGAGGAAACTTCCGTCGTCTTCCTTTTCAGCCATTCTTGCCTGAAAATATTCTTCATTTTCGGCAATCCACTCTTTCTCTGCTTCGGTATAAGCATCCATAACCTTACCGTTGTCGTCGCTACAAGCCGCGAAGCCGAGCGTCATCATCACTATTCCGCAAAGGAACACATTCATCTTTTTCATCTTTTATCCTCCTAAAATTTCAGACTAATATTTCTTCTCGTTAGCCAAGTTCCAAAGATTGAGAAAAGAGGCCTTTGTTATGTCAACAATCTTTGCCCAGTTGATTTTGTCCACGTGGTCGCTTGGCTGATGATAGTCAGGGTGACCATTGGTGTGATACCAAATGATGGGGATATCGCGCTTGGCGAAAGAGCTGTTGTCGCTTCCTCCTACCGGCTTGTCCCATGGGTGATAGTTTGGCTTCAGATTAAAATGATATTTCTCGATGTCGTTTTTCAGCCAATCGCCGAAAGCCTTGTTTGCTTCGGTATAGAAATAATCGAAGTGCTCGGGAATGGCTTCGTTTGAGTTACGGCCAATCATGTCGTAGTTGAGGTATCCTTTGATGGATTTCTGGAAAGGACAGCTCAGCACAAAATACTCGGAGCCTAGGCATCCCTTCTCTTCTCCATCCCAAAAGGCAAAGATGACGGTGCGCTCGGGCTGCTTACCCGATGCAAGGAACGCCTTGGCAAGCTGTAAGACGGCAGACACTCCGGAAGCATTGTCGTCGGCACCATTATATATCTTGTCGCCCTCGAGCGTGGGGTCAATGCCGAGATGGTCGTAGTGAGCCCCCACAATAACATATTCGCCGGGGTTCTTCCCCTCTATCTTACCTAATATATTACGTAATGACAGCTTGCGATGCACACCTTGCTTTATGCGGGCAATGGAATCGGGGTGCACTTGGAAGCGCGCCTTCTTCTGCCGTTCCGTGTTGTAGGCCTCGAATGGTTGGTAGTACGATTCGTTAAGCGGGGCTATCCCCATTGTCTTAAGGCACGAAACTATATATTCCCCGGCGATACGGCCGTCGCGTGTGCCGGCTTCGCGGCCATTAAGTTCGTCACTTGCCAAAAAGCCGATATATGCCTCTGCATTGGTGCGGTTGATTACACCGAGGCCCTTCTCTATAGGCGATTGCGCCCAAAGTGCAGCAGACAACATGAGAGATGCTGCCGTTAGAGCTATATTCTTCATTATTGATTGTGTTTAAAAAATTCGGAGGCAAAGATAATGTAAATAAGCGTACGATATATTGTAGAGGAATGTACGCCCTGCCCCCGGGTGGATAGCGGCAGTGGATTACTGCCGGAGATAGTAGCGGATGTTTCAGTTTAGTTTTTGATATCGGCGTCTATTGTTGCCAACAGACGACGTATCTCAGCATTCAAACGTTGACTCATTGCGCCTTGTCCCATCGACTGATAACGCTCAGCCTGATAGCGCAACATCGCTAACACACGAAGGTCTCCTTCGTTTCTACTTGTTGTAATCATAATTTTCGTGTTTTTGCGCCTCCCTCGCTTGGAAGGCAGATTGATAATTAACCTAAATCTTTTTCTCTTTATTCTCGCTGCAAAGATAAGTCCAAAGAGAAGAATTTATGTTGTAAAACATATAAAATCCACCAATCTTTACAACTATTTAATCCGGAGAAACAGATTTTAGATGGGCATTAAATGACGTCAAAGTGCTTCAGAGCATTGTATATGCCATCTTCGTCGACCGAATCGGTAACATAGTCTGCCGAGAGTTTCACATCGTCGGCAGCATTTCCCATAGCCACCCCTATGCCAACATGTCGCAACATGGCTATGTCATTGCCCCCGTCTCCGAAGGCCATACTTTCTTCTATTTTGATATTGAAGTATTCCAACACGTGGTCGATGCCTACACTCTTGCTACCACCATGGGGCACAACGTCGGCAAACAGAGGGTTCCAACGGGTGGCTTCGCAGTGAGGGAGCACTGCCATCACCTTTTGTTCGTCGCCTACAGGGAAGAAGGCAATAAGCTGATAGACCGCACCCTTGATATCGCTAAGCGGGGCAATTGGCGGCGTGGGGAAGTTCAACATATCGAACATCTCCTGCACCGTGGCATCTATGTAGTTCATATATATCTGCTCCTCTTGTACAAAAGCACAGGGGAAGGCATTCGTATGCATATAGCTAATCAGCGCATCAATGTCGGCAGAGGGGATGTGGTGACGATAGACAACCTTCTCTTCGCCGGCAAAACAATAGCCGCCGTTGAGAGTGACATACCCGTCGAACTTCAAATCGCCCAAATTATTGATGGAAACCCGGTGGCGACCGGTTGCTATAAAGACCTTAATACCCTTTTCCCTTAGAAGAGACAACGCCTTGGCGGTGGACGGGGGCACCTCATGCGTCTTGAAACTAACCAACGTACCGTCGATATCGAAGAAAACCGCCTTAATCATATTTTCCATTAACAACCTTGAAAATTGCATGGCAAAGATAGGAATAATAACAGCGGCTTTTTACCCATGGACTAGTCCTTTCGAGCAAAAGGGTTAACCCATTCGGTTTTTACCCATCCAAACCAAGCGTCGTTTCATCGGCATTATTATGTCAAACAAACGGCATTAAAACGACGGGCGCAGTAACTAAAAAAGCGGAACCCCTTTTCAAGGATTCCGCTTCTTGGCATTGACCTTTCTATTTGTTAGTCCTCAACGCCCCACTGCTGTCTTGACAGACGTTTGTAGTTGTTGAGTCTCCATTTAGCATTGTCTTCGGCAGCCTGATACAACTGAGCGGCTTCTGTTGGGAATTGCTTCATAAGAGAAGCGAAACGAACTTCGCCCTTCAGGAAGTCTTGGAACTTGCTCCAATCCGGTTCCTTGCTATCCAGCGTGAACGGATTCTTGCCTTCCTTCTCCAGTTCAGGGTTGTAGCGCCACAGATGCCAGTAACCGCAAGCAACGGCTTCAGCCTCTTCCTGCTGACTCTTACCCATGCCCTTCTTCAATCCATGGTTGATACACGGAGCATAAGCAATGATGAGCGACGGACCGTCGTATGCCTCAGCCTCGCGAAGAGCCTTAAGGGTCTGAGCCTGGTCGGCACCCATTGCAACCTGAGCAACATATACGTATCCATAAGTAGTGGCCATCAAGCCAAGGTCTTTCTTACGTACTCTCTTACCTGCTGCGGCAAACTTGGCAATTGAGCCAATAGGAGTAGCCTTTGAAGACTGACCACCGGTGTTGGAGTAAACCTCGGTATCCAAAACAA
>CAVJCD010000218.1:0-3877 GCA_963648005.1 Tannerellaceae bacterium | reverse complement strand
GTATTGGAAGGGTGCGAATAAAGCACAATTGGGGAGGGTAATAAAAAGCCGGGAGCCACGTTTCACAACGTCCTCCCGGCACAGCTAAAACAAAAGCAGTACTTTATTAATCACTCATCAAGTTGCCGTTACTAAATCTGCCAAGGATTTTTGTTTGGGTCGTAGTCGCGCATATAAGTGGCGATTGCGTACTCAGCTACAGGCTTCTGTTCTGAGTCAAGCTTCCTTGGTATTTGTGGGTTAATCTTGCATCGGTTCGCGTCCCTCAGCCAAGTCAATGATGTCTCATAGTCGGTAATGCGAGCTGAGCTGATATTGTTTGGCGATATGAGCTTGTGGAGCTCATAGAGGGCGAGGCGAATCAGATGCTTCTTTATGTTTGTGTTGCGAGGGTCATGCTGGTGTATGTTATAACTTTCTTTCAGTGCGTCAGCCGTGACCTTCATTGTTGGAATGAATACTTTGTTATTGTAGACTACGTATTCTGTATCCTTTAGCTCGTAGTCGTAGCCTGTGACGTAATCGCCAATCAAGCCCCAGTATTCAGAGTCGTATGGGTTGACTGTAAGGTCGGCTTTATCTTCCCCCTCTCCTTCTTCTTTTTCTTCTGTGTCTGGAGTAGGCTCCGTTTCTGTTTCTGATACCGGCGCTGGAGTTTGTTCCGCATTGTCTTCGGAGCCGGTATCCGGCGTGGTCTCTGAGCCGTCTTCTGTATCTGGATTAGTCTCTGAGCCGCTTTCGGAATCTGCGCCTGAGTCGGGGGTTGGTTCTGGCTCCGGTTCTGTCTGCTCATCCAATGGGAGGCGAGCGTAGAACTTGCCTTCATAGGACACAACATCCCAGTGTCTGTAATCGTAGTTGGCAACCCATTCCGAAATGCCTTCAACTTCCTCCCAGCCTATTGCTCCTGGGATTCTAATGTCGTTGAAATCATAACCGTTGGGCTCTACGCATTCATAATAACTGTTGGCATATTTAACGACATCGCCGGGTTGCCAGTTTCGAAGCTGGAAGTACGGCACTGCTCTGTCCATCTTGTCCTTGTCGTAATCTACCAGCTCTCGCCAATATTCGATGTCGGTAGGTGTCTTGAGGCCCGCAATGGAACGAAGCGCTTCATAGATTTTGCCGTTATAATAGAAATGGGCTCCGACTGGGTAGGTAATCTTTGGCGTATACTCCACCAGTGTTTTGCCTACCATTAATTCTTTCTCTACCTCATAATTGTCTGTGAGGTATTCTACGATGGAAGCTTCTGCGGCTTCCTCCGCTTGTGATAGACGCTCTTCGTTACCGCGGATAAGCTGTTTTAGGGCTTCCTCCGTGATAATTCCGATGTAGTCGTTATTGTTCAGAAATCTTTTATACATACTTAGTATTCACAAAATGCGCCGTAAATTGGTCCTACTGTTGTTGCAATGCCCGTATTCTTGGACTGGTAATGCTTCCATGCGTCTGCGAGGAACATGCAAGCGAAATAGTCGAAACAGTCGGAAAGGTGGCCGTATTTCTCGTATTTGACGCCAAGTTTCGGGTCTTGTACTTTTGCCTTGCTTTTGGTACCGTCCGGATTCTTCTTCTGGTATATCAAGTCCTCCGTGAACCTACGGCATCGCAAATCAATTAGACATTCCCAGCCGTCATAACCGCTGAGTATCGAGTTGACAAACTCAAGTCGGGTCATCTGGGGTGGCTGCTTTTTCAGGAGCTTTCTGTTTGATTTGAGGTGCGCTGCCTGTAACACGTTTTCGATGATGGTGTAGTTGTTCTCACCTTCTTCGGTCTGTGTGGAACGCGCCAAACCAGCAGGGTCTCCTGTTATGAATAGTCCTCCGGTGTGCTGCTCGTTTAAGTATTTGTCCCTTATCTTTATGGCAAACTTCGGAGTGTTGTTTTCTTTGTCTTCCGGTTTGCCGAGGATTTCCTCTATGACGTAGAACTTCTTGCGGTTGTAGTCAATCTGGAAGGCAAGGCAGGACATATAGGGCATTACATTGAAGTCAAAGCTGAGAATGATGGGCTTTAGGGGGTCGTAAACCTGTTCCCGTAGTTCTGACACTAAGTGCTTGCTGCCGTCGAACTGCCAATATGCAGCGGCCTCGTTTGTATCAACGAAGTCCCAGTTGCCATAAAGCAGTCGTTCTCTGGTCGCCGGGTCTTTAATGTTCTTCAGATTGTTCTCGTAGACTTTCACGAAATCATCGCAAGGGTTGTCATATACCGAGAACCTGACGAAAGCATCGGTATCAGCCAATACAGCCGGATTACCGTCGTCATCCTGAACGAATCTGGAACGTACCCACGTGGCACAGGGGTTGGTAGTCATCAATACACGAGGATAGCCCATATAGTCAGCAACCTTCCAGCGGCAACGTGACATCAAGACTTCTATTGCTCGTTCTGAGATTTCCGAAACCTCATCGACAAATGCAGCGGTGATTTCGGTTGAGCCCAGTCTTTCAAAGTTCGGGTCTGCTGGGGTTGTCTCCAACTCCTTCAGATATATGATGCTGCCGTTCCAGAATTGCAGCCAGTTTTCAAGGTTGTTGATTTTGAAGTGGGTTCCTTCGACCAAGCCCCAGTCTTTAAGCACTGAACGGACGGTATTGAAGGTTGACTCCTTCAGCGACTTGATGGTCTTACGGGCAACGACGCAACGAATGTCTGGGAAGCGTATGCAGAGTGAGCATATCCAGTTGGAACCGAGCCAAGAGTTGTGGGTGACGGTAAAATCATCTACAACATAAAGTCCCTGCGGCTCAGAAACGGATATACAGCGCCCCTCTTTCTTGCCTAGGTATTCAACGTCGATGATTCGTTTGCCGTATTCGGAAACGCCTCCGTTAAATTCGTATTTTGCGCGGTTCTTTTTACGTGTCAGACCGCATAAGTCAGGGTCCATTTTAGTTCTAAAATACACGGTCCAAACTTGACTACAGATATGCTTAACGCCTTCGTTGTCCTTGTATGACCCCATATCTGTGGTAATCGTTGCAACGCCACCCAAAGAACGTACGATGAAAGCCACGTCTTCCACAAGCTGCTTGCTAGTAGAAGTGTAGCTCATGTGGCCACGGTCGTCAACATAGCCGTCAGTGTCCATCAAACCTTGCATAAGTTTGACTCTGTCTTCTATAGTTCCAAATTTATACACTTTGGGAATGTAGTGCGTCTGTGAGCAATTTCCTGCCATGCCGTGCTTTTTAAGACATTCGATGAGCTCCTCGTCTTTGATACTGTAAGCATAGGCTCGCTCTGAGCGCTGACTGCGGTGCGACATATCGTAGCCGCACGCTATAAACCTGTCAACGATTTCTTGGTCCATCGTAGTAAACTGGACATACCCGGAATCAAGTATGCTGTCAGTAATGCAGCCGTCGCCAATAATCGCACCCAGTATGTATGGGTCGATATAATGGTTCCCCTTATCGCCAAAGGTAAATCTTACAGGTTCCGTCAATGGTATGATAAGATTTTGTCCTTCATACATACCTTGCTCTTTCTTTCTGTACCACTCGTACATTTTTATGGTTGACCAAACTTCGTCAACGGAGGTTCCGTATTTTGTCGCTTTTTTGCTTTTGCCCTTGCGACTTTGATGAAGTTGCCATAAGTGCCCCTCCGAGCAATCGAAATATGTTCCATCGCGGAATTTTACGCGATAGAAATCAAACTCTCCGATAGGATGCAGGTAGACTACTTTCTGTATGCCTCCAGTTGTAGGAGACGTAATAGAATCCCCGACTTTAATGTCTCTAAGCTTCTTGTAGCCATAAGGAGTAAGTACTTGACTATCAAGCAGTCCAGCCTTTCCCCCGCCAGCGCTTCCACCTCCGAGAATCAACTGTGGCAGCTTCATACTTCCACATTTCTTGCA
>CAVJCD010000217.1:0-3880 GCA_963648005.1 Tannerellaceae bacterium | reverse complement strand
GCACTGTTGTGGTGCGC
The DNA here is from genome assembly GCA_963648005.1 of Tannerellaceae bacterium. Lineage (GTDB taxonomy): Bacteria > Bacteroidota > Bacteroidia > Bacteroidales > Tannerellaceae > Parabacteroides. Next base: position 3,863 of record CAVJCD010000217.1, on the reverse strand, counting down.
CAGTTTCCCGATATTGAGGGTCATCTCTGCCAAACGATTATCGTTGTGGATAATCTCAAGCGCTTTGGGAATCAGTTCCTGCTCCGCATCCTTGTCCGCAACCATGATGGCAGCATCTTTGTTAGCCAAGGCAAGTGCGTTTTTTGTCTGATGGTCTTCCGCCACGTTGGGGGATGGGACCAAAATGACTGGTTTCTTCAGCAAGCAAAGTTCGGAAATTGAACTTGCACCGGCACGTGATATAATCAAATCCGCTGCCGAATAGGCATAATCCATACGTGTGATAAAGTCAGAACACCAAATGGGCATGCCGCGATAGGCTTTCAGATGCCGGGTGGCCTCGTCGTGATAATAACGTCCCGTCTGCCATATCACCTGCACATCGGAAGCAAAGAGTTTGTCAAGGCCACCTTGTACACTTCTGTTTATCGTTCGTGCGCCCAAACTGCCACCTATCACGAGGAGCGTTTTCTTGCCCGACGACAAACCGAAGAAATCCAAAGCTTCTTCTTTCCGGTCGGCAGCCGCCTCCAGGTCTTGACGGATAGGGTTTCCGGTCACCACAATCTTGTCAGCGGGAAAAAACTTCTCCATCCCGTCGTAGGCAACACATATCCTCGAAGCTTTCTTTGCAAGCAGTTTGTTGGTCACCCCGGCATACGAGTTCTGCTCTTGAATAAGCGTAGGGATACCTTGCGAGGCTGCCATCCACAGAGTCGGGCCGCTGGCATAGCCACCCACGCCCACTGCTATATCGGGACGGAACTCGTGGATGGTTTTCTTTGCCAACAAAAGACTCTTACACAAGCGCCCCACCACTTTTATGTTATTTAGGAGATGAGCGCGGTCGAAGCCACTCACGGGCAGACCCACTATCTTATAGCCTGCTGCCGGAACCTTCTCCATTTCCATTCTGTCTTCAGCGCCCACAAACAAAATTTCTGCATCGGGAAAACGCTTCTTGATGGTGTTTGCGATGGATATTGCCGGGAAGATATGTCCCCCGGTTCCACCTCCGCTTATTATCACACGATACTGTTTCATCTTTTTATTTCGTTTCTGTTGTTTCGATACTTTCTTCCCTCACGGACTCTGTGTCCACCCAATTGGATATCTCTTCTTCGGTAATGGATGGTGTCTCTCCGGCGTTTTCGGTTTCTTCCTCCAACAGGTCGTCTTCTTCGTTACCTATATTGGCACCAAAACGGCTTATGCTTAATATTATTCCGAAATAAATACAGGAGATTAGCGTAGAGGTACCTCCTCGACTTACCAGCGGCATCGGCTGACCGGTCACAGGTATGAGATTAACCGCCACAGCCATATTCGCAAGCGCCTGCACCACTACCAGCAATCCACATCCGAGCACCAGGTATTTCGGAAAGGCCTTATCGCATTTTCGTGCAATAACCCCCACCCGCAGCAGCAACGCTATATAAAACCCTAGCACGAATATGCCCCCAAACACCACGCCCATCTCTTCTATGATGATGGCATAGATGAAGTCGGAATACGCCTGTGGGAGAAAATCTCTCTGCTGACCATGACCGGGGAACCTTCCGAGTAGTCCTCCGCGGGCAATGGCAATCTTTGCATGGGTCACCTGATAGTTGTCGTCGGTTATCTTATACACACCATTCTCGTCGGTGTCTGCTTCATTCCCGTCATGGAAACGCTCCAAACGTCCTTGCCAGGTAACAAATCGGTCGGGCAGATATTGTGTGATGCCTGCCGGCGTAAACTTCAGCAACAGCAAAAACAAGACAAGAGCCAACACCAAAACGCCCACAAGCTTACCCAACTTCAATAGCGGTAACTGCCCTATGAACATCATCAAAAAGCACACGCCGAAAAGCAAGAAAGCCGTTGAGAGGTTTTCCGGAAGAATCAAAAGACAGGTGGTTCCCACTCCTATCAGGATATATTTGAAAATCTGGTCTTCGGTAAAACGACGCCGTTTGCTGAGGAGGAAAGCTACGAACACGATGGAGGCAAGTTTCGCAAACTCGGAAGGCTGAAACGGCACTCCGAACAGCTCCAGCCATCGATGTGCGTCATTGGCACTGATACCTACAAAGGGCGTGACAATAAGCATCAGCACCGAGATTGGGAGCAATAAGATAAATGCCGGGAAGTACCGATACGGGATATTGTGTAACACCAATACGAGCCCAAATCCGCCCAACAGGAATGAGGCATGACGCACAATCGGCGTCCAATAGTCCGCATTCTTGTAGGCTATCGTACTCGTGGCACTAAACACCTCAATAACCGAAACCAGGCATAGGAACATGAAGATAGACCATACTATCTTATCGCCCTTGAATAATTTGCTTGCCAAACCCATCTCTTACGTTTGTTTTATAGGTTACGTACACAGGCCTTGAACTGGTCGCCGCGGTCTTCGTAGTTTTTGAAGAGGTCGAAACTGGCGCAACAAGGCGAGAGCAATACGGTATCACCCTTCTCAGCCAAGTTGTAAGCCCTGTCAACTGCTTCCTGCATTGAACGGGCATCCTCAATCTTCGCCACCTTGCCGTCGAAGAAATCATGCAGTTTCTTGTTGTCAACGCCCAAGAAAATCAAAGCACGCACTTTCTGTTTCACCAGTTCTTCTATTTCGGAATAGTCGTTACCCTTGTCGGTGCCGCCCAATATCAGCACCAATTTGGTTGTCATGCTCTGAAGGGCATACCAGCAGGAATTCACGTTCGTTGCCTTCGAGTCATTTACATAATCCACGCCACGTACACGCGTCACCTTCTCAAGGCGGTGTTCCACCCCGGTGAAGTCGCTCAACGAAGCCCGTATCTTGTCATCGTGGATATCCACCACCTTGGATGCGATGCCGGATGCCAAGGAATTATACAAATTGTGTGTACCCGTCAATGCTAATAAATCCTGATTCATTGTAAGTATTCCGTTTGATGTTTCAATTACTATCTGCCTGTTGTCGGTATATCCCTTCACGCCGTCTTCGTGCCATTCGGCGAATGGGTAAAGGGTTGCTTTGGGGTGACGCCGTGCAATTTCGCGAGCAATAATCGGGTCGTCGTTCCAAAAGATGAACGCATCCTCTTTTGTCTGGTTTTGGATGATGCGAAACTTGGCATCCACATAATTCTGCATCTCGTAGTTGTAGCGGTCGAGATGGTCGGGTGTAATATTCAGCAGGATTGCAATGTCCGCCTTGAAGTCATACATATTGTCGAGCTGAAAACTACTCAGTTCAATCACGTAGACCGCATGCGGGTCTTCTGCCACCTGCAAAGCCAGGCTATTGCCCACGTTGCCTGCCAAGCCCACATCCACTCCGGCTTCCTTCAGGATATGATATGTAAGCATGGTTGTTGTTGTCTTACCGTTGCTGCCGGTGATACATATCATCTTCGAGTTGGTATATCGTCCGGCAAATTCTATTTCGGAAATGATGTGTGTACCCTTCGCCTTCAACTTTTGGATTATCGGAGCCTTGTCGGGTATCCCGGGGCTCTTTATTATCTCGTCGGCATTCAGAATGTCGGCTTCCGTATGCCCTCCTTCTTCCCAACTTATCCCATGGGCATTGAGCATATCCTTATACTTGGGCTTAATCGTAGAGCTGTCGGACAAAAACACATCAAAACCCTTATGTTTCGCCAACACCGCAGCTCCCGCGCCGCTTTCACCTCCACCTAAAACAACAATTCTACTCATTTTTATAATAATTAGTCTAACATCAAACCTCTCGCCGCTCGAAAAATGTTGGAAAGTGGACTTTCTTCAAGTTTTCCGCTCGAAAAATGCTGGAAAGTGGACTTTCTTCAAGTTTTCCGCCCGAAAAATGCTGGAAAGTGGACTTTCTTCAGTTTTTCCGCCCGAAA
>CAVJCD010000216.1:0-3905 GCA_963648005.1 Tannerellaceae bacterium | reverse complement strand
GCACTCTTATCAGTTCGCCGCCAGTGTAGCCTGCGGCACCAAGTATTCCTACCTTTACCATATGCTGCGATTAGCGTTCTTCGTCGGGGTGAGCCAGATAATAAGCACGCAGAGCTGTGCTGCTTACCTTGATGAATCCCTTGGCGTCTTCCGACGACCAAGCCTTGGCTGTCTCGCCATATTCGCCGAGCTTGTTCTTCACCAAATCGTTTGGCGAATCCACGCCCATTGTCTGGAAGCAGTAAGGACGGAGCTCGAGGGTAACCTCGCCTGTCACGTTGCGTTGCGAACTTGCAAGCATGGCTTCGATATCAGGCATCACCGGTTCGAGATACTGGCTCTCGTGCAGGAACATTCCATACCAGTTGCTCACCTGGTCTTTCCAATACTGTTGCCACTTCGAGAGGGTATATTTCTCAAGGAAGCGGTGTGCGCCGATAATGAGCATAGGGGCAGCAGCCTCGAAGCCCACACGGCCTTTGATGCCGATGATGGTGTCGCCCACGTGGCAGTCACGGCCAATGGCATAAGCAGCGCCGATAGCCTCAACAGCCTGTATGGCAGCAATCTTGTCGTCGTAATGGGTGCCGTTTACACTCACCAGTTCGCCCTTTTCAAAGCCGAGGGTGAGGGTTTCCGGTTCTTGCTTGGTAGGGTGCTTCAGATAAGCCGATTCAGGAAGGCCCTGCTTGCTGTCGAGAATTTCGCCGCCGCAGATTGACGTACCCCAAATACCCACATTATACGAATACTTCAGTTTGGTGAAGTCGGCAAAGAAGCCGTGCTCGTTGAGATAGTCAATCTCTTCCTGACGCGAAAGGTTACCGTCGCGGGTGAGTGTGATAATCTCCACGCCGGGAGCCATCACGAGGAATGTCATGTCGAAACGAATCTGGTCGTTGCCGGCACCTGTTGAGCCGTGAGCAATGGCGTCGGCGCTAATCTCATTTGCATAGCGGGCAATGGCCAATGCCTGGAAGATACGCTCGGAACTTACGGATATGGGGTAGGTGCCGTTACGAAGCACGTTGCCAAACACCATATACTTTAGGCTCTTTTCGTAGTATTCCTTGGTTACGTCGATTGTTACATATTTGGTTGCGCCCAGCTTGTAGGCGTTCTCTTCGTTCTGCTTCAGTTGCTTTTCGCTGAATCCGCCTGTGTTGGCACAAGCTGCATATACTTCGTAGCCCTTCTCTTTGGCAAGATACATCACTGTGAAAGAGGTGTCCAAACCTCCGCTGAACGCTACTACTACTTTCTTCTTCATCGTATGTTTCTCCTGTTTTTTATTTGTTGTCTTTGTTTTTCTCAGCTGCTTCACGGGCGGCACGATGCGGGTCTGCCGGGTCGAACATCATTGCTGTGCAGATGCAATACCGGCGGTTTGTGCGCTCCAGTATGTCGTGGTTCACGCAGCCGTTGCAGCCACGCCAGAATGACTCGTCGTCGGTAAGGTCGGCAAAGGTGACGGGCACATATCCCAAATCGGTGTTCATCTTCATCACGGCGGCACCGGAAGTCAAAGAGAATATCTTTGCCTTGGGCCAACGCATACGTGCCAACTGAAACGTCATGTCCTTGATTCGTCGGGCAACGCCCAAACCACGAAAATCGGGGTGGACAATCAACCCGGATGTTGTTACATACTGTTTGTTTCCCCACGACTCGATGTAGCTGAAACCTGCAAAACGGTCACCGGCAAGTGCGATAACTGCTTTCCCTTCCAACATTTTCTGTGCTACGTATTCGTGTGTACGCTTGGCAATCCCTGTCCCACGCACCTTGGCAGCCTCCTCAATGGTTGTCAATATCTTGTCTACAAATACCTCGTGAGAGGCATCGGCAATCATTACATCGATTTCTGTTTCTTGTTTCATGTCTTCGACCGTTCTTTTCTTTATGTATATCTATATAAAATGTGATAAAGCTTCCACTACTTCATTCCGGCTTATCCCTTCGCGGGGGATAATCAATATGGTGTCGTCGCCGGCTATTGTTGCTAATATCTCATGCGGTGCATTGAGGTCGATGTCGGAGGCTATGCCCATTGCATACCCGGGGCGCGTTCTCACTACGGCAAGGTTGCCCGAGAACTCAACGAGCGAATGTTGCTGCGTCTGCGCCATGTTGGGCTGCATCAACACCGAGTGATTGGACTGGCAGTAAACGTAGTCGCCGTTCGCATTACGCACCTTGGCCACCTTCAGCTGCTTGATGTCGCGAGACAGGGTTGCCTGCGTAACCTGAAACCCTTCGGCCTCCAAAGCTTTCTGCAACTCTTCTTGGCTGCATATCGACTTGGTCTGTATGATGCGGCAAATAGCTTCCAATCGTTCATTTTTTGTGCTCATATTTGTATTTTTATGCAAAGCGGACGCAAATATAGAGTGAATGGTTGAATAAATATGCACTACTTTTCGCGTTTTTTTGTATAAATATTTATCGAGGCGGATGGATAAAGCCTAAAGAAAGGTTTCATACTTGTTAAAGAAACGATAACTTTGCGACCGGTAAAATCAAAACAGCTATGAAAAAGAGTATTGGAATATTGATGGTTGCGCTTCTGCTATTGAATGCGTGCGGAAGCGTCCCTTTGACGGGAAGAAAACAAGTATTGCTGGTGTCGGACCAAGAGGTGCTGACCTCCAGCCTTACGCAGTATAACGATTATATGAAAACCGCTTCGAAATCCTCGGACAAGGACATGAGTGCGATGGTGACCCGCGTGGGCAAGAAGATTGCCATTGCCACGGAGACCTATCTCAAGGAGAACGGCATGGAGAGTGAGGTGAAGAACTTTGATTGGGAGTTCAACCTCGTGAAAGACTCTCAAGTGAATGCCTTCTGTATGCCGGGCGGTAAGATTGTGGTATACGAGGGACTGATGTCGCTTGTGGAATCAGACGATGAACTGGCTGTGGTTGTTGGTCACGAGGTTGCCCACGCCGTTGCCAAACACAGCAACGAACGTATGAGCCAGCAGTTGGTGGCGCAGTATGGAGCTGCTATTCTCGGACAGGCTGTCAGCAACAAGAGTTCGGCAATTCAGAGCATGGCGAACACTGTATATGGTTTGGGCGCTCAGTATGGCGTTATCCTGCCGTTCTCGCGCAAGCATGAGTCGGAAGCCGACTTTATGGGTTTGGTGTTTATGACGATGGCGGGATATAACCCGGAGGTGGCAGTGGGCTTTTGGCAGAAGATGTCTTCCGGAAGTAGTGGTTCAACACCGGAGTTCATGAGTACGCACCCCAGCAATTCCACCCGTATCTCCGAAATAGAAAAGGCCCTGCCCGAAATCAAGGAGAAATACAAGACAAAGTAGCTTTCGCCACAGTTTCGGAAATCCGTTCGGATGGTTGGTATCAAAAGAGCTGCTCCATAGCAAAAAAGATCAGCTCTTTTGATGGAAAGCTCCTTCCATAGGGCTTTTCGATTCCATTTGGGCGTCCCGACAGTTTCAATTTCTCTCCGCGAAACTTTTGAAGCACTTCAGAAGTTTGTTTTTTTCTTAGCGAGACAAGAAGACGAATCCTTGTGAATGCTTTTCTGCACGGCTCGTCCTATGTGCCGATTTCTTGCTATGCGAATCGTTGGTTGTGGAACTTATTACTAATTACCGCAAAAACTTGTTAACAGGGGGTGAATTCTGTTTTTTATGCATAAATTTGTAAAACGAAAGGATGAGACCATATTGGTCGGGGAAGTGACTCGTTCGACCATTATGGTTATAGAGTAGTGGAGTCACCCCTTATAGATTTTTTTTAGCCTATGATTTAGAAGAAAAAAGATTGATAAATCCGACGAACAGTATCTCCGAATGTCGGAATAAAGAGTTAAAAAGAAAAGAATTGAGAATAAAATTAGAAGAATAAACGAAGAAAAAAAAAAAAAAAAAAACC
>CAVJCD010000215.1:0-3912 GCA_963648005.1 Tannerellaceae bacterium | reverse complement strand
TCACCTTGTCCTTGTTAGCCCACGCCAGGTCCTCCACTTCGTTGCCCGTATTGCGTGTAACCTTCCATGCTGCCACCTTGCTCGTGATGTCGTCATCACCCAGGAATACGTTGACCGCTACTTGATGTGTTTCCCCTATTGCGATGCCTGCCGCGAGGTCGTGGTATAGCTGAATCTTAGGCGTGAGTACATTTGTCGTTGCACGCCATTGTGACGACCCTGCGCTTGGTGCTTCCGTAGCCGTCGAGCCTTCAGGCACGATACAGAGCCAACGCGTGCCGTTGTATGTCACCTCGTCGTAGTAGCCGTACGTTGCAGAAGCACCGTAGTCGCCACGATAGAGCACTTCTTTGATAAACGAGCCATCGGATGCTATCAAGGAGAATTTGGACGACTGGATATACACCTGTTCGGGGCCGATATCGTAGACTACGTGGTTTTCGAGCGTATAGCCACACACACCTTTGTATGCAACACGTCTCGGCGCATCATTACCCTCCGTGTATTCCACCACTGCATTTTGCCGCGTAGCGTCTGTGCGGTTGCCGAACTGAACTATAACATCACCCGCACTTGGGGCATCATCACTCAGTGGGTCATGGTCGGTGGGAGACAAATCTATCCAGTGGCACGTCTGCCCGCCAAACAACTCTACGCCATCCTCCCCATAGACCACCTCGGGGCCGGGACTAATAGCGGTAACGAGTCTCCAGTAGTAGGTGTTGCTTGTGTTAGAGTTTTTGCCCACCTTTGCGGCATTAAAAGTCTTACAGATGGCTTGGTCGTCAACCTGCCACGTGTTCTGCGTTGCGGTAGTCCCGTCATCGGCAAGAAGCCAGCATCGGTAAGCCTTAATTTGCGCATCGTCGCTCGGTTTTGTGTACGTGATTATTGTTATCCCCTCATCACTCGTCTCCTCGTAATACGGACGAACAAGAACGAGTGTGCTGCCGGCAGCAGAGAGTATCATGCTGCCGCCCGTATAGGAAATCTTGCGTATTTCGAGTTCGTTAAAAGTCGCTTTGCCCCACACTTCAAGGGCCGTGATGGCAAGACGGTATCTACCTCCCTCTATTTGGTTGATTGAGAAGCCCGTTTCTGCGGCGACGGAGTAGTTAGTGCTTTGTATTCGAGATAACCAAGCCTGTCCGTCCTTGTCGAGAACATACTTGCCGTCCCCAAGGGCAATGCCATCCTTGAACTGAATGCGGCCTTTGGCTATGTCAGCACTACGCTTCGAAAGATAGCGTTGGTCAGCCGCCTCTAAACTAAGCCCGCCCCCTTCACCATTGTAGATATTGGTAATGCTATTGGCGATATTCATCGCATCGGCAGAAGTGGTACTTAGCTCCTTTGTTAGCTCAACAGAAACCTCTTGCAGGATATTCGAGTCTGCCTTTAGTGTATAGTCGCTAACATAGAGGGTGTGTTCAATGCCGTTATAGCTGATGTGCAATCGGGTGTTCTCGTTGAGTCTCTTAGCAAAGTCAGAGTGCTGAGCAAGGAACACGCGAGAGAACTTGATGGAGTAGTCGAACTCCTCGGAGTTATTCTCGCTCATCCATTTTACAATAGCCTCGTCAAGCCGTTTTTCTGCTGCATAGATGTAAGAGTCGGGCATCTTGATGCCGGTAAGCACAAACTTGTCGCCCTTCTTTACCTTGAAGTTACCCGAAGCATTAGGCATTACAACACCCAAGGTAGAGTTATCCTTTTTGACCGCTACCCATATCTCGTCAGTAACAGAGTTTTGATTATTACTGCAAGCGTCATTATAGTTAGAAACAATCTTCTCATCGTAGTCTCCGCTCGCGATGTTGCCGTCGGAGTCAACCTTAACTGGGTTAAAGAAAGAATTGGTATTGGCATCGAGCGTGCCTTTTTGAATTTCAAAAGCACACGCAGGACAACCTTGACACTCCGTCATCTCTATCTTTGCAGTATCACTCTCAAGGGCGTGCTTAAACAAGTCAAAGCCGTTCTCTCCATTAAACTTGTGGAGCTTGATATAGAAATATGGGTGTTGATACTCTTCAGAGCCGTTCGAAGACGTAGAAGTGAGGTCGTTGTCGTTTGCATCGTATGCCACATCGAGCACTTCCCCGATGAGCTCGCCCGACGCATTCTTCATATCTTTAATAGTCGGCTTGATGTCGTCGAATGTCTCCACTCCTTGATGAGGGTTGCCCTTTACGTATTGGTTCTCGAAAGTGTAATAGTCTGTTGTGCTATCGGGAAGTAAATGTGTCTTGTCGAGCGCATATAAAAAGCGCTCTTTACCTCCCGAACTGCGATAGATGGACGGCATGAGTTTACCAGTCGGATACACCCAAGTACGGCCAGTGATGCGTATCCTCGCAGCGTTGTCTGCGCCAGATATGATTAAGTCCCAAATATTTGTAGCGTCATTAAATTTATAGGAGTACTCCGTAGCGGGCATACTATCCACATCAACGAAAGTTACACCACTCTCATCATAAGATGCGGTCTTACCACTCTCGCTCAAGATATGGTAGACATCCCCCGTTGGTGTGTAAATTCTTTTTATGTCCGATGTGAACTCTACGTCTATTTCCGCAAACCAAAGGGCGCGCTTTTGACTTAGGTCGTACTCTCCTTGGTCGTTATAGCGTGTGGTATCTGTGTAAATCTGAAATGTGAAATCCAGCCACACCTCATCTTCGTTCTCATCGAACATATAGTACGGGTCTGACAATTCCGTCCACGCAATCCACGGCGCATCCCATATTTTTAAGCCCTCGTCGTTGCGGCTTTTATACCCGTTCCTTGCATCATAGTGCTGCCGCCAGTTGTAGGATGTCGGACGGAAGCGGTAGCTTGAATTATAAATACTCCCGTCAGAGTTGCCGCCGTTGGATGTATATACGTCTATCCTGGATAGTATGGTTTTTATTTCCAGTGTTTTGCCAGACATAGGGGCGGCGTTAAGTACCTCGTTTGTGATGTCTATCTCCTGTATATCTTTGCCGTTGCCCGCAATCGTCCAGACCCTCTTTATGGTAATCTTCGGAGCCATCCATTGCTCGAAGTCTACCTTCTCAAGGAAACGCTTTGCATTGCGCACTTTTACGTACTTATGCACGTCGATATATTTGGCGCCTACACCATAATAGGAGTCGTACACATTATTCGGCACGGAAGTTACCCAATATGGGTTCATGCCAATCGTAGCGTTGAATTTTAGACCGTTGGCATTATTTTGTTCTATGACGGTATGTCTGAGAAAATTCGGGGCACCCGCAGTGTATTGGGTTTGTGATGTGCTTCTTTCGCTCAATTCAAGATTGCTTGCCACTACCGCCCAATCCTCGGTGTCTTTAGTTACCACTTCGGGGTCAGACTGGTTTGTGCCGCCAATACCAAAACTTTTGATATACGAGGCGTTGTTGGCGTATTTTATGAGGGACAAGGTATTACTGTATAGGTCGCTCTCCCACCCCATTACGGTTTTCAAGTCCACTGAGAACACATCACTCTTCTTACAGTTCGCCGTCTCGAATATTGCAGTGCCGTACTGGTCGTTGTTAGGGTAGTAATACGGGAGGTTATCGCTTGAGCCATAGCCAGTAGCCATGTCGACTATCTGGTTGTTGGTGTTCTCTTTGTTGACAGACAACAAAGCATCACTTACTCCGTACTGAATTACGTCGCCGACTTCTTGCTCTACGTCGCCCACATGACAAGTCTTGCCCACCCAATAGTAATTAAGACCGTAGGTATTGTATATCTCTTGCAAGACCTCCGTGATATACTTATCCTCAAAGGCTATTTCTTTCACATCATCGGTGGCGTAGCCTTCGTCGATGATAATCTTGTAGCCGCTCTGCTTATCCGTATCATAAAGTCCGCAGTAGATAAGGGAGGAGTTAATACGAGAAACAAACTCCTTTA
>CAVJCD010000214.1:0-3934 GCA_963648005.1 Tannerellaceae bacterium | reverse complement strand
GGGGTCAATGGCCAGGCAACGGGCAATCTCGGCACGGCGGCGTTCGCCTCCCGAGAGTTGGTCGCCCAAGTTCTTCCTCACCTTGTTCAGTCCAAACTCGGCAATCAGGCTTTCAAGCTTCTCCTTCTGATACTCCGCTGTTGTCTCCGTCATCTCCAAAACGGAACGGATATTGTCTTCCACCGTCATCTTACGGAAGATGGAAGCTTCCTGCGCCAGATAGCCAATTCCGTTACGGGCACGTTTATAGACGGGAAACTTGGTGATGTCCATATCATTCAGGAATATCTTTCCTTCGTTGGGAGTAATCAGCCCCACGGTCATGTAGAAGGTTGTTGTCTTCCCTGCCCCGTTGGGACCGAGCAAGCCAACAATCTCCCCCCGCTTCACATTGATGGAAACATGGTTTACCACCATACGCGTCCTATACTTCTTCACCAAGTTCTCCGTCCGGAGCATCATCTGTTGTTCGTCCGCCATATCGTCTCTCATTTATGGAGATTATTCCACCGGTAAGAATTCGTAGGTAACACCCTCCATGGTCTTCATCGTGATAAAGTCACCTTCCACGATGTTGCTTTCATTACCGGTCTTGACTTCCACTTTCTTTCCCTTCCACGGGTTCTGGAGCTTGAGGTCGCGGCCCTTATCGCTCTCGAGGGTTACGAAGGAAACCTTTCCGCCCTTCAACTCGCTTGAAACCAAGAATGCGCCTTCCACTCGTATGTTGTGGAACGAAGCATCCTTGTCTTTTGGCCATACATGGAAGACCCTGACGATATCCTGATGACCCATACAAAGCATCTCGTTTATGGTGTTGGGCACCGTACTGTAGTTTTCTATGCCGTGCGGATTGTCTAACTGGAATCCATTCGGACGTGTATGCCTTGAATATTCGTTCAGATGAGTCAGAATTGTATCCGGGTCGTATCCCACACGTACGGCAGCAGGGAAAAAACTGTTACTGCCATTCGTATCGAGCCAACGCTGCATAACGTCCACCGTATTGTATGCCACCTTCAATAACTCGGGGTCGCTTTCTAACCCTATCTCTCCAGCAGGATAAATATGTTGAATCCCCAATGTGTTGCCATCGCACCAATCAAAACCTTTCTCTGCATAACGGAACACCGTCTTGCCATTTCTTTCTTGCAAAGGATAGTCCGACAGGTGCTCTTTCTTCTCAGCCCAAATGTCCTTTTTGTCGCTGTCTACACCCAGGTATTCACTCATGTCGATTGCTGTTTGCATCACCATACGGACAAGTCCCAGAGAGAGGATAGGGTTGATTGTGCCAACCGTCCCTTCATGGATGGCATCTTTATAGATGACATACCTGTCGCCCTCTTTAGTGAGATAATGTTCCCAGAACGTGGCTACAGCTTTCACAAAAGGATAAACCTTTTCGGCAAATGACTTATCCCAAGTGTGATAGAACTGCATGGATAAGTTAACCACTGCATATGCAGCGTTGCTTTTCTGACCCCAAAACAATCCACCTTCTTCAACGTTTCCACTCTCAAGCAGCCAATCCAGACCATACTTTTCCATCATACGGCTTCTATTGGTAGTTTCAATTCCGAGAGGACCGATACCTACGGGCAACAACACTCCATCGGGGATGGAAGTGATTTTCTCGGAATAATATTTACCTCTCTCTATAAAGGCAAGCAACGGCATATAATAAGGGTCTGCCTGTTCCATACGGTTACAGGAATACAAGCCATAGTAGGGAGCCATGTGGTTATAGTTCAAATGATAGTCAGCTGACCAGGCCGGAAATTCCCGTGTAACCCATGTGCCAAAAATACCAGGAGGAAAATCCAGGTCACGGCTACTTGATGCAATGCCATAGAGAGAGACATAATACTGCTTCTCTATCACGCTATCGGGAATACACACATACGATTTCTCCCAATAGTTCTTCCACCACGAGTTGTGGTCGTTCTTCAGTTTCTTCAGCGTGGAGTTGTCTTGCGTCTCAACTCTGTCAATAACCGTCTTCACACAGTCATCGCTCTTGAAGTTGCTAGAGAAAGCCAACAATACACGCTGCGGTTTGCCTTCTTTCAGGATAAACTTGCCTTCATTGTCGCCGTCCACCACCCTCATAGCTATAGCTGCCTTGGTAGGTATATCCACAGAATCGGTGAGCGCTCTGGAAAGATATTGGATACCATCATCTGTTACACCATTATCCATTTCACCCAAATGGATACAATCTATATCTTCTGCACCGTTCTTTTTCAATTCTTTTTCGCCTATGGGAGACAGTCTCATATCCACAGTCATTGATTCTTGCCCTACCATACTCATCTCTATCACCATCATATCTTCCGTGGCAGCAATATAAGTCTTGTATGAGAACGACACATCGCCTTTCGTGAAATGAGCCTCTGTAGTGGCATCCGGGAGATATTGATTCACGGAATAAGAAGCCCCTTTCAATTCCGGTATTGTCATTTCCACCTTGCCCAGCGCCAAAGGCGAGGATTCCTCGTAGCCGGCCTTAAGCCGCCAAAAATCGTTTCTCGCCACATAGAATACTGTCGAATCAGGGCCACCGGCAATAGCCACACCCGTATATCCGTTCCCCAGCAGAGGCGCATCTACCGAGAAGATAGAAGGAATATTCTTAGGCGGAGCGCTAAAGTGAATCACATGTTTTCCGACAATGTCTAAAGCTTTGCTACTATCATTGCCACTGCTACAAGAGCTAAACGACAACGACATTGCGGCCAGTGCCGCAAACAGATATTCTTTACTCATAATCCTTGGTATGTTTAGGTAAATCCTTTAATTTGAGCGTAAAGGTATAAAAACTTATCACAACTGCTGTCCTGTTGGGACAATAGAAACCGCCTCTCCTTTCTTCAGTGTCAGCATAAGAAAGCCCTTCATTACCGGCACTGCAGACTGCTTCAAGGTCGGGCCGTCTATGGTGATGGAATATATATCTACCGAACGGACCTTCTCCCAGTCTTTTGGCATCAACCAATTACGATTCTCGTATCCTTCCTCGGAGTAGGCTATGATTTCATTTTCGTTCCAAAGGGCGGGGACAAACAGATTGTCGTTCTCGCGCAGGATAAAATCACCTTTGCGGATGATATTTTTTCCATCTTCTACACGGGCAACAACGCCACCACTATAATACAAAGCCTCGTTGACAAGAGCCAAGCGGTTGAGGCGACTAAGGTAATACCAAGGCAAGGTCATGGTGCAGAACTGCGACAAGAAGCCGGAGAGATTAGTCAAGTCCTTTTGGAATATATCTTCTCCGTGCATGCTGGAGCCGAAGCGGAAATCACCTTGCCCTTGGCGATGAGTGCGTCCTCTTGTCGACAGCCGTTCGGGAATCTGCATCTGGAAGTCTATGTCACCGGGATACCACCACGACATCGGCTGAAGGCCAATAAAGCCTTCGCCCGCAGGATGTGCCCAGAAAAGGCCTTCGCCCGTAACGTCGAAACCCTTCTCGCGCCAATACTTGAAAATCTTACGCTGGGTCTCCACTTCCTTATACATATCAATGCCCCCATGCTCCGGCATAGCGTGCCAAGGGCTGAGGGGACAGTTCTCCGGCGGCCAGTATGCCAGGAATGCATCCACGTGAATGGTATGGCCATCCAAGAGCTCGGGAATCATCTTGATGAGGTTGTCGATACGGGGTTTTGTCAGACCCTTCTCCCATTCCTTCGTGTAGCAGACATGATAGGCTTTATGCCCCTTGATATTTTCCCAAACGGGTTTCAGATTGCCGTTGACATCACGGCCGATGATATCATTCTTAACATATGTGTCCCACAGCGGGCTCTCTTCGAAGGCATCCACCATGTTTATATGCAGACTGATTGTTGTGTTATAGGCTTTGGACTCACGAATAAGCCAACGCAGACTCTCTAATGCCGTGGCATCCTCTTCGCGCTTCAGC
>CAVJCD010000213.1:0-3941 GCA_963648005.1 Tannerellaceae bacterium | reverse complement strand
GAAGATATATCACGGAAGTTTGGAAGAGGTGGAGCATCCTAAGATACTCCAGCCTAATCGTTTGCTTGATTACGGGAAGGGCTTCTACACCACCACGTCGGAGCAACAGGCGAGAGAATGGGTGGAAAGGCGCATGCGCGAGCATGAGGTCCAAGTCGGTTACGTCAATATCTACGAGTTCGACGATAGCCAGTTGCATAAGCTTAAATGCCTACTTTTTGCAGGACCAAGCGAGGAATGGGTGGAGTTTGTCATGGCCAACAGAACGCAAAAAGGTTTTACGCACGACTACGACATCGTTTACGGTCCTGTGGCAAACGACCGGGTTTATTTGCAATTCGGACTATATGAGAGCGGAGCCATTGGCGTGGAAACGCTCATACGCGAACTGAAAACATACAAATTGATTGACCAGTATCTGTTTCACAAAGAAAAGAGTTTGTCGACATTACATTTTGCCGAAGCAATTAAAATAGAGAAATAAGATGTTTCAAATCAATCAAAGCAACCTCCACCTGCTGTTGCCAGGCAAGATAAGTTGGCTGGTAGAATACATGCACGATGAATACGGATTCTCACTGCAAGAATGCTTGAACCGCATTTATCATTCACAACTCTATAAAAAATTGTCCACTGAGAGCACCAAGTATTGGCACTTGGGACCGGTGGACTTGTACAACGAACTGAAAACCGAACTCAAATAAACGGACGCTTATGCCATCAGACATATCAGAGAAAGAACTCGAAACAATACTCGTGGACTACTTGCGCGACGTACATGGCTACGAACAAGGCGTGTCGGACAACTACAACAGAGATTTCGGTGTCGACACGGAGCGGGTGAAGCGGTTTATCCTCTCTACACAAAAGGAGAAAGCCGAGAGCACAGCGTGCTTCGCCTCGCCTACGGAAGAACGGAAGTTCTTCACCCGTCTCTCCTCGGAACTGACCTCTCGCGGGGTGTCGGACATATTGCGCAAGGGCTTTCGCTATATCAACGAAGTGTTCGACATGTACTATCCTCTGCCATCGGAACTCAATCCAACAGCCAAGGAATACTACACGAAGAATATCTTTGCTGTAACGCGTCAACTTTTCTATAGCAAGCAGAACTCCAACAGCATCGACGTAATGTTGTCGCTCAACGGTCTACCCATCATGACCATTGAACTAAAGAACCACTACACAGGGCAGAGCATCGAGAATGCCATCCGACAATATCAATACGACCGCGACCCCAAAGCCGACCCCACAGCATTGTTGTTACAGAAGAAACGCTGCGCCGTGCATTTTGCAGTGGACGACGATGAGATAATGATGAGCACCGAGCTATGCGGCACATCTTCTTGGTTCTTGCCGTTCAACAAAGGGGTGAATGGAGGTGCAGGAAACCCCATAAATCCCCACGGCGTGCGCACCGCCTACTTATGGGAAGAGATATTGGAGAAACATTCTCTCTCCGACATATTGGAGAACTATGCCCAGGTGGTGGGCACAAAGGTTGTGTGGCCTCGCTATCATCAGCTCGACGCCGTGCGCCGTATGCTCCAAGCCACTCGTGAAGGAGGTGTAGGGCAACGTTTCCTCATACAACATTCGGCAGGCTCGGGTAAGAGCAACTCCATCACGTGGCTTGCCTACCAACTCGTGGGCCTGCTCAACGGCACAACGCCTCTGCTCGATAGTGTGATTGTGGTGACCGACCGCGTGAACCTCGACAATCAGATACGCGACAACATAAACGCTTTCGCAAGGTTGAAAAACATCGTGGAATGGGCCGACTCGTCGAAAAGTCTGAAAGACGCATTGGCCGGGGGGAAGAAAATCATCATCACCACAGTGCACAAGTTCCCCTACATCCTCGAGGCCATTGGCAGCGAGTTGAAAAACAAACGTTTCGGCATCATCATCGACGAGGCTCACAGTAGCCAAAACGGTTCGCTCTCTGCAAAGATGAACATGACACTCTCCGGCGCTATGGGAGAAGAGGAGGACCTTGAGGACCGTCTCAACTCCGTGATTGAAGGGCGCAAGATGGTAAAGAACGCCAACTATTACGCTTTTACCGCCACACCAAAGAACAAGACACTCGAGATGTTTGGCGTACCTTTCAACAAAGGCGAGGACGGAACAGGATACAAACCCTTCCACGAATATGCCATGAAGCAAGCCATTGAGGAAGGTTTCATCATGGATGTATTGAGAAACTATACGACCTATGACTGCTCGTATAAGATTGCAAAAGCCATAGAAGAAGACCCCGAGTTCGACAAAAAGCAGGCACAAAAGAGACTCCGCACATGGGTGGAGGGCAGACCGGAAACAATAAAGAAGAAAGCAAGTATCATGGTAAACCACTTTCTCTCGATGGTTGTTGGCAAAGGCAAGATGAAGGGAAAGGCTCGGGCAATGGTGGTAACGAGCAGCATCCAGCGTGCCATAAATTTCTACTACGAGATAAACCGCCTGCTTGAGGAGCGCAAAAGTCCTTGGCGAGCCATCGTAGCCTTCTCCGGAAGCAAGGAATATGGCGGCAAAGAGGTAACCGAGGCTGACATCAATGGATTTCCTTCGAGAGAGATTGAGAGTAAGATGGAGCAAGACCCATACCGCATCCTTGTTGTGGCAGACAAGTTTCAAACGGGCTACGACCAACCTCTTCTCCACACCATGTATGTCGACAAGAAGCTCACCGACGTTAAGGCCGTGCAAACGCTCTCGCGCCTCAACCGTTGCCATCCCGATAAGATGGATACGTTTGTGCTCGACTTTGCCAACGACGAGAAAACTATAGAAGCGGCCTTCCAACGCTACTATAAAGCAACTATTCTCTCCAAAGAAAGCGACCCCAACAAGCTCAACGACTATATCAACGAGATTGAGCAAGCCAACATCTACACTGAGGAAGATGTTACGGAGGTGAACACCCTCTTTTGGAAGGGCGAAGACCGTCAAACACTCGACCCAATCATCAACAAGGCCGTGGAAGAGTTTAAGAAATTAGACGAAAATGCACAGATAGAGTGTAAGAGCAACATAAAAGGCTTCCTGCGCTTCTACCCCTTCATCGCCGCCGTTACTTCATACAAAAGCACGGAGTGGGAAAAGCTCAACACCTTCTATCTACTACTGGTGCACAAACTCCCGATACTTAGAGGCGAAGATTTCACAAAAGGACTTATTGAATCAGTGAACTTCGCCGATTGGAGCGTAAAGAAGAAGGCCGATGCAGAGTTTGCATTAAAGAACGAAGACACGGAAATTGCTCCCGTGCCAATGGGAACAGGTGGCGGCAAGCTTGAACCCGATTTCGGAACGCTCAGCGACATCATCGAACAGTTCAACAAGATAAATTGGCTGAACAAGGAGTTAGTGAAGAAACAGCTCGAAGAACTGCCGGAGCGCATAAAGAAAGACCAGACATTTGTGAACGCGGCGCGCAACAGCAATAAGGATACCGCGAGAAACGTGTTCAACGAAAGCATGAATAAAATAGTTGTAATGATGCTTGGTGAAAACAGCGAATTCTGTCGGCAATATCTCGACAACCCGGAATTTATGAATTTCATCAACGAAAAGGTTTTTATGGATGTGTATCGGCAGGTCAACATCTCCAGATAGCCATCACCCATTGCCGGGCGTCTCGGCGCGGAGTTGGGAACAAATCATACGGACATGATGCAGGGGGTACTCGCTGTTTAGAAGGAATGGTTTTATCCCCGAAATGCTATGCGAACTATTGGGGAGAAAGGTTTTTGACACTGTGCGAGGCGGCGCGGGTATTAAAACAAAGTATAAATACTCCGTGTAGACATTACAAAGACATGAAATAAAAGGTTTTTGACACCGCGCCACGCTGCACAAGCTCTCAAAAGTACTTTCCCAGCCTTGTGCAATGACGCACACGCACAAAAAAGTACTTTCCCAACCTTGCGCAATGA
>CAVJCD010000212.1:0-3980 GCA_963648005.1 Tannerellaceae bacterium | reverse complement strand
CATGCAAAAGATGACAGGCATGGCAAGTACCAAACAAGTCAACACTCTGACCTTAGACCTCAAGTGGAAGACATTGAGCAATGCCAAGCAGAAACAGATGATGGCTGTGCTTGGCGGTTTTGCTCCACGCACATATTCTCCATAGGCCGTTACACGTCCCAGCCAAGCAGCTCCAACCATATATTGTAGTGATAATACCACTGAAAGGGCAAAGGTTATCCAGAATATTATGCGGATGGTATCTTTAATTTCTTGAATGTGGAATTTATAAGGTATAAAGACCACTGTAAGCAACGCCCAGTTTCTCAAGTATCGAACTACGTCACCAAGAGCTACACCTGCCAATATATCCCACATTCCATTAAGGAGCAAAAACAGGAAGAATAAGCACACCGGGTTCGCCATGGGATGCCGGAGGTTTATGCCCTTATGTGTTATTTCCGTGAAGAAAAATGTAAAGTACAGCAAGAGCCCCGTGTCTGCCACATTATGCTCCGGGCCTATCATCAGTCTAACCGATGTCTCGTGGTCTAATGGTAATTGTAGATAAGTGGAGCACAATACAATGATGATGGCAAAAAGCCATACATAATTGCGATTGTACATCATTATCCATCCTGCTATAAGCAAAAGAAAATCCATACAAACCGATTAAAGATTTGTCCGTAAGAAATTTAATGAGGCAAGACGTAAAGACTTTAGCTTGTCAGACACCGATGAATAGTCTATATCTTTATAGAGCGAGTGTTTACGGCTTGCAAAGTCCTTGAGTGAGGATACGTAACGTTCGCCTATGCCGAGTTGCTGCAAAATGGACACCATACGCGACTCCCTATCCTTGTGGGGCGGAGTGACAATGAAATTCTTGTGGAAGATGATGCAGAAAGCCATACAGTGGAATGAATTGGTCACTATAAACTTTGCCTTCATCAAAGACTTCAACCAATAAGGTATAGAAGAGAACATCTTGACGTGTATGCCATTGCCGCGTATTGCACGATTGAAGGAGACAGGTGTGCCGCCTATGTCTTGTGCGGTTTGTACGAAAACGCCTTTGGTAGCATCATTGACGCATAGCGGATAACAAATCACGTTATTGTTTGTAGGCTCAGCCCTACCCACAATGCAAGAATAATCTGACAACAGAAAAACGGGGTCAATAACAGATACAGCACAATCTACACCGAACGTCTGTTTACAGATGTCAACACCGTTAATTTCTCTCACGCTTATGGCAACAAACTGCTTGATGAGTTGACTGATTTTTTCATCCTTTTCCGTCCCAGCAGACACCCAAAATGAAGAGCCAAAACTTGCAGCGTATGCTATCTTTTTCACTCCCTTTGGAGCAAAGTCGAGGAAGAAGGATTCTGCGCCAAAGCGACCGGTAATGGAAGAATTCCACACCTGATCGCTTCCCACGATGTAAACATCGGCCACAGGAGGGTTGCTTCGCAATTCTTCCGCAGAATGGTATGCCCGTGTGGTTGATAGGTAATATTTACTACGGAAACGTCGGTTCTTCCAGTTGAGGATTGCTTTATCCACTCTGCCTTTGAACGACATTCGACTAGGAGGCAATTCTATCAAGATGACTTCCACCTCATGCCCCATATCGCTCAGCACCTTTTGCAAGGCATAGCATTGCATGTGAGCACCTCTGTTTACGGCACGGGGGAATGTTAGAATGTCAATTTTCATAATTTCTTCAATATATTCTTTACTCTACGGTTTATGATGTTTTGTGCTATCTTCCACCGCAGGAACTTAACTACTTTGTATGGCAGCCAGAGTATTTCTTTCCTTTCGATATTGCCGGCATATATTTTCCTTAATGTGGTGTAACGTAAGTGCTGAAAGTTCCATGCAAGCAAACGTCTCTCCAAGTGGACCTTATGCAAGGGGCGATAGCCAAGGAGAATACGGGGATTACAACGCACACACTCTTGCCAAGAAGTTGGTTGGATGGCTATTTTGCACTTCTCTAACAACTCTTTTCCTTTCTCGGAATGAACGATGAGGACAGAAACACCATCATGCCATTGTGCCTTTAATCTTTCGGGAACACCCCAATAGTCACCTATCGTAAAATCAGACAATCTGTCTGAGCCCGCAAATTGGCAATTATAGCATGACCAGCGGCTTGTCATTCCGCCCAGGAAGCCCCCCCCAAAAAAAAAACTACTGGTTTTTGGCTTAATCTGTTCTTTTTCAGTAGTTATGGTAAGCTGTAAGCCGTGTTGCCACCCTTTCTCTTTATCGCGCCAACGTATTCGAACAGGAGGTGCCGACAGTTCTTCCTCGCAATAACGGGTCATGACCAATGAAGAGGGGACTCCAGCACATATCAAATCTATGGTATAGAGACTGTCATACTTTTTTCCAAGAAACTGCAACAGTCCTCCTACTTGGCAACCCGTTCCGGAAAACAGCACTGTGTTTCCTGCTATGAGCAGTTTCTTGACTTGCTGATAGACTCCAGAAGTGTTGCTTTGCAGGTATTTGGTTCCTTGTAATAGTGGCAAATCCTTGATGTCATTTATTACAATATGCTTTACTTCCTTGCCTGTACTCACCGCTCCTGCCACATAGCCGCCAATAGAGAGAACATAAGAGGCGATGGCAGCGAAAATACCGCCCGAAGCACTCCTTGATATCATTTCTTTATCTGTAGTTCATGCTGCCAACGGAGTGCTTTTCCCCCTGTTCTCACTGTACGCAAGATGGTTTTGTATAGGGCATGCTCTTTCGCAAGCGCCACAGCCTATACATGCATTGGAATCTACGACCGGATACCAATGGCCATCTGTCTGCACCAACATCTGTAATGCTTTTCGATGGCACGCATCGGCACAAGCCATGCAACCAGTGCATGCTTTGACAGGGGCCAAAGCGGGTACTGTTTTTTTATTACCTATCATCGTTTACTGATTTTGCTTTTGATGAGTTGCACAAAATTGATGTCCATCTTGGTCTTCAGATAATGATTGACATAGAGGAAGTGAACCATCAAAATGACAATGTTGACAGCATATTTCATCCATATATTGTCGACATTACAAGATGCCCATCCCCATGAAATTCCGATTAGGCCCAAAAGAATACAGAGCACTCTTATCAATTCTCTACTAAATGAAAAGCCACAAATTCGCTTGCTTGCCAAACACGTCATCATAAGATAACATGAGTAGGCTATGGGATAATTAACTCCCAAGCCGTCAAATCCCCATATATGTGAGCACAGCATGAGCAAGAGATAGTCACCGGTCCAAAATATGGTTTGGATAACTGCATACTGAACTGCTTTGCCCTTGGCGAGAATGGTATAACTGAACGGAAAAGCTATCACACGAAAGAAAACTCCCACAATGTGCCAACGAACGATGTTGGCTGCATCCTCAAATTCCTTGGCGTAGAGAATGTAAAGTATTTCTTTGGCAAAAAGCAGAATGCCAGTAATGGCAATACTTGCCACAACAATACCGAAGATAATCTGTTGATTGATGAGAGTGGTTGCCTGCTTGTGGTCGTCTATTATCTTTGACAATCGCGGCATGAAATCAACGCCCATAGCAGAAAGGATGATGCCTGTATAAAGGTTGGAGACCGTCCAACTTGCTTGATAAAGACCCACTGCGGAAAGTGTGTAATGTTCTGTCAAGAAACTCTTGGACAGGAACGTCATCGTTGTGCTTATTACGCCGGCTACAGTGACACCAGCACCGATATAAACTAACGTGCGTGCGATGGAGAAGAAAGAAGCTTTGTCTACCTTCACTTCACGTATTCCATCTTTTCGGACATAAATATATGTTACGATGGCCATCGTAACGGCAATGATTCCCAATGCTGCAGGAATGGAATCTTCTCTCCATAATATAACGGCTAACACTGTGCCAATACTGCCTGCTCCGGAGCTGACAATCTGACTAATCGCCAATCGCCTCATGCTTCGAATTCCGTTCAGGACAGCATAGCCT
>CAVJCD010000211.1:0-4055 GCA_963648005.1 Tannerellaceae bacterium | reverse complement strand
CATATATATAATGTATGCGCCCCTCCCCTCATGGCCCCACCCCTTAGGATAAGGAAGAGAACCCGGAGTCGGTGCATAAAAAAGCCGCTCTTTCCTGGGGGGAGAGAGCGGCTGCAATTAACAAAACGTTGGTTTCTATATCGGCGGTGTGTTACCACACTTTCACGCTGTTTTCGCCGTCTTTGAGAGATTCAATGGGTCCGGATTTGGGCTGAGGGCTGCGAGAGGCGCCAAAGTAGTCGGTATCTATAACTATAGGTTTGCCGTCGGGCTGCTCGTAGGCTTGGCGTGGAAGCTTGGCTTTGCCGAGTCTGTCGGTATCCACACGGCGTGTCTGCATGCCGTCGATATCCTTGAGCGAGAGCGTGAGATATACACCGTCGGTTTTTTCCTCCACTTTGAGCTTCGGCGCAAAGCCCGCAACAACCTTTGCACCCTCTTCTTTCTCTGCCTTAAGGGCTGCGTTGTAGTAGACATTGCCGTCGTACATCATGGGGTATACCGCTTTGTTGTATACCAAAAGGCCGTACTTGCGCTGTCCGTCTTTCTCGCCCTCGGGTATGTCTGCCGTGAAGATGTTGTTAAGAAAACGGTCGTCGCCACCGGGTATGATAGAGAGACCCGCAACATCCGTTGAGTGGGGCAGGAAGTAGGGCGTATATCGGCCATGCTCTACAAAATGGTTTATGTCGCCTACAATCAGGTTGTGCACGTAGGCACCGCCTTGAGACTGCTCCGAGATGCTTCTTCGCGAGGCAAGTATGTTGTTGTCGATAAGGAAAGGCCCGTGGTTTACCTCCAGGAAGATATCCTCAAGGTCGTTGTCATAGAAGAGGTTTCTCGAGACCCTCGTACCTTGTGTCATCCAATCGAGCCAAATGGCGCGGCCTGTATTGTGGATTCGGTTATGGACAATGCGGGTATCCACTGCGGCATGGAACTTTATCCCCCCTATCTCAGCCCCAGAGAATTGACGTTTCTCCCATATATCGTGTATATGGTTGTTCTCTACGAGACTGAAGGCAGAGCCCATACTACCGCAGATGCCGGTCTGCTCGCAATGCGAAATATCATTGCCGCGAACGATGTGATGCCCTATATTGTCGCTGTTCCAACCATGACGGATGACATTGAAGGTAACCTCTATGTAGTGGAGCGAGCCGTCTATGCTCATATCGTTGAGCCATACGTTGTGGCCCGTGCTGCGCTCCTTGCCCAGGGTGATGCCCGAACATTTGGAGTTGCTTATCACATTGTCTTCTATTATCCATCCCTTATTCCAATGCGTGGCCACCATACCTATCTGCTCTGCCGTGGGTGCTCCCCACTGCGTAGCTGCCTGGCTGATATGGAAACCTTGTATTGTAAGATAGTTGACGCCTTGCTTCTCAGGGTAGAAACAAGTGGGGCGTGTGCTAATTTCCACCAATTCCTTGTTGGGATTGGAAGAATGGAAGTTCGCCCAAATGGTTGTGCTCGAGCCATTGCTCTCGCAATACCAAGTATAGGTGCTGGCGTCCTTATCCTTACTGTCTTCGAAAGGCACGGGGTTGCGCACCTCATCGAGCGTTGCCTTTTCGAAGAGCGAACGGTTGTTGAGAAACACCTCACCGGTGTGATGCTGCCTGCCTCTGCCGTCGAACCAATCACCATAGACAAGGTCGGTATAAGGATTATAATTGCCGAAGAATGTGTTCTCTATCGTAATCTTCCATACGCCGTCCCCGTCTTTTGTCCATCCGGTAATTCTCTCCGAGCCCTTTATCTCGGCTTTCTCTCCCGATGCGGCACGATAGACAATCCTCTTGGTGTCGCTCTCGCCACCACGTGGGGGATTGACCCATTCGCGGTACGTGCCCTCGTGCACTGTTATTACATCACCGGGGTAAGCATACTCTGCTGCCCTGCCTATGGTCCTAAAGGGTGCATCTTCGGTTCCCGGATTGGCATCATTGCCTTTGGTGGCAGAAACGTGATATTCTCTTGCCTGCACCGCCATGCAACCTGCAAGGCAGAGTGCCACCATCAGTTTTATCTTCTTCATGACATTATCCGTTTATGCGGTTAGTATTCCAGTCTAAGTGTTTTCTGTCCGTATGGTGCCATCACAAGGTTGCCGGTGACATCCCGAGAGGCTATGTCTTCCTTCTCGCACACCGATACACGCTTGGGTGTCTTTCCGGGGAAGGTGAGCGCTACATTCTCTTCACCCTCGGAGAGAGAACGGAGGCGCACAATCATTGCCCCGTCCGTGGCAAGCGACTTGATAATGGTGGCATACACCTTGGGATTGTCGATGGCAATCAAAGGCTGCGTCTTAGGGTCTTTGTCGGCAGGCACGTAGACGAGCGGCTGCGTTTGTCCCAATCCGAAACGGTTTGTCTCCACCACGTCGAATGCCTCGTGAGGATACATACGGTAGCGGAACAACACCGGTCCGTCTTGCGTTGACGGGAAATTGGTATGCCAGTGGTTGTTCATCGCCCAGGAGTAGACTGTAGAACTCTGGGGAAACTGTGTAATCCAGTTGCCCTTGCTGCCCCAACTCATTGCTATGTTGGCATAGCGGTTGCCATATTCAAACATGGCAGCATCCAAGGAGCACCATGTAACGCCGCGCTCACTGTTCGACACATCCACCCAACGCTGCATAGCTATCCAGTTGCGGTTGGCTTGTTTCCATTGGTCTTTCTCCACCTCCATCACGCCCCATGGGATATCCACTCTTGTCTTGGAGTTCGGGATGTTGAAGGCAAAACCAAAGTGAATGCCGTCCTTGTCCTTGAGCGGCAGCTTGTCAACAATGTTCGAAATCTCCACCCACGGCTGTCCTGCCTGCAGGCGCACCGAACGTGAGACACCCCTACAACCCATTGCTTTGGATGTAACCAATATTTCCACTGCCAGGGGGCCGTTCTCCACCACCGATACGGTCTTCACCGTGTCAGCCTTCGGGTCATCCACGTTGGCGGGTAGCCATGCGAATGTGTTTGCACCCTCTGCCACGTAGTTATAATCACTGCCCTTCTTCTTAAGCGTAACGATATTGCCCGTGGAGGGGTCGATGCTGAGAGTGAGCAAGTCGTTTTCGAGTGTGGTACCATCCACGCGGCAGCTGCCCGCAAGCGTGCACTCTCCTTCCACTACGCGGAAATGAGCGGAGCCAAGAGCCGGCACCTCTTGCACCTTAAACAACAACTCGCCTGTGGAGAGACGCTGCGACAACACCTCTTTGCCGTTTTGGTCAATCACCTTGTTGCCCTTCTTGCTGTCTTTTGCCGAGAGCTTGACTACACCGCCCATAGGCCATGTATGCATGTTGAACACGGCAATGCCACCCTTCGACGGACCTTCGGGAGCTTCGCCTCCACCCTTCGATTTGTCGGTAACGGGTGCAAGCACCATGTCCATCATATCCAGCGAGCGTTCTTCGGCTTCGTGGAAAAGGGATTGTTTCTTTTTCCATATTGCATCCTGGAAATACGGGTCTTCGGGATTCTCGAAACACCAGGTGTGCTCTGTGCTGAGAAGTACATAGCGCCATGCCTCGTCGAAGTCCTCACGCGGAGCTTTTGAGCCGTCGGCAAGCATCGACCAAATGGTCTCTGCCTGCACCAATCTTTCCTTGGCGTTGCGGTTCTTGGCAGTCAATCCGGCTGCTGTACCCAGTCCGTCGGTCCAATACTCTGTGTAATCGCCCGAGACTGTAGGCAGACTGTCGCCATACTTTTCTTCAATCATTGTCATTATCTCATGTCCGCCGCAGACGCGAATCTTGGGATAAGCATATTTGTCGTTCCATTCCTTCACTGCGTATGGTATATCGGCGTCCAGAGGGTTGTTGTCCCAAAGCGACCATGAAAACACTGCGAAATCGTAAGGATAGTTTTCCTCCTCCATCTTCGCCAGCTTGTCGGTGAAGTCGACGTTGGCTGAGCCGGTGCGAATAACCTTGGGCACCTTGCGGGCATCGCGTTGACCAAACCACGGACGTCCTGTTGCTCCACCCTTCTTCATGCTGCCGCTGTTGCCATAACCTCCGGGTTGGAAGAAGA
>CAVJCD010000210.1:0-4080 GCA_963648005.1 Tannerellaceae bacterium | reverse complement strand
CCCAACCTTGTGCAACGACGCACACGCACACAAAAGTACTTTCCCAACCTTGTGCAACGACGCACGAGCACACAAAAGTATTTTCCCAACCTTGTGCAACGACGCACACGCACACAAAAGTACTTTCCCAACCTTGTGCGGGGAGGATACGATATTAAAACGAATATAAAAAAGCCCCGGATTGGGATTTCCGAGGCTCAAAGGGTTTGTTTTAACAGAGAGGATGCTCTACTCTGTCTCTCCGGGATTGTTTCCCGTCTCCGTGCTTTCGATTTCTGTGTCTGCGACAGAGTTTTCGGCATCGTTGCTGCCGGTTTCGCTGTCTTCCGCAGATGTTGTGTTCTCCGAAATCAGTGATTTTCTTCCTATCTGGCGGCGCGAGAGAGTAATGGCGAACTGCAGTATATTGGCATTCATCGTGTCAATCACCGTGCCTATCTCCGCCTCCTTCTCAGCGTCTTTTCCCACCAACGCGTTCACGGCGTAGAGGGCATTGATGGCTTTCGAGAGGTCGAAGAAGGCTTTATCCACCTTGCTTCGTATCTTTTTCAGACCTTCCGTAGCGCTTCTCACCCGTTTCTCTTTCGCGCGATGAGAGTAGAGATATTCAAACTCGTCGTTGGCCTTCTTGAGCGCAGCCACGGCTTTGGTCAGCCCTAAGGTTTTGACATGCTGTTTATATTCCGAAGACTCAAGTTTCTTTACCAAATCAATTATCTGCACCGAGCCTTCGGCATCCGGCTTTGCGGCAGCCATGCCGTATGGCTTTGTGATGAACGACAACACCTCTGCCGCCTTTACTGCCGCAGCGTCGAGCCCCAGCTTCATGCCCCGGATAATCAAACGGATATGGAGAAACAGGCGATTACGTTCCGCCGCCTTTTCTTCCAATGGCTTGGTATCCTTAAACCTCTGTGTATTGCGAAATACGGCTTTCTCATTCTCGAAGGCTTTGACGAAGGCGGTGTAGAGAGGGAGGAGTTGATACTTGGCGGCGAACTCTTGGGTAATGTCTTTCAAGAGCGCCTCCTGCAACCAGTAGTGTTCCGCATTTCTTGCGCGGGTGAGATTCTTAATCTCCGAAATGGTTTTGGACATGATTTATAGGTTTAAGTTAATACTGTGCCGCAAACCCCTTCTGCCCGGAGCCATGCGACGTTAATGCCACAAATATATGAAAAACATTTGGATATCATAGCCCGGGCGCATAATTCCCAAAAAAAACACAATAACATCCCAAAGGCGGTAATTTTCGTTTCCCCGACAAAACCCGTAAGAGGTTTATGGTTTGCTGCAGTAGTTGTCCATTTCGTCATTGAGGTCGAGCATCCACTGGGGGAGCTTCTCCTGGGCGTTTTGAATCAGCGCCTCGGGCATTTCCCTGTAGTGGGCATATGCCATGGGACCGGAAATGGCGCCCAGCGTGTCGGCATCACCACCGAGCGAGATGGCGAGCTTAAGGCAGTCCTCATAATCTTTGCTTTCGAGCATGCAAATCAGTGCGGCAGGCACCGTTCCCTGGCAGGTGGAGTCGAAGCGGTAAGCGGGCTTTATCCCCTCATAGGTCTTGCTGCTCCAGTCGGGGTAATACTCCCCGAGCACATTCGTGCGGATGAAGTCCTTGCCCTTACCGTTATTTGCATAGAATATTGCCAAAGCCGTTGCCACCGCGCCCTTGATTCCTTCGGGATGGTTGTGAGTGGGCATAGCCGTCCGCGTGGCAAGGTCAATACATTCTTCTTTTGTGTGCGCCATCCATCCGGCTGCCGAGCAACGCATGGCGCTACCGTTGCCAAACGAATTGTATGCTTCTTTCACTTCCGGCGCCCACATCCACCTCTCGAAGCGACCTCCGTAGCCACGATATCCGTCGGCGCGACATCTGCTCCAGAGCGTAGAAGCCATGTCGGAGTGATGGAGCAGCGCCTCGGCGCATGCAAAGGTGCACACCGTGTCGTCGGTGTAGGTGTTCTTGGGGTGCAGGAGATTCACCTTGTTGTAGTCTTTCGTGCTTTCACGGAACTCGTAGGGTTTGCCGGCAATGTCGCCAATGGCTTCGCTCAGTAACAAATTTCTCATAATCAAAAACTTTTTTGTGTGGTTAAAATTCCAGTCTGAATCCCTTCTGTTTCATCTCCTCATACATATGGGGATTGAATGTGTAGAGCACCGCGTCTTTCCTCCCCTGTTCCTTCACCGTTTCGCCAAGAGGTGTCAAGAGGCCGAGATGAAGCATTTTGTTGTAGAAATTACGGCGGTCGAACTTTACATTCAGTATTGCCTCATACAATTGCTGCAAGGCTTTCATGGTGAACTTCTCCGGCAAAAGCTCGAAGCCCACGGGCTCGAAGTGTATCTGTCGGCGCAGTTCCATCTCGGCCAAGCGCAGTATCCTGTCGTGGTCGAAAGCCAACGACGGCACCTCGTTGAGCGAGAACCACTGTGCCCGCGCAGCATCGTCGCCCCCCGCAACCTCCTGCAAGCGCACCAAGGCATAGTATGCAATGGTTATCACCCTCTCACGCGGGTCTCGGTCGGGAGCTGTGAAAGCATGAAACTGCCGTATGTAGGCTCCGGTCAAACCTGTCTCCTCCTTGAGTTCACGCAACGCGCCCTCTTCTGCCGACTCCTCCATCTTAAGGAATCCGCCAGGAAAGGCCCATTTGCCTTTGAACGGCTCGATGCCACGCTCTATGAGCAGTACTTTGAGTTTGTTTCCGTCGAAGCCGAATATCACACAGTCTGTGGTGACACTTGGATGAGGATATTTGTAGGTGTATTCTTTATTGTCCATCTTGCGTTGCGTAATTTCTACGCAAAGATGAAACATCAAACCCAAACCGCCAAACATTTTGCGTAAAATTTACGCATTCGCAGTATTTCTTCCCATATGAGGCCGTTTCCGTTCCCCGTCTCTACATATTTGCCACAGCGTAAAGCGGCATGTTGACAAGCCAATCTTCCTTTCTATACGGGTTCATAGACATACGGTAGGCAGTTGTTGACTTCTGTTCTGTGACAAACATTCGCAAACTTTTTGCCTTAACGTTTGTTTCGGCCTTTACCTCGAAGGGTACTATGCAGTCATTCTCGTCCTGCAGCAAGAAATCTATCTCAAGCGTGCTGTTGGCTTTCGAATAGTAATACAAATCGTGGCTTGGATGCAATTGCTGAAACACATACTGTTCGGTCAGCGCACCTTTAAACTCGGTAAAAACTTCGTTTCCGCTTACCAACGTATGTTGCTTGAGCCCTGCCATTGCAGCCAACAAACCCACGTCAAGAGCATATATTTTGAAAGCCGCGCGGTTTTCGTAACTCTTAAGCGGTACACGCGGTGCCGACACATTGTGAACAATATATATCAGACCGGCATCCTTCAGCCACTGCAGAGCAATCTCATACTCGCGGGCACGTGCCCCTTGCCTCAATGCACCATACACAAACTTGCGATTTTCTTTGCTCAACTGGGCAGGAATGGAGTTCCACACGTCTGTTATCCGTGGCACCACTTCGTGCGGAGCATGTTTCGACATGTCGCGCACATAACTCTTAAGGATGGCGTCCTGTATTTCCCTCACGCCGTTCCAGTCACGATATTGCGAGAAAGAAAGCACCGCTTCAGGCATACCACCAACAAAGTAATAGTATTTCAGCAGTTCGTGCAGTTTGGTTTCAAACATGCTGATGGCGGTCCAGTCGGCAGAGGCAATGAGTGCGGCAAGGTTTCCTTCACCAAGAGCTTGCAGAAACTCGTTGAAATCCATTGGAAACATTTGCATAAACTGCACCTTTCCCACCGGGAACGACTCGCCGCCATGCAATTCGATACCAAGCAACGACCCCGCTGCTATAACGTGATATTCCGGCGCTTCCTCACAGAAATATTTCAACGATGTGATGCCACCCGGAGCAGCCTGTATCTCGTCGAGAAATATAAGTGTGTCACCGGCGGTACACGTTACACCCGTAGCTGCATTGATTGTGGTAATAATGCGTTGCGTATCGAAGTTCTGTTCAAAAAGTGACTGAAGGTATTTTTGACTCTCAAAATTAACATATGCCACTTTGCTATAACAC
>CAVJCD010000209.1:0-4089 GCA_963648005.1 Tannerellaceae bacterium | reverse complement strand
GACATGTACACAGGTTGTATGAGGCAACAATTCGAGTGTCTGCCTAATATCTGCCATGGGAGAAAGCTTGGCTATCACCTTGGGGGCACGAAGGAGCAGCTTGGGCAATACGTTTGTCAAATCCGGTTCACAGTCTTGCAAAGCATAAACCCGTTGTCCTGCATCGCCACGGCGGGCAGGGTCTATATAAAAGACATCAACCCGAGGTAAATGTGAGATGACAGACATGCAGTCTCCTTCAATAACATTTATGTTGTCCGCCCCCAAGACCAAGAAGTTGTGTCGCGCAACCTCGCAATAAGAGGGGAAACGTTCTATGTAATCAACATGATTGACACAGCGGGAGAAGTAATAACTGTCGACGCCCAATCCGCCGGTAAGGTCGCACAGGGTTTCGCCGGCATTAACGAGACGTTGTTTGTAGCGGGCTGTCTGCTCCGACGAGCATTGCTCGGCAGACAACTTTGAGGGAAACAACAACGCATCGCATGCATACCACGAGGGTAGTTTCTCTTTAATCTTGCGGCGCGAAGCAATCTGGTCTACCGCAAACGGAACATCAATCGAAGGATAACGTGAAGCGCTGAGCAGAAGGCGCATCAAATCGTCCCCTGCATGCTCTTTTACAAATCTCTGAAGCTCATCCGTAGGTTTCATGGCGGTAAAGGTATGAAGTTTTGAACTGATATTTTTTCGCAAAAAAGTAACAAAACATTTGTCACCTATCAAAGAATGCCTACATTTGCCGCCATAAGGAAACAACAAATGACAACGTTTACAATAAATACATGTTGGTGGTGGCGCTCTTTACTACTCATACAGTCGCAAGGAACGCAGTACCCATGTTTTGTTAAGAAATTCCGCTAATTTCCCATAATCGAAAAATTTTTAAGTTGACAAAGAAGGTCTGCCGCAATTGCGGCAGACCTTCTTTTTTTATGTCCAATCGTATTTAAGAACAATATAGAAAAATGAAAACGTATCAAGTTGACGAGAACGGTTACTACGGAGAGTTCGGTGGGGCGTATGTCCC
Organism: Tannerellaceae bacterium; assembly: GCA_963648005.1. GTDB lineage: Bacteria > Bacteroidota > Bacteroidia > Bacteroidales > Tannerellaceae > Parabacteroides. The sequence continues at coordinate 3,056 of CAVJCD010000209.1, read as the reverse complement.
CGAGATTCTCCATCAGTGTGTGGAAGACTTGCAAAACACCTATCTGAAGGTGTTGGAGAGCGAAAGTTTTAAACAAGAGTTCGAAGGATTGCTTCGCGACTATGTAGGTCGCCCCTCTCCACTCTACCTTGCCGGACGGTTGGGCAAAAAGTATGGCTGCAAGATATATCTGAAACGGGAAGATTTGAACCATACGGGTGCTCACAAAATCAACAACACCATCGGTCAGATTCTTTTGGCCCGGCGCATGGGCAAAACACGCATCATAGCCGAAACAGGAGCCGGACAACATGGCGTGGCTACTGCCACCGTCTGTGCCTTGATGAACATGGAGTGTATCGTATATATGGGCAAGACCGACGTGGAACGCCAACACATCAACGTTCAGAAAATGGAAATGCTCGGCGCAAAGGTTGTGCCGGTCACTTCCGGCAATATGACATTGAAAGACGCAACGAACGAAGCCATCCGCGACTGGTGTTGCCACCCTTCCGATACATACTATATTATAGGTTCAACCGTTGGTCCACATCCTTATCCTGATATGGTGGCACGCCTTCAGTCTATCATCAGCGAGGAGATAAAGAAACAGTTGTTGGAGAAAGAAGGGCGAAGCTATCCCGATTACCTTATTGCCTGTGTGGGAGGAGGCAGCAATGCCGCAGGTACAATCTATCATTTTATCGATGACGAGAGAGTAAAAATAGTGTTGGCAGAAGCCGGCGGCGAGGGAATATGTTCCGGCCGTAGCGCAGCCACCATCCAACTGGGAAAGAAAGGTGTTATCCATGGCGCACGTACGCTGGTGATGCAAAACGAAGACGGGCAGATTGAGGAGCCCTACTCCATCTCTGCCGGACTGGATTATCCGGGTATTGGTCCGATTCATGCCAACCTCTCCGCCACACACCGCGCTTTGGTCATGGCCATCAACGATGATGAAGCACTTAAAGCGGCGTTCGAGCTGACACGCCTTGAGGGAATCATCCCCGCGCTGGAAAGTGCGCATGCTTTGGGGGCACTCGGCAAGATTCGTTTCAAACCAAATGATGTGGTGGTGCTTACAGTTTCGGGACGAGGAGACAAGGATATGGACACATACATCAAATATAAAGACACAATAAACGACCTATGAAGAATTATCATTTCAAAGCAATAAGCAAACAGGTGCCGGGCGATTTGCATACGCCGGTAAGCATTTATCTGAAAGTACGCGACATCTATCCGGAATCGGCACTGCTGGAGAGCTCCGACTTTCACGGAAACGAAAACAGTCTTTCTTTCATAGCCCTCCGCCCGCTGGCAAGCATCAGCATCAACAATGGCGAGAGCACGGAGGTTTTCCCCGATGGCAGCCGTGAAGTGACGCCTCTTATCGAAAGACGCAACGTGGCAGAGGTGATGAGGACTTTCCTTCAACGTTTCAGCATTGAAGGCAACGAGAGCAATGTCTGCGGACTGTTCGGATATACGGCATTCGATGCCGTACGTTACTTCGAGAATATCCCCGTTATGGAGACTCATCACGAAGACAACGATGCGCCCGACATGCTTTACATCTTGTATAAGGATATCCTTGTGTTCAACCACTTCAGAAACGAACTGACGCTGATTGAACTGCTGGAGGAAGATGAAAAGAGCAACCTTCAGGAGATAGAAGCATTGATAGAAAACCGTAACTATGCATCCTACAACTTTCGGACAGATGGGAGGGAATCTTCGCCCATCACCGATGAGGAATACAAGGCATCGGTGCGGGAAGGAATAAAGCACTGCATGCGTGGCGACGTTTTCCAGATTGTGCTCAGCCGACGCTTCGAACAGCCGTTCATGGGTGACGACTTCAAGGTGTACCGTGCATTGAGAAGCATTAACCCCTCACCCTATTTGTTTTATTTCGACTTCGGAGGATTCCGCATCTTTGGCTCCTCACCGGAGACACACTGCAAGGTGACGGGCAGCCATGCCAGCATCGACCCCATTGCCGGTACAGCTTTTCGCACCGGTAATATGGCCATCGACAAGCAACGTACGGAAGCCTTGCTGTCAGACCCGAAGGAGAATGCCGAGCACGTGATGTTGGTCGACCTTGCACGCAACGACCTTAGCCGTAATGCCCACGACGTACATGTCGATTTCTATAAGGAGGTACAATACTATAGCCACGTAATCCATCTTGTTTCGCGCGTCAGTGGCGAGATAAACAGCGACAGCACCCCCATCAAGACCTATATCGACACATTCCCGGCAGGAACCCTCAGCGGTGCCCCCAAGGTACGCGCCATGCAGCTTATCACCGAGATAGAGAAGCACAACCGTGGAGCTTACGGCGGATGCATCGGTTTTATAGGCTTGAGCGGCGACATCAATCAAGCCATCACCATCCGCACGTTTGTGAGCCGTGGCAATGTATTGTATTACCAGGCGGGTGCCGGCATCGTTGCCCGTAGCAACGACGAGCGGGAACTGCAAGAAGTGAACAACAAACTGGGAGCACTGAAGAGCGCAATCCTTTTGGCAGAAAAAATAAAGAACTGAACCATATGAACAAGATATTACTTTTAGACAATTACGACTCCTTTACCTACAATCTGCTGCACATGCTGAAGGAGTTGAGGGCAGACACAGAGGTCTACCGCAACGATAAGATTACACTTGAAGAGGTTGAACGTTTCGACAAGATACTTCTTTCGCCAGGTCCGGGCATCCCCCGGGAGGCAGGCATTCTGCTTCCATTAATCCGCAGGTATGCCCCCACAAAAAGCATCCTTGGCGTATGCCTTGGCGAGCAAGCCATTGGCGAAGCCTTCGGGGCAAAACTCGTGAACCTCACAAAAGTGCACCACGGCATATGTTCCGACATTAGGGTGACGGCTTGCGACCCTCTGTTTGATGGTCTTGAGACGGGCTTCCGCGCCGGACGCTATCATTCGTGGGTCGTTTCACGGGAGAACTTTCCCGAATGCCTCGAGATAACTGCTGAGGATGCCGAGGAGAAGCAAATCATGGCTTTGCGCCACCGCACATACAACGTAAGGGGCATACAGTTTCACCCC